>NZ_CP019082.1:4800000-5137193 GCF_001956985.1 Paludisphaera borealis
TAGCGGACGACCACGGGATGGCGCTCGCGGCCCTCGACGGTCGTCGTCGCGGTCGTGCCGGCCAGGGCGGTCTCGATCACCTTGTTGGCCTCGCCGATGCTCACGCCCAGTTGCGCGGCCTTGCGGCGGTCGAAGCGGATCTCCAGGTACGACTTGCCCCGGATCGGATCGGCGACCACGTCGACCGCGCCGGGGATCGTCTTGACGACGGCCGCGATCGCCTCGGACGTCCGGACGACGTCGTCGAGGTCGTCGCCCAGCACGCGGACGCCGATCGGCGTGTTGACGCCGGTCGCGAGCATGTCGACGCGGTTCTGGATCGGCATCGTCCAGACGTTGGTCCAGCCGGGCATCGGCACGGCGCGGTCGAGTTCGCCGCCGAAGCCCACCAGCTCGTCGCGCTCGATTTGCCAGAGCATGACGCCGCGGGCGAACCGGCGCGAAAGCTCGTCGCGGATCTCGTCGAGCAGCGGCTGCGGCTCGAACGCGATCGCCGACGCCGGACGCCCGCCGTGATGATGGCCTTCGCCCCCGCTCCCGCCCGGTCCCGGCGGACGCAGCAGCGCGGCGATCGCCTCGTTCTGGAACGCCTTCGCCTTGGCATGGTGCGCGGCGACGCGCGGGTCGCGGATTTCGCCCCGGTTCAGCAGCTCGTCGACGGCGATCCGGGTGAAGACCGGCGCGGCCCGGTCGAGGAGCTCGCCGTCGACGCGCCGGACGTGCGCGCGCCATCGCGGCACGAGTCGGGCCTCTTCGGGATCTGACGGGTTCAGCGACGTCGGCGACACGCCGCTCGACTCGCGGACCAGCTCTTGATAACGCTGGTAAGCCGTCTCGCGGATCACGACGTCGAACCGCGCGATCGACTCTTCGAGCGCCTCGTCGAGCATCGCCTGCCGCGCCTCGGGCGCGGCGAGAACCTCGCGCGCGACGAGGGCGTCGAGCGCGGCGGCGAGCTGGCTGCGGGCGTCGGCCTCGCGGAGCTTGCGGCGCGGCCAGAACGCGCGCGGCCGGAAGTTTACCATGGTCTCGATCATGTCGATCGGCGCGGGGTCGGTCGGCGTCTCGGCCCGGCCCCCCTTGCCGACCACCATGTCGACCTCGGGAAACCGGCAGAGGATCATGTCGCGCGCCTTCAGGTCGTCGACGACCTCGCTGACCGTGGCGCGCGGGACCGTGATCGGCATGTCCATCACCATCCCCTCGTCGAGCGGCGTGATGAACTCGCGACCCAGCGGCTGCATGTTCTGTTCGGCCAAGAGCGCGATGATCACGAGGCTCGCCGGGGCCAGCGTCAGCCCCCAGGCGGATCGTGCCAGGAGCGCCGTCGCCGTCACCGCCAGCCCCAGCGCGCCCAGGAACACGACCCGGTTCCCCAGCGGCGCCAGGCCGATCAGGAACGTGCAGGAGATCACCCAGGCCATGACCTGCGGGCGATCGAGCAGGTACGAGAGCACCGGGCGATAGACCTCGATCACGCTTCGCACCAGCGGGTTGTCCTGCTCGGACCGCAGCCGGCCGCGGACGAGGATCGTGCAGAGGGCGGGGACCAGCGTGATCGACAGCACGGCGACCGTCACCAGCGCGAACGACTTGGTGTACGCCAGCGGCCGGAACATCTTCCCCTCGACGCCCCCCAGCGCCAGCACCGGCAAGAACGAGAGGAGCATGATGACGACCGAGAAGATGATCGGCCGTCCCACCGCCAGGCAGGCCGGCAGCACGATGTGCGCGACGTCGCCGCGGACGGGGCGGTCGCCGAAGTGATCGTGCAGCCGGTGCATCACGTTCTCGGCCATCACGATCGACGAATCGACCAGCACGCCGATCGAGATGGCGATCCCCGCGAGCGACATCGCGTTCGCCTGCACGTCCAGAACGCCGACCCGCCGCAACACGGCCATGATCAGGAACGAGCCCAAGGCCGCAAGCGGCAGCGTGACGGCGATCACCAGCGACGTCCGGAAGTGCAGAAGGACGATCAGCACGCAGATCGTGGCCGAGACCATCGCCTCGACGACCGTCGTCGACACCGTGGCGATCGCCCCTTCGATCAGCGGCGTGCGATCGTAGAACGGTCGGACGCGAACGCCCGGGGGCAAGCCGGCGCGGACTTCACCGAGCTTCGCCTGGATGCGCCGGGTCACCTCCAGAGGATTCTCGCCGGCGGCCATCAACACCACGCCGCCGACCACCTCGTCGCCGTCCTTTTCGAGCACGCCGCGACGCGAGCCGGGGCCGATCGCGACGTTCGCCAGCTCGGCCAGGCGGACCACGCCGCCGGCGATCGTCGGCACGACCACTTCTTCGAGATCGCGCACCGCGCGGTCGCGGTCGAAGCCAGCGTCGCCCAGTCGCGGCGATGCGCCGAGCCAGCCGACCCCCTGCACCACCGTCTCGGCGTTCCCTTGCTCGACGACGTGCCCCCCGGCGCTCGAGTTCGACGCCGCCACCGAGTCGAGCACGTCCTTCAACAGAACTCCGCGCGCCTTGAGCAAGCCGGGATCGACGGCGATCTGGTACTCGGTCGGGAAACCGCCGACGCTCGACACCTCGGCGACGCCCGGCACCGAGCCGAGTTGCGGTCGGACGTACCAGTCTTGCACCGCGCGGAGGCGTCCCAGGTCGAGCCCGCCCCCTTCGACCGTGTACCAGAAGATCTGGCCGGTCGCCAGTGCGTCGGGCGTCAGCTCGGGCCGGACGTTCTGGGGGAGCCTCCCTTGCGCGCGGGCCAGCCGCTCGCCGACCAGCCGGCGCGCCTCGTCGAGCGGCGTGGCATCGTGGAAGATCACGCTCACGAGCGCGAAGCCGACCTCGCTCGACGACCGCACGACCCGCACCCCGCGAATGCCGTTCAGCTCCAGGACCAGCGGGTACGTCACCTGATCTTCGATCTCGCGGGGACTGTGGCCCTTCCACTCGGTGAAGACGAGGATCTGGTTTTCCGACAGGTCGGGGATCGCGTCGACGGGGGTCTCGCGGACCGCCCAGACGCCCAGGGCCGCCATCACGAGGGCCGAGGCGATCACCAGCCAGCGGCGACGGATCGAGAACCGGATGATCGCGTCGATCATGGAGACACGGCCGCTTTCGCCAGATACTTTGCTGGATTCTTCTTGAGCGGTGCCTCGCAACCTTCGCAGCAGACGAAGACGACCTTGCCCGCGACGTCCACCCGCGCGGGGACGCCCATCGAGCCCAGCGGCTTCTTCGTCACCGGGCAAATCTTCTGTGTCTCGGCGATCGCCCGATCCGCCGGCGCAAGCTGTTCGAACGGCGACTCGGCGGCGGTGATCGTGGTCGCCGTCCGGGCCGTGGCGCCCGGTCCGGCGCCGAAGTAGGCGGCGGCGAGGCTCGGGTTGAGCCGGGTTTCGGCGTCGAGCAGGAACGCCCCGCGCGCCACCACGCGCTGGCCGGCTTCGAGGCCCGAGACGACCGGCTGAAGCTCGCCGCAGCGCGGGCCGAGGACGACCTCGACCCCCTGGAACATGCCGGGCATCGTCTCGACGTAGACGACCGATTTCGACCCCGTCTGGACGACGGCCGAGAGCGGCACGGCGAGCACCTGGCCCTCGGGGCTGAACGATACGATCCGGGGCTTGAGGATCATCCCGCCGCACTCGTCGCAGGCCGAGCCGGGCTTGTCGGCGACGACCTTTGGGTGCATCGGGCACCAGTACCGGACGCGCTGATGGTCGGACAGCGGATGCGGCGCGCGGGCGAGCGCGTCGACCGCGCACCGGCCTTTTTCCGTCTCGACGATCTCGGGATGCTGCGGGCAGATCCAGACCGTCCGCTTCTCGCCCGGCGTGATCGCCGGCGGTTTGCGCGGCATGGTCTTAAACGGCGCCAGCTCGGCCACCGGGCGCTCGATCGTCGTCGTCGCGTACGCGCCGGCTTGCAGCTCGCGGCCCGGATCATCGACGACGACCACGGCCTCGGCCGGTCGGGCGCCGTCCTCGCGCGCGGGCTCGATCCGCTCGACGCGTCCATTCCAGGGCTCGCGCTCCGGACGGTCGCCGGCGGCGATGACGGCCTTCGCGCCGGCGACGACCCAGCCGGCGTCGCGCGTCGAGAGTTCGACGCGGAGCGTCGCGCGGTCGCCGTCACGCTGGATCACGCCGCCGGTCGTCAGGTCGCGGGCCAGCGGCTGGTACTCGACGGGGAGCGTCTGCACGCCGGCGAGCTGCACGCGGTAGGGGGAGATCTGCATCCGGGCGACGACTCCGCTGGGCAGGGGCGTGGCGTCCCCCTTCTTGCGGCGGACCAGACCCATGTTGCAGACGCCGCACTTGCCCGGCCAGTCGGAGAGCACGCCGGGGTCCATCGGGCAGAAGTATTCCGTATCGGTCGACACCGCGTGCGACGTCGTGGTGTCGAGCGAGGACGGCCGCGTCCACTTGTCCCAACGGTTGCGCACCGCGTCCCACTGGCCGACCACCAGGCCGGCCGCGATCAGGACGGCCGGAATCCGCAGCCGCACCTGAATCATCTTCAACAGGGAGACGAGCGATCGTCCGTAGCGAGTCAAACCGGATTCCTCGGAATACAAGCCTGAAGCGCCAGCGAGTGGATGGCTCGGAATACAAGCCCGAAGCGCCAGCGAGTGCATTGTTTTGCTTTTGCTTCAGCGAGCTGGCTCGGAATGCACTCGCTGGCGCTTCGGGCTTGTTTTCCGCTCCCCGCTCGCTCGTGGGCAACTTGCCCCTCAGAATAATACTTTATCCTCTCCGCCCGTCGTCGCTCAACTTTTTGCTTCAACGCGCCTGGTCGAGGTCGGCCGTCACTTCTCGGCCTTCGGGGCGTCGGGCTTGACCGGGAGGCTGCGGAGGAGGATCTCGCGGAGGGTCTCCTCGTTGAAGACCGCGCCTTCGGGACGGTTCAGCTCCTTGATCCAGAACTCGACGAGATTCTTGATCATCACGTCCGGCTGGTCAGGCGCCGCCGTCTTCACCGTGCGGAGCATCAGCGCCTCCTGCAGAATCGAGTTAATCACGTCCTGAACCGCGGAGGAAATCCGGTCGAGCTGGATCGTCTTCTTGGCGATGTCGCTACGGCCGACGATGATCCGGTCGTTCGGGAAGATCTGGTAGTTGGTCGCCGTCTCGCCTCGATCCTGGATCGCCTCCAAATCGACCTTGAAGACCTTGCCGGGCTTGCCGTCGCGGCCCGGCCGAACCAGGCGGATGTCCTTGGGGTCGGCCGTTGCGACAAAACCACCGGCGAATTGAAGGGCATCGAGAACCGTCTCATTCCCGCTGATCGGTATCTTGCCCGGCGCGCCCACGTCGCCCAGGACGAAGTAGTTTTTGGAGTTGTACGCCGTCACGTCGACGAAGACGCGGTCGGCCTGGTCGGGCGGAATGATCGCCCATTCGTGTCCGAATTCGTCAACACGCGTGCCGGCCTTCGGTTCCTCTTTCACCGGTGACGTCTGGGACCCTTTCTTGACGTTGATGCGGATCGTGATCTCGGCGTCGTCCTGGAGTGGGACCTCGATGGGCTTCGCTGATTCTTCGGCGGCCTTTGGCGGCACCTCGTTCGCGGGCTCGTTGGGAGTGGTCGGTTGCAGGTGACGGCCGAAGTACAGGCTCGGGGCATTGCTCGCCCGCCTGGGCTCGCTCGGACTCTTCTGCCTCATCTCGGAGACGACGCGAACCCTCCGACGGGCAGGGGCCGTCGCTCCCGGGCTTGAAACCGCTTTCGGCTTCTCTTGCGGCTCTTCCTGTTGATCCAGGTTTTCTTGCGGCTTCTTGAATAGTCCCTCATCTTTCACGGGAGGGTTGGGCAGGAGCTTTGGATCATCCTTGGGAGGCGCGGGGTAGTCGATTCGGAGGCCGAGGACCTCATCGGACAGTATTTTCCTGAGGTGCTTGATGATCTTGACCCGCGTCTGTTCGATCGTCAGTCCTCGGACGTGAACTTCGCCGTAGAACCCGATATTGATCGTACCGTCCGGCCGAACCAGCCGCTCGCCCGAGATCGGCCGGCCTGGCAGGGCTTGGAGCACTTCGACCAGGACGAGGTCGGGCGGCTCGATCCGGTACGCCGGCTGGTCGATCATCGCCCCTTCGTGCGGAGGGGGGGTGTCGGGGATTTCGGGCAAGGGCTGGGGCGAAAGGTCGAAGGCGTCGAATCGCTTGTCGATTTCGGCTGTCAGCGCGTCTTCCTTGCTCAGTTGAGCAGAAGGAGCCGACGCCTCGACCTTCTCCTCCGATTTCGCATCCTGGGCCGCCGCGCCGAACGCGCCGAGGGCCAAGAAACCGCCGACGACGCAGGCCGTCGCGAACTTCGCGGATCGATTCATGAGCGGGTTCCCTCGTGAGCCGGGCGGTGTCGCACGCTTCAAGACATGGCGGTGGGGCGTATCTTGCAGCCTACGCCTCGCATTAAAGCATCGCAATCAAAAAGCCGTTGGAATCGATTTGAAATCATCTCGTCCGCCTCGTGCTTGAATATCGGCGTGGTCAGCGCTACGATGAGCCAGGCGTGATGATGCGAACGAGGCGACGCCCGTGGGGCTCGCTCCTGGAATTCGAGACCACGGCCGATGGAATCCGAGTCGTCGGACCCACGAAATCTCTCGATTTCGACGCTCCCGACGTGGGCCGCGACGGCGGTGGTGGGGGTTCTCGGGGTGTTGGCGGTCCACCACCCGATGCTGCTCTCGGGGTTCGGTCGAATCCAGACCGACCGGGGCGACACGCGGCTGCTCCACTACCTGCTGGAGCACGGCTACTTGTGGGTGGTCGGGGCGCCCGGCCACCGCGATTTCTGGAGCGCGCCGTTCTTCCATCCGCTCACCAACGTTATTGCCTATTCCGACTCGCTCTTGAGCTTCGGGCCGTTCTACTGGACGTGGCGGTTCGCGGGAGCGTCGCCCGACCTGGCGTTCGGGCTCTGGATGACGTCGATGACGGTCCTGAACTACGCGGCCGGCCTGCTGCTGTTCGGCGGAGGGCTGGGTTTCGGAGCGCCGGCGACCGTCGCGGCGGCGTCGCTGCTGGCCTTCGGCGCGCCTCGGGTCAACCAGCTCGAACATCAGCAATTGCTGCCGTTCTTCTATGTGCTGTTGACGCTCTACGCCTTCGCCCGCCTGTTCCGCGAGGATTCGCCGTCGCCCGGCCGGCGGCTGAGACTCTGGATGCTGGCCGCCTTCGGGGGGGCGGCCCAGCTTTACGGCGGCGTCTACCTCGGGTGGTTCCTGGTCATGGCCCTCGTTTTGACGACGATCACGGCGCTGGCGGTTCGGTCGTCGCGTGGGGCCGTCCTGGCCGTCGCCCGGCGCGACTGGTGGGCCGTTGCGGCGGCGACTGCCGCGGGGGTGCTCGTGATGCAGCCGTTCCTCGCTCATTACCTGCCCGCCGCGCGGGAAATGCGATCGGTCTACCTTCCGTTTCGATACTATCTGCACCCGACGTTCGGGTCGTGGTGGAACGTGGGCAAGGACAACTGGTTCTGGGGGTGGCTGATCGCCCGCCGGCCGTTCGTCGGCAGTCTGCTCGAAAACGAGCACCGGCTCGGGCTTGGCTTCATCACGACGGCGGTATGCGCGGCGGGGCTTTACCTGGGGCGTCGGCAGCCTTGGTGCCAGGTCGCGATCTGGTTTCTGTTCCTCTGCCTGCTGGCGACGAGCTTTCTGCCTGGCCGCGAGCTGATCGTCGTGGCGGCCTGCCTCTGCTGCTACGGGTTCGGCTGCCTCCTCCGTCAGACGGACGAGCCCCTGATCACCGCCTTGACGTTCGTCGTCGTGCTCGGTGTGCTGGTCGGCGTCCCGTTCCCCAACCCCTGGCTTAAAGCCATGTCGCTGGCCTTCGTCGTTCCATGCCTCTGGAAGATCGGCGTGGAGCGAGGCGAGGCCGACGGCTGGGTTCTCCCGGCGATCGCCGTGGGGCTGGTCTGCCTGAAGCTGTTCGCGCTCGAGGTCGTCGCGATCATGGCGGTTCCGATCGCGCCGGCGGCTGGCCTGCTCGCGTACTACCTGCCGGCCCGGCGTTGGGAGATCGGCTTCGGCGCCGTGGCGACGATGATCGTGGCCCTCAGCCTCCTGACGTTCGGCGGACGGCTCGAGGTATTGATCGGCGGTGTCGCAGGGGGGCTCGCCGGCGTGGCGGTCGGCGCTCCTCAGAAACTGCGACCGCCGCCGCTGGTTCTGTTGCGCGTTCTGGCGGTGTCGCTGGCGGTCCTGGCGTTGCTTTACGATGCGGACTCGCTGTGGCTTGGCTACTCGCTCAAGCTGCCGGGCGCGCTGGCGATCCGGGCGGTCGGCCGTATCGTCCTGATCCTGATGATTCCCGCCGCGCTGGGACTGGCCGTGCTTGTCGAGCGACTGGCGCGCGACCGCTCGGCGGCGCTCGCCTGGACGGTCGCCTTGATCTGCCTGGCCGAACAGACGGTGACGACCCCGGCCTTCGACGCCGCCGCCAACCGGGCGAAGATCGCCGGCGTCGCCGGCCAGGTGGCGCCGACCGCCGCGGCCTTCTATTACAAGCCGTGCGAGGACGAGCCGTTCGTGCATTACGGGCTCGACGCCATGTGGGCGTCACTGGCCGTCGGCGTCCCGACCATCAACGGCTACACGGGATATTACCCGTCCGCATGGTACGGCTTCCTGCTGGCGGATTCGGAGGTCGGCCTTCCTTTGAAAGTCCTGCTGGAGCGATGG
Source organism: Paludisphaera borealis (assembly GCF_001956985.1). Lineage (NCBI taxonomy): Bacteria > Pseudomonadati > Planctomycetota > Planctomycetia > Isosphaerales > Isosphaeraceae > Paludisphaera > Paludisphaera borealis. Next base: position 4,808,666 of record NZ_CP019082.1, read on the forward strand.
GAAGCCGATCACGGCCTTCGCGCCGAGGACGTCCAGCGGATCGGCGGCGATCTCCCTCGCCCCGACGCTCGGAAACAAGAAACCCCGATCGGCTCGCAGGCGTCGAACTGAGACGCCGAGTCGATCGAAAAGCGAGAGGTCCCGCCGAGAACGGAAAACGGCCTTGCCCCCGGGAGGGCAAAGCCGCTAAGATGGCTCCCTCTGAAGTATGGGCGGTGTAGCCAAGTGGTAAGGCATCGGTTTGCAAAACCGTGACCCCGAGTTCGAATCTCGGCACCGCCTCTCAAGTCTTCCTCTCCAATGCCAGGACGGTCGCGGCTGAATCCTGGACTTCCCGAGTCGGCCCTTGCGGGATCGTTTTTCGACTCGCGTTCCTCCGCTCCTCAAGAGCTTGACCGGTCGTCAGTTTCGCGATCCAACCTCATTTGTCGAAAACACTGGAAAAAGTCGATGTGCTCGTCCAGCTCAGGCATGAGGTGGTGGTAGGGGCCTGAGCCTGGAGCGTCCGGAATCGATAGACCGAGTAGCTCGGTTGCGCCTTCCGGTAGGCCGGGCCGGGGTAGAAGGTCCGTTGTTGGAAGTCGGAGATCCACTGCGAGCCGTCGTACATCATCATGTGGCCGTGCGGATGGCCGTCGAATCCATCGATAATGGCGACGTCGCCCTTGGCATAGCCGTTGGCCGGGCTGAAATTCAGCTCGATGAATCCAATCGCCTTGAGGCTTGGTCCATAGTCCTTGGCTGAACCGTGGCGGTTCAATGTGACGCCCCCCGCCTCGATCGCCTCACGGGTGTACTGGGCGCATTGCCCCTGGCTGGTTGACGCCGCGTGCGACTGGAGATGCGTGACCGCTTTGTCCAGGTCCCAACCGTCGCTCATGGGAGGTTCCTTTCGTCCCCGAGTCTCTAGCGCGCTGCCGAGAACGGCCTTACTTCGCTGGATTTGACGATACGTCTCCTCGAGACTTCTATCAATTGAAAATCGCCCCGCCTGACGGCGCGCGCAATTCGAGGCTCGCCCGCGCGGGCTCGAAACGAGCGCCTTGAATCGCTCGATCGCCAAGTTCGGCGCGACCTGGCCAATTGCTGTTTGCATCGTGGCTGACGTCTCTATACCATCCAGGGGTTGAGTAATGACGGGGAAGGGCGAGAATTCCAGGCTGCTCGAGGAGCGTCCAAGATGGCCGTTGATTCCGCGGCACTGATCAAAGTGCTGAACAAGACCTGCTTGAACGCCCTTCAATCCGCCGCGGGGCTGTGCCTGTCGCGGACCAATCCCAGCGTCGAGATCGAGCACTGGCTGGTCAAGCTGGTGGAACAGGCCGACACCGACCTGAACAAGATCTTCCGCCACTTCGAGATCAACCCCTCGAACGTCCTCCGCGAGCTGACGAAGGTCATCGACGGCTTCCGGACGGGCAATCAACGGACGCCGGCGCTCTCCCAGTCGATCGATCGGCTGATCCAGGCCGCGTGGGTCGTCGCGTCGATCCAGTACCAGACCCCCCAGGTCCGCTCGGGCGTCTTGCTGCTGGCCTTGCTCGAACACGAAGAACTCGGGCGATTGGCGCGCAACTCGTCGCGCGAGCTTGCCAAGATCAAGCCCGACCAGCTTCAGCCGAACCTGATCAAGATCACCGCCGGCTCGTGCGAGGACGAGGGCGCCCCCGAGGCCGCGGCGCAAGGCTCCGAGGCCGGCGGACCGTCGACCGGCGTCAGCCGCTCGCCGGCGCTCGACCAGTACACGATCAACCTCACCGAGCGCGCCAAGAAAGGGGAGATCGACCCGGTGATCGGCCGCGAGGCCGAGGTCCGCCAGATGGTCGACATCCTGATCCGTCGCCGTCAGAACAACCCGATCCTCACCGGCGAGGCCGGCGTTGGCAAGACGGCGGTCGTCGAGGGGCTCGCCCGCCGGATCGCCGCCGGCGACGTCCCCCCCGCGCTCAAGAACGTCTCCCTGCGGACCCTCGATCTGGGGCTGCTCCAGGCGGGCGCGGGGGTCAAGGGAGAGTTCGAGAACCGTCTCAAGCAGGTCATCAGTGAGGTCAAGGCTTCGCCGACGCCGATCATCCTGTTCATCGACGAAGCGCACACGATGATCGGGGCGGGGGGGGCCGCCGGCCAGGGCGATGCCGCCAACCTGCTCAAGCCGGCCCTGGCCCGCGGAGAGTTGCGAACCATCGCCGCCACCACCTGGGCCGAATACAAGAAATACTTTGAAAAAGACGCCGCGCTCGCCCGGCGGTTCCAGGTCGTCAAGGTCGACGAGCCCAGCGAAGACGTGGCCGTCCGGATGATGCGCGGGTTGACCGCGATCCTTGAGAAGCATCACGGCGTCCGCATTCTTGAGGAGGCCGTCGAAAGCTCCGTCAAACTGTCCCACCGCTATATTCCGGCCCGGCAGTTGCCCGACAAGTCCGTCAGCCTGCTCGACACGGCCTGCGCCCGGGTCGCCATCGGCCAGAACGCCATCCCGCCGGTCATCGAGGACTGCCGCCGCAACATCGACCACCTCGACCTCGAAATCAGCATCCTCGACAGAGAACGAGCCACGGGTGCCCGCAACGACGAGCAGATCAACGAGCGCCAGGCCGATCTCGAGCAAACCAAGACCCGCCTCGCCGCTTTCGAGACCCGCTGGGAAGACGAGAAGCAGCGGGTCGCCGAGATCCGCGAACTCGCCCAGAAGATCGAGACGCAGTATGGCGCGGAGCGAGCGAAGGTCACGGCCGCCGGCGACGGCGCGGGCTCGGCCTACCAACCGTCTCCCGAGCTGGCCGCGATCCAGGCGGAACTGGTCGGCAAGTCGGCCGACCTGCGGACGCTTCAAGGCGAGGAGCCGCTGATGCAGGTCTTCGTGGACGCCCAGACGATCGCCGAGGTCGTCGCCGGCTGGACCGGCATCCCGGTCGGCAAGATGCTGGCCAACGAAATCCAGACCGTGCTCAACCTCCGCGAGAAGCTCGAACAGCGGGTCATCGGCCAATCGCACGCTCTCGAAGCGATCGCCCAGCGCGTCCGGACGTCGCGCGCCAACCTCACCGACCCGCGCCGGCCGATCGGCGTCTTCCTCCTGGTCGGCTCCAGTGGCGTCGGCAAGACCGAGACCGCACTGGCCCTGGCCGACTCGCTGTACGGCGGCGAGCGGAACTTGATCACGATTAATATGTCGGAATACCAGGAGTCGCACACGGTCTCGGGGCTCAAGGGCTCGCCTCCGGGGTACGTCGGATACGGCGAGGGGGGCGTGCTCACCGAGGCCGTTCGCCGCCGTCCTTACAGCGTCGTCCTGCTCGACGAGGTCGAGAAGGCGCATCCCGACGTCCTGGAGCTGTTCTTCCAGGTGTTCGACAAGGGGACGCTCGAAGACGGCGAGGGGCGCGAGATCGATTTCAAGAACACGATCATCCTGCTGACCTCGAACGTCGGCACCGACACGATCCTCGAACTCTGCCGCGATTCGGCGAACCTGCCGACCCCCGAAGCGCTGGGCGAGGCCGTCTGGCCGGATCTGCTGGCGGCCAGGACGGAGCGCGGAGTTCAGATCTTCAAGCAGGCGTTCCTGGGCCGACTGATCGTCGTCACCTACTACCCGATCTCCGACGAGATCATGCGGCGGATCATCAAGCTCCAGCTCGGTCGCGTGGCCCGGCGGATGCGCGAGAACCACAACGCGGCCTTCACCTACAGCGACGACCTGATCGAGTGCATCTCCGGGCGTTGCAAGGAGGTCCAGACCGGAGCCCGCAACGTCGATCACATCCTCACCCGATCGGTGCTGCCCGAGATCTCGCAGGAGGTCCTCGGCCGGATGGCCCAGGCGCAGAGCATCACCAAGGTGCACGTCTCGGTCGGCGACGACGGTGGGTTCCAGTACGCGATCGAGTGAGGCCGGGGGAAACCGGAAGGTCCCGCTCAGGGGCGCTCTTCAACGACCCGGATCATGTAGCCGCCGATCACCACGATGTCGCCGGAGTCGGGCTTCAACGCGTTGCCGCATTGGATTTGCACGGGCTCGTGGATCTGGAGGAATGTGCCGTTGGTGCTCTTCAGGTCTTCGAGCCAGGATTTCCCGGCCGAGAAGTAGAGCCGAGCGTGTTCCGAGCTGGCCCAGTCGTCGCCCGTCAGCGCGAGGTCGCACCGCGGGCCGCCGCGGCCGACGCGCGTCCCCGTCTCGTCGGGCTTGGTGAGCGGGAAGCTCATATAAGTGTCGTTGTCCGGCCCGATCAGGTCGATGAAGCCGAGCGGGGCGAGAACCCGAGACTGGAAGACCTCTCCATCCTCGGCGCGGAGGGCGTCGATCTCGCCGACGGCGGTTCCGGGGCGGAACTCGAGCACGTGATGACCGATCCGAAACCGCGTGTGTGGGGACAATTCGACGGGGCGGTTGGGCTTCAGCTTGATGTAGACGCCGTTGAGGCTCCGGAGCGGCTGGACGTAAAGTCGATCGCCCTCGATCACCAACCGGACGTGCCGCTCGGCGAGGTCTTCGGGGTTCGGATTCCAGTCCTGAAAGGTCGATCGACCGAGTTCGAGCTGTTCGCCGCGAACTTCGCCGAGATCGGACCAGCGGCGGAGGCTGGTGTTGTAGAACTGCAATGTCAGCAACGCTTTTTTGGAGGCGTGGAGGTTGCGATCGTAGGCGACGGTTCGGTTTGAGCCGTCCTCGGCGGAGGGCCGACCCGCCGGCGGGCGAGGCGGGGCGAGTGGCGACGGCTGAGGCGGCCGGGTGCCGACCGTGGGGGGCGGGCCATGACTTTCCGGGGGCATGGCGGTGCCGGAGAACGGGGTCGCCGGTTCGATGGCCTCCGGAGCGGGCCAGCCGGCGACCGGCTCGGCGAGGCCGCTGTCGGCCCACGGGTCCCTGGCCGAAAGCGGGACGCCACGCAAGGGGCGCAGCGGGGGCTCGACGCGTTGAGCGGGCTTCCGCGGAGGCGGCGGGGAAGTGCCGAATTGACCCTCGTCGTCCCAGGGCGTCGGGTGCTCGACGGGGATCGAGCCCGCGACCGTCCATCCTGGAGGGACGATCTGGGAGGAGGGTTCGCGAGAGGCCGAAGGGGGCTGAGGCGTGAACCCCGCGTCCCACGGCTGCGACGGCGGGTGGATGTTTTCGGGGGCGCGGTCTTGCTTCAGGTCTTCGAGCCCCGGAAACTCGCGACGGCGAGGGAAGCCGACGACGGGCGGGATCGTTTCGTACGATTCGCGCGACGGGTCGCTGGGAGGGGGCTGGCTCGGAACGCGCGAGCCCGGGGCCGACGGGGGGCGCGACGGGGGAGCGGGAGGTCGGGGCTCGGCTGGTGCGCCCGGACCGGCGGTTTGCCCGGCCGCGCGTTGCGCCGCGGCCTGTTTCTCCCGCTCGATCTCCCGGAGCATCTTGTTGCGGGCGCCTGGGGGCAGGCCGAGCGTCTTGTTTTCGTCGTCGGGTGATGACATGATCAGTCCCCCAAGGGCCGGAATCGCTTCCCTGTCGGTGCGGCGGACTTCCGCCTTTCGGCACCTGCACCGTCACACATGAATCAATTATAGTAGTGTCTTAAGGGAACGGTGAGAACCTTGGCTTTACAATTCGCTTGCCGCCCGCTGGGTGCGGGATATCATGGCAGCCGGCGACGGACGGTTCGAGTCGACCCGCTTGATTCGGCACGGCCTTGCGGCTTCGCGATTTTCCGCGACCGACCCGTCGGCGGCCTGGAATTTCGTCCGTCGACGCTTCGCGCCGACTGAACCTGCTCTTCGGGGATCTCTCGCGCCATGGCCACCTATCAGCAAGCCAATCGGTTTTTGACGGCCACGACGCCGCTGGGCGCCGACAAGCTTTTGATGGTCGGCCTTTACGGCTCCGAGGCGATCTCGCAGCTCTTCCACTTCCAGCTCGACATGATCGCGGAGAACGTGACGCAGGTTCCGTTCGACCAGATTCTCGGCAAAAAAGTCACGGCGAACGTTAAGGCGCCGGGCGGCAACGTGCGGCATTTCAGCGGGATCTGCAATCGGATCGTGCAGGGCGGGCGCGACTCGATCTTCACGACGTTTCACCTCGAGATCGCGCCGGAAGCCTGGTTCCTGACCCGGCGGACGCAGAGCCGCATCTTTCAGCAGTTGAGCGTCCCAGACATCTTGAAGAAGGTGTTCGCCGGCTTATCCGTGCAATACCAGCTCAAAGGCAAGTACGAGCCGCGCGATTACTGCGTTCAGTACCGCGAGTCCGATTTCGACTTCGCCAGCCGGTTGATGGAAGAGGAAGGCATCTTCTATTTCTTCACGCACTCGGCCGGGAATCACACCATGATTCTGGCCGATACGCCCGACGCGCATGTCGAGGTTCCGTTCGACCCCGAGGCCGCTTACGAGCCGATCGACGTTTCCGACGTCATGGAAGATCGGATCACCACGCTCGAGAAGACGCAGGACTTGCGGTCGATGAAGGTGACGCTCTGGGACCACAGCTTCGAGCTGCCGCACAAGCATCTGGAAGCCGAAAAACAGATAACGGACAGTGTCCAGGTCGGCACGGTCAATCACAAGCTGAAACTCGGAAACCCAGAGAAACTGGAGCTTTACGACTGGCCAGGCGCGTACGCCCAGCGGTTCGACGGCGTCGGGCCGGGGCGGGAAGAACGGCCGAGCGACGTCCAGAAGATCTTCGAGGACAACAAGCGGACGGCCCAGATCCGGATGCAGGAGGAAGCGGCCGCCGCGCTCTTGATCTCGGGGACGAGCCGGCTTCGTCAGCTCACGGCCGGGCACCGATTCACTCTCAAGGAGCATTTCAACGCCAACGGCGCGTACGTCCTGACGTCGATCAACCACTCGGCCAGGATGACCGGCAACTACCGATCGGGCGATTCCGACGAAGCCTCTTATGAAAACTCGTTCACCTGCATCCCCCAGGCCGTGCCGTTCCGCCCCCAGCGGCTGACCCCCAAGCCCGTCGTCCACGGCACCCAGACGGCCGTGGTCGTCGGCCCCAAGGGAGAGGAACTGTACACCGACAAATACGGTCGGGTGAAAGTTCAGTTTCACTGGGACCGCCAGGGCAAGAACGACGAGAAGAGCTCGTGCTGGGTCCGCGTCTCCCAACCCATCGCCGGCAAGCGCTGGGGATCGTCGTTCTGGCCCCGGATCGGTCAGGAAGTCGTTGTGGATTACCTGGAAGGAGATCCCGACCAGCCGATCATCATCGGCTCCGTCTACAACGCCGACCAGATGCCGGCGTACCTCGGCAAGGGCCCCGATTCCAAGCACGGCGACGACAATAAAGTCAGCGGCATCAAGTCGAACACGACCAAGGGGGGGACGGGCTTCAACGAGCTGCGTTTCGACGACACCAAGGACAAGCAGCAGATCTTCATCCATGCCGAGCACGACATGGACACGCGGGTGAAGAACGACGGCATGGAATGGGTGCAGAACAACCGTCACAGCATCGTGGGAAAGGATGACTCGAAGGACAAAGCCGGCGACGCGAACGAAGAGATCTGGCGCGATGAGAACGTCCATGTTCATCGTCACCGGATCGAGCACGTCGAGGGGAACGTCCAGCTTCTGATCGGCGGCGGATCCGCGTCGGGCGGCGACCACGACGTCTGCATCGCGAACAACCGCACCGAGAGCGTGGGCGGAAACCAGCACCTCAGCGTCACCGGCGAGCGGCAGGAGAAGATCGGAACCAACCAGATCCTCCAGGCTGGCCAGGAAATCCACCTCAAGGCGGGGATGAAGGTCGTGATCGAGGCCGGCATGGAACTCACGATCAAGGGGGCCGGCGGCTTTGTGAAGATCGACGCCACGGGGGTGACCATCGAAGGGACGATGGTGAAGATCAACTGCGGAGGAGCGGCCGACTCGGCCAAGCCGGCCAGCCCGAACACTCCTAAGCAAGCGCAGCCGCCTCAACCCAAGCAGGCCGACGACGCCGTGACCGGGCAGAAATCCATCTGACGCGGAGGAGGTTTTCGCCATGCCGCAGGGACCCGCCGCACGCGTCGGAGACCCGGTCGCCCACCCGCTCCCGCCGGTGCTCGGTCCGGGGCCGGGAAGCGTGAACGTGCTGATCGGCAACCAGCCGGCATGGCGAGGCATGCCCCTGGCCGCCGCCGCCGGGCTGATGTCGGCCAAGGCGGCGAGCGACGTCACCGTCGCAACTGCCGTGGCGGCGAGCACCGCCGCGGCCGGAACCCCCGGCGCGCCCGCCGCCATCGCGGCGGAAACCGCCGCCAAGCAAGCCGCGACCGCGAGCATGACCAGCGCGATGTCGGGCGCGGGAGCCGGGGCCGACACGCACATGTGCGCGACGCCGTTCCCCCCACCGTCCCCTTGCCTCACTCGCAGGGGATGGTCATCACCGGCAGCATGACGGTCATGATCAACAATCTCCCCGCCTGCCGCGCCGGCGACACGATCCTCGAATGCATGGGGCCGCCGAACTCGATCGCGATGGGCTTGCCCACCGTGCTCATCGGCGACTCCATGTACATGGGGCGGGGGGGGGCGTCGGTGATGCCGGCCATGCCCGGGATTTCACAGATGGGCGTTCAGGAGCCGATTGCGACGACGCCTGGCGGCCGAATCTTGACGGATCATGCGCTTGATCGCATGAACAATCCGCCTGCTGGTCGAGCGCCTATGACTCCCTCGGAAGTCGATCAAGTGCTGGACAACTTTGACAAGGTCAAGAAGATTTCCGCCCACCCCGAAGGCGACACCATCACCCTGCAAAGCACGACCATGCCGGGCAAGCCGCAGGTCGTCGTTGATGCGGAAACTCGTAGTCGGGTGATTACAGTCATAAAGAACCGGCCGAAATAGGGGTCTGAACGATGGATGACGACCGCGGCGGCGAGATCGTAAAGTTACTTGAAAACATAATAAATTCTAGTCGTGTTGGCGTGGAGACGGCGAGAGGACTGGAGTCGGCGATCCTGGAGAGCTTCCCTGACGCCGACGACGACGAGAGGTTCGAGGAGCTTCTGCACATTCTCGCCTCGTACAACCCCGAAGGCGGAGCCTACATGTACGACGGATCGGCATTGGTCGAAGAGAGTCGACGTGTGCTAAGCCTCCTGAAAAACTGAGTTTGAGCATCGCTTCCATCGGCTGCCGAATGTCTGCCGCCTGCCCTCGTCGCGGCGGCGAATCGATGCCGTTGCCAGGGCCCGCTCGACGAATCGGCTGCCGCGCTTGCTATCCGTCTCCGCGGCGACGAGGAAAGCACAGGAAGTGGGCGAGATCGTCGAACGGCTCGGGATGCGTAGTGATCGATGGTCTCGAGCAAGGCCGAGAGAACTATCTCGTAGTCAAGTTGTTCTCATAGTCCGTATTCGCCGCGTCCCACGGCGTCCAAGAAACACTCCGTATAGATTCGTATATAGCGATGGAATCGTCAGGTTCACTCTTCTTGAGGGCAGGTGTCTGATGCCGCCTCCGCGTCCCCCGTCGTCTCAGAGTCAACAGGGGCGGGGCCGGCACAGGCCGCCCGCGCTGCCGGGGCCGCGGCCGAATCGGTTCGCGAGGCCGACGCCGATGCCTGCGATCAGCTTGATCGCGCCGGCGGCGGGTACGCATTTCGCCATCGACGGCAACGGCGACATGCCGGTCATCACGGCCGAGGCCCGGATCGTCGGCCTGCCCACGAGCACGGCCGCGAGCATTCCCCTGACCTGGACGGTGCGGGTGCGGTTCACCGCATCGGTCTGCCCTCACGGCCCCGCGCGGAACATCAACCATCCCGACATCGTCCAGACGGCCGTCGGCAGCACGTTTCGGATCCCGTTCTCGGAAGTGCGCGGGGGGACGCTCTCGATCCGCGTTCGCGCGACGATCGCCGGGCGACACGTCGAGGCGCATTCGGCGAACCTCGATATCCGTGGAACCAACCCGACCTCCGCCGATCTCAACGCGGCCCTGCCGCACGTCACGCTCCGGAAGATCGCCCGGCAAGAATCGGGCGGCGGCCGGCAATTCGCCGCGGCCGCCGATGGCGGCGTCGGGAAGTGCCCGCTCTGGAGCGGTGACAACCTGGGAGGCGTCGGCATCATGCAGATCACCGTCCCCAGGCCGACCGACGATCAGGTCTGGAACTGGCGGGCGAACGTCGCCGAGGGCGTCCGGATCTTCCAGCAGAAGGTCGCCGCCGCAAGGGGATATCCCGCTCAGGTGCGCCGGAGTCAGGGGTTTCAGACTCTGGTCGCCCAGTTCAACGCCGCGCACCACAAACATGGGCAGGCGGCGATCCCCATCGATCTGCCCGACTTCACGACCGGCGACTTCGACACGAACCTTCAGCAGCTCGAACTCGATTCCATCAGGGGCTTCAACGGGTTCGGCGGACGAGACCGTTTCGGTCTTCATCTGCACGAGTTCCGCGTCGCGGTCGACGCCCACGGGCTTCTTCGCGTGAACCTGGACCCCGCCGGCACGCGAGGCACGGCGATCTGGGAACGGGTTCCGGTCGCCGACCGCCCCCAGGGGTTTGGCGACCCCGACTACGTCAATCACGTCCTCGCGCGGACGATCTGACCTCGGCCTCCGAAGATCTCAGGCGATCAGGAGCGCCATCGCCGTGAGTCGCCGCAGGCTGACCTCGAACTCGGACTGGATCGCGCGGTCGATCGTGGCGTCGTCGCCGACAGGCTGCTCGTCGCCGTCGGAGATCGACAGCTCACCGGACGCCACGCGCGCCTTGATCGTCTCGACCACCTGCGAGCGGGTCCTCGTGCCGTCGAGCAGTCGCAGCACGATCCGATCGAAGGGCTCGGGCTCGACGGTGCGGCCCTGCAGATTCGTGAACCGTTCGCCCCGCTCGGCCTGAAGTCGGGCGAGAGGGCTGACCACGGGCAGGTCGCCCGGCTCAACGGTGAAGCTAGGCGGGTGGACGTTCAGCGAAATCAGATCGACGGCGAACCCGCGAATCAGCGCGTCGCAGAGAAACCGACGCGCCTGCTCGGGCTCCGGCAAATCGCCGTGGCGCGGTTTCAGGCGCGCCCAGACCCGGTCGAAGAGGACGTCGAACGGCAACAACCGCGGCCGCGCCCGGGACAATTCCACCAGGGCCGTTTTGAGCAGCGGATGGTTGGACGTCATCGTGGCGCCCTGGTCGCTCACCCGAAACGTCTCGGGACTGTCGGAGAGAACGTCGGGATCGGTCGACTCAGGCATGATCAGGGTGCCGACGCACAGGGACGCGACGGCCGATGATGCGGGCGCCCCCTCGCGCTTGGCCCCTTCATGACAGAGATATGTCCGACGAAAGGTCCGGTTGGTGACGAAATCGACGTACTGCTCGCGCGCGACTTCATCCTTGCCCCATTGCTCGATCCGCTCGCGCGCTTCCTGGGGCAGGTGGGAGATCAGGCCGGGCGTCTTGGCTTCCGCGAGAAAATCGAGCCCCTTCGCCCTCGCGGCGCTCATGAACTGGTGAAAATAGAGGGGGTTGTTCGTTTCTTCCAGATGCTCATGATAGAGATAGGTGTCGTCGACGCCGCTCAGGAACTCCCCCTCCGCGCGGAGGATGGCCGAATAGGCCGTCGACTGATCGGGAATCACCTCCACCAGATCGGTGAGGAAGGCGCGAGCCTCCTGGACCGAATCGCGCAGCTCGGTCGCGTTGCGGACGTGAAACGCCATCAGGTCGCGAGCCAGCCCCCGCGCGTGCCAGCCGGGATAGGTGTTATAGCTGACGTAGGCGATCCCCTCGGGCGCCAGGTTTGCGGAGAAGATCGCCAGGATCTTGTCGCGAACCGGCGCGGGAACCCAGGAGAAGACGCCGTGGCAGACGATGTAGTCGAAACGGCCCAGGCGGTCGTCGACATCGGCGATGCTCATGGTGCGGAGGTCGACGTTGCGCAAGCCGAGCTTCTCGACGACCGACCGTCCCACGCCGATCTGACGCGCCGAGAGGTCGATCCCGACGAACTGCGCGTCGGGAAACTTGATCGCCATCGGGATCAGGTTGCCCCCCATCGCGCAGCCCAACTCCAGGACGCGGCAACGCTCCACCGCCGACGGCGAAAGCCCGTGCAGGGCCGCCACGGTGGCCATGTGGTCGGGATGTGTGTAGTAGAAGCAGTTGTCCGAATACGGGAGTTCGTCGTAGCTGCTCGAACCGTCATTGAGCATGATCGCCCTCCTCGACTGGACGCTCTGATCTTGATCAACTCGCCGCTGCCGCTGTGCGTCGCCCGCGAATCCTCGGATACAGCAGGCCGCCCCCCCAGACCAATGCGAGCAACCCCAGGCCCGACCAGCCGAGCCAGCCCAGGCCGTTGGGCAAGCCCGGCGTGGGGGTGTTCAGTTTGGGCAAGACGCGAAACAGCCAGATCGGCAACGCGATCGCGGCGGCGGTGAGGCCGAGTGCAAGGGCCGCGAGCTTGTAGCGGCGGTCGAGCACGTCCGCCTCACTCGCCCAGGAAGTGAGCGGTGCGTCGCCGATCATCTTGCTGCGAGCGCCGCGCACCAGCCCAGCGACGAACGCGTGATTTTCCGGCTCGGGGCCGATGGTGGCGAAATAGCACCCGCGAACCATCACGGGCTGGGATCGAGCGTGCGTCGAAAACGCGGTTTCGACCAGGGTGCAAAGGGCGGCGAGGTCGCGTCGCATCTCGGCGTTCATCTCGACGAGCTTGCTGTTGCCCTCGCTGGCCACGTAGTCCTGGACCATCAAGTTGAGCGACCAGCTCTGGAGCCACTGGGCGTACCACCGGAGGCCGCGCTCGGCGACGCCGTGATTGAAACCCTGGAGCACCGGCGTCGAGAAGCCGCAACGGTTGTTGCGCAGACTCGCGGGCATCCGCGCGGCGAACTCGTTGAACCCCGAGCCCGATTCTTGCGAACAGAGGACGGCGATCACGGGACAGCGAACCTGGAGCTCGCTCTGGATCGTCTGGAGGTCGTTGCGCAACGGGCCGATCTGCTTGAGCGTTTCGGGCGCCGTCGCCTTCTCCTTCGGGAAGAGAACGGCGATCCCCCGCAGCGTCGGCTGCTCGGGGTTGAGGGCCGCGATCTTGCGGCAGAGGAATTCGAGACGCGCCGTTCCCTCTCCGTCTTGACGGCCCCAGGCCGAGGCCCCCGCGCAGCTCAGAAAGAGGCCGTCCGCCGAGGCGTAAGCGTGGATCGGCGCATCGGCCGCGGTCGGCGCCGCCACGAACAGGTTCATGGCCGACGCCTTGACCAGTCCGGCGGCCAGCGATTCATCGGTGGACATCAAGAGAAACAGGTTCTGGTTCGCGGCGTCGTAGTGCGCCTGACTGAGCCGGTTGAGGACTTCGTCCCACGCCGACTCAAGATCCGGAAACCGCGACGTCGAGGCGTCGTCTGAGCCGTCCCCGCCTCGGCGGTTCCAGTAGAGCGCGCCGACCAGATGGGGAACGGCGTAGAGCACGATCAGGCTGAGGACGAGCAGCCAGGGGCGCAGCCACCAGTAGAACTCGCCCGGAAGCTGCGGATCGAGGCTCAGGTCGTCAGGGTTGAAGAGAATGAAAAGCAGGTAAAGCAGTCCGATGGTGAGCAGGACCAGGATCCAGCGCACCGGATGTTTGGACCACATGAAGACCGCGCCGGCGGTAATCGCGGCGAGGCCCCCGAACACGATCATCATGACGTGGGTATTGAGATACGACCTGAGCAACTCCACGGCTCGCCCCGCTTGCTTCAAGAGCACCGATCCGGATCAGCCGGTCGGGTTGTAACTGTAATGCACCGCGAACAGGTAGGCGGCCAGCGTAAACAGCGCCGTGACCGCGAACAGGATGCTGGCGGCGACCAGGAGCGAGGGGCCTTTCAGCGGCCCAAACCCCGCCCCGGCACCATCCTCTTCGGGAAACGGCTTGGAAGCGACCGAGCTGGATTCGCTGACCCGGCCGTAGACGCGTTCGACCCACGCGGTCAATTGTTCCGGGTCGTACACGCGCTCGCCCACGAAACCCAGGGTGACGCAGAATAAATAGACTTCGAGCGCGTCCATGTCGCCGTGCGCTTCGGCTTCGTCGGCGTGCTGGTAAAAGAGGTAGGCGCGGCCGCGACTGTTGAACATGAACCACTCCAGGACGTGCTCTTCCGATCCCCAGCCGGAAGAACGTCCCCATTCGGAGTTGGTCAGCGCCTCGTCGATCCAGGCGACCAGGCCGAACCGAGCCCGGTCGAACGACCGTCCCAGCTCCGGATTCGCGACGGCGCGCCGGCCGGCCTCGTCGATCCAGCCGCGCGTCAGGTGCATGACCTCGTCGAGGGTCTTCGGCTCACCCCTGCTTAGACGGTTTTGAAGGTCGATGACCCGGTGGAAGATCGGCATCACCAGGTCTGCGAAGGCGTCTGTCATCGGCGCCACGTTCCTTGCAATCGAGTCGAGGCGAAGGGGTGGGATTGGGCTCACGTCCGGTTCAACGGTTCTTGACGACGAACACGGCGAACTGAAGGTTCACCGAGCGCTGAGTGGTCGGGTTGGTCAGGGCGAGCATCTGGGCGCTCAAGAATTTGCCCCGTTCGAGTTTGAAGCGGAGCCCGAGCGTTCCCGTGCGAACGACGTCTTTCCAGAATTCCGGGTGGCGGACGATCTCGAAATAGACGACGCCGCCGGGAAGCGCCGGGGGGATCCGGTTGAGCGGCTTCATGCTCAGTCCGGCATTGCCCGTCTTGAAGATGGTTTCCACCTGCTCGCCGCTGCCGAGCTTCCAATCGGTGGACCGCATCAGCATGTCGCATTCCGAGTCGTTCAGCTCGGTCGTCTCGACGCCGAGGTAGAGCTTGGACGTTTCGAGCGTCCAGTCCGGGTCGAGATGAACCTGGAACCGGGGCCCTTCGAGCTTGAAGTAGCGCTTGTCGAACGGAACCTGACCCAGCTCGCCGAGGAGGCGGCGGATTTCGGCGATCACCTTGGCGTAGATCGGGCCGATGTCGTCGTGGTCGTAGCTGGGAATCTTGATCGGACGTCGCGTCTCGCCGAAGATCGAGAGCTGGCCGAGCAGCCGGCAAAGCTCCTGGTACATCAGCATCGGGTGGAGGCCGCGCGTGAAGAGAATCGACTGCCAGACGGCGGATGCAGTGTTCAGGACCGAGAGCTTGAGGATCCGCTCGGCGTCTCCCAGCACCTGGCTGTCGAAGGCGATCTTGCGACCGACGACCTGCGCGGCCTCCTGGTCGAGCCAGGCTTCGATCTGCCGGAACAGCGCCTGAACGTCGTCGTACAGCGAGGCCCAGGCGTCGACGCCGAGCACCGGGGGGACGTAGGCGCGATCGACGCGGGGAGGGGCCTTGTCGCCCGCGGACCGCGAAATCTGGGCGAGCGGCAGGATCTCGTAACCCGGAGTAAGCTGGCTCTTGACGATCAGCCGGGCCTGGATGTTGCGGAAGTCGATTTCCTCTTCGTCGCCGCCGGTGTTCTCGTCCGGACACTCCATGCCGCCGACCAGGTACCGTGGAGACTGTTCCGTCGCCGCTCGCTGCGCGTTGGCCCGACTCGGCTGCCAGGACGGTATGGCCAGGTAGACCATGGTCTCGGCCTGCTGGCTCAGCACCGGCCTCAGCTCGAGCGGGTCGAGGGCTGCTTCCTCGGGGATCGAGAGCGTCGTGCCGTCCTTGAAGCGCGCCTGACACGAGGTGAGCCGGAGGGTGTAGTTGGCGATCGCGTCTTCATCGAACCGGACGGAGCGAAGACCCCAGTCGTGGGGGTGCAGCCAGTCTTCCGATTCGCGGATTCGCTCCCGCGTATATCGGTCGGCCGCCTGAAAATGGTGGGGTTTGAGGAACATCCCCTCGAACCAGTGTACCGGCCGCTTGGGCATACTTCGCTCTCCCGCCGCACCCTGCGAATCGTCCCGGCTCTGAATCCGTCGGCCGACTGATCGCGGATCGCTTCGCGTGCTTCGTGTTAGAGGAATTTCACTCTAGCATGAGATTTTGGGTCAAACGAGAGGCGACTTCAAGTCGAGGATTCCGCCTGGGCTCGCGATCGGCGCGGCGTTCACGGTCGCTCGTCATCGACCGGGCTTGAAGATCGCGTCTCCCGCGTCGTACTCGAACTCGCGCCGCTTCAACCACGACGTGCGGCCCAGTCGCGCGGCCGTCGGCCCCCGCGAGAGCTCGCACATCGGTACGTCCTCCTTCTTGAGGATCAGTTGAACGTCGAAATCCAGCTCCGACCGGGTGTAGAACCGCACCAAGCTCATCAAGTGGTTCGACGCGGCGCCGTCGGGAAGGAACTCGCGGAACGCGGTGAATGTGAGCGGCCCCAGCCTCAGCCGGAACTTGCTCTGGACGTCCCAAACCTTGCGGCCGGCGACGGCGTCTCGGCCCAGCCGGTTGAACCCGCCGGTGCGGCCCATGCGCGACTGCTCCTCGGGGCGGAGGCGGAGCCACTGCCCCGTGAACGAGAGGACTTCGGCCGGGTGACCGAAACAGTCGGCGATCAGCCGTTCGAGCATGACGGCCGACCGGTGTTGCTGCGCGAAGACCCCCGTGTAGAACAGCAACGATTCGTCGTCGAAGCCCTGACGCTCGCGCAGCGATCCCAGGCCGAGGCCCAGCAGGTGAAACAGGCTGGCGGTGAATCGATCTTCGTCGTCGCCGCCGGGCCGCCGGTCGCGATCGAGGCTCTTCTCCCACTGCGTGGGGAGATGGTACTTCTCCCAGGCCCGGTAGAAGAGCGAGACGATGCGGTGGTGGAACAGGTTGAAGAAATCGACCGCGGGGCCGCGATTCTTGCCGCGCGGGCCGACGAGTTCCTCGGTGTAGACGGTCGGCAAGGCGCCGGAGGCCCCGAGGAGCCCGATGAACGAGGTGACCATCCGCGGCGGCGCGTCGTCGTTTTGCGCGTCGCGTTCCAGGGTGTCGATGGCGCTCGCGGGGAAGTTCATCGAGACGTGCTGAGCGAACCGGACGGTCTCTCGCGCGTACGGGCCGTCGAAGCCGACCGGCGCGCGCGCCTTCCCGATCCGTTCCAGGAGGCGGACGGCTTGAAAAAAGTCGAATCGAAACGGCTCTTCGAAGAGCCGTTCGATCAGAGCAACATCCGATCGCCGCTGCGAGGTGGCCATCGCCAGGCTCCCTGCCTTTGCTTGCTGGTTGCGACGAGTTGCGTGAACGCGTTGATGCTGACGTACGCGCCGAGGAAACGATCGAGGACCGTCGCCATCAGGTAGGCCATCGCGCCGGGATACGCCTCCTCGTCGAAATGGACTTTGATTTCGAGGCCCAGCGACAGGGGCTTGCCCAGGAGCCGCAGCCTACGCGCCCGGGCGGTCGCTGGATCGCCCTCCGCGCCGCGATCGGGATGCGCGACCCGCGCGGCGATCCGAGCGTGCGAAACGTCGAGGACCCCCTGGATCATTTTACGAGTCGCCGTGGTGCCCGCGAAGTCGTAGAGCGTCAAGAGCTCACGGAGGGGCTCGGCGCCGACCGGTCCGCTCCCGGCGTCGGACTCGCCCCCCTCGGCCATGAGCGACAGGTGGTTGAGCCCCAATTGCGAGATCAGCCGCCATTGAGCCGAGCGGCCAGTCGGCGACCGCAACGGCGAGGTCGGTTTCATGAGCATTCGAGCGAGTCCCACCGCGGCCTCGGCCTCCGGCTCCAGGCAGCCTTGCTCGCCGCCGAACGGGAGCGACGTCGGCAAGTCGCGGTTGCTGCACGTCAGATAGGTCGTGATCTTCTCTACGGCCGGGCTGAGTGGATGGAAATTCGAGTCGGAGAACGAGAGCATCACCTCCGTCCCCCCGTCCTGAAGCGACGGCTGCCGAGTCGCGAACCAGTACGCCGTGCGCTCCGATAGCCGGGACGCGTGCCGCATCGCGTAGAAGGGCTCGAACTCGTAGGCCTCCTCCAGGTAGGAACCCGAGCTGACCACCCGGTCCACCGAGAACACCTCGTAGTCCATGGGATGCTCGACGTCCGCCAGCACGCGGTACTCGGTCTGGAGGTGGGTCATCGGGATCGGCTCGGGAACCCAGCGGAACAGGTTCACCGCGGGCGTGCAGCCGAGCCGGAAGTTGTCGGGACGAACGGTGACGTCGGATCGGGGAGGGCTGTCGAGCCAGAACCGGATCTCGATCGTCCCGTCAAGCTTCCCCGGCGGCAAGAACGATCGCTCGTCTTCCTCCGGCCCGTTCAGCAACAGGTCGAAGAAGAGGTACTTCTGCGGAAACGCGAAGAATTCCTGGAGCAGGCGATAGCCGGGAAACGCATGATCGGGATAGGGATACAGATGCTCGTCGCGCGCGAAGCCGACCGGCCTGACCGCCTCGCGCGGCAAGACGCGCTTGAAGGCGTCTTGATCGCCCGTCTTGCCCATCACCCAGATTTCGCAGAGCCGGCTGAACAGGCATTCGTAGAGGATCGACGGAATCGGCTCGTTCCCGTCCAGGAAGAACCGTATCGACCGAAGCCCCTTGAGCGATTCCCAGCCGCCGGGCGCGGTGCACTTGAGCGTAAGCTTGAGCAGGCCCACTGCGGCCACCGGCTTGCCGGTCTGAACCACGCGGTCGGGCACCATGACCGCCGACTCGACCGACAGCGGCCAGAGCGTCACCGGGTAAGCCGTCTGGAACTGGCAGCGCACTCCTCGACTGGCGACGACCGATTTGAGCGGCGTCCCGCGCGGGATCGGTTGGCCGGCGACCGTCTTGGTCGGGTCGTTCGAGCCTTCGAACTGGACGACCGTCATCGACGGCAACGGCCGCAAATAATGAGGGTAGACCACCGACAGCAAGGCGTTGGTGATCTCCGGATACTCGTCGTCGATCTTCTTGCGAATCCGCGCCGTGAGGAAGGCGAACGACTGCATCAGACGCTCGACGTGAGGATCTTCGCAACGCCCCGTGGAAAGCGCGAGCAGGCCCGCCACGTGAGGGTTGGCCTTGGCGAAATGGTCCCCCATGTCGCGGAGGAACACCAGCTCCCGGTTGTAATAGTCGAGGAATTCGTCGGTGACTCTCACGTCCGGCTCCGATCGGCGCGCGACGGCGACCCGCCTCGCGCGGTCACCCGTCGCCCCGAACCATGAACGACTTGCTTCCCACCTCGAGCACGGTGTCGAAGAGGACGGGTTGGTTGAACGGCTTGATCTTGAGCACCGCGGACACCCGGTAATGGATCGTCGAACGCGACCTGTCCTGCTCGGACGGGTTGAAATCGACCCTGACGTTTTCCAGCCGCGGTTCGAACCTGCGGATGGCGTTTTCGAGCATGTGCTCGAGCTGCTCCCGGTCCTTGGTCGAGCCGGACCGCAGACTCGAGATGTCGGGCAGGCCGTACGCGACCAGCGAGCTTTCCAGGGTTTCGAGGCCCTCGAGCGACATGGGCAGACAGCAACGCGTGTTCAGCAGCCATTCCAGGTGCGTGCGAACCTCTTGCTTGAGCTTCTCCATCCGGCTGCTCTGGGACGACTCGTCCTCGGCCGCCCGAATCAGGTCGGGGTTGGTCAGTCGATCCCAGAGCGAATGCGGAAACCGCATTCTCGCGGAAGTTCGCGCCATATCCACCTGGCTCCCAGTCTGATCGGTCGAAACGAAGACCGCGGCTGTCCCTGCGACGGAACAACCGCGGTCTTTCGCGAATTGTGTTCAACCGACGCGTTCGATCAGACGATCTTGTTCTCTTTGACGTTGTATCCGCCCTTGACCGAGCCGCCGAGCGTGCCGTCGGCCTTCTGTTCCTTGTACTCGAACTCAATCTTCGAGAAATTCAGGCTGACCTGATCGACAGGGACGGCGTGATCGCCGCTGGAGCCGCCGGTCTGGAAGCTGGAGATGACCAGGTCGCTGAGCGTGACCTTGAGATACTCCTGCTGTTCCTTTCCGGCCTTGCGGCAGGTGAGGACGGCCTTCTTGATGTGCTCGCCGCTTGCACAGTGCTGCATGAGCTTCGGCGTCGACTTGTTGACGCTCATCACAAAGTGAAAGTCCTGCATCGAGACCTTGCCGGCGCCCATGCCGCCGCGATGGGCCGCATCGCCCGAGTTGGTCTCTCCCCAACTCCAGGACTGAACGTCGATTTCACCCTTGTGCTTGCTGTCCGTCGATTCACCGTCGACGCCATCGATCTTCAGAAAATAGTCAACTGCCATGGGTCGCTCCCCGATAAAAAGCGCCCCGCGCTTGGGGCTGTCGTCTGCTGGTCCAACCTGACGCAAGGCAACGAGACGTTCCGTGGATTCGCGCCGATGCATCCCGAGGCCGGGGCGTCGGCGGCGTGGCGTTAACGCGAGGCCCCGGTGGGCAGTTCGGAGACGAGTCTCAGCGACACCGTCAGCTCTTCGAGCTGGTAGTGCGGGCGGAGAAAGGCGATGGCGCGATAGCATCCAGGCCGGCTGGGGTCGTCTTCGACGTCGATGCGGGCGTCGAACAACGGCTTCTCGCGCTTGGTGTTCTCCGACGCCGTTTCGTCGTTCGAGACGTAGTTGTTGATCCACCGATTCAGCCACATCTCGCAGTCCTTACGGCTCATGAACGACCCGATCTTGTCGCGGGCGATCGACTTGAGGTAGTGAGCGAACCGCGAGGTCATCAGAATGTAAGGAAGCTGCGTCGAGAGCCGGGCGTTGGCCGTGGCCTCATCGGTGTCGTACTCGAACGGCTTCTGGCACGACTGAGCCGAGAAGAACGCGGCGTAGTCGGTATTCTTGCAGTGAGTCAGAGCGATGAAGCCGAGATCGGCCATCTCCTTCTCGCGCCGACCGGTCACGATCACCTCGGTGGGGCACTTGGCGGCGATCTCGCCGTCGTCGGTGTGGAACGTGTGGACCGGAAGATCCTGCACCAGTCCCCCGTTCTCGACCCCTCGGATCCAGGCGCACCAGCCGTATTTGGCGAACGCGTCGGTCAATCGCGCGCCCATCGCATAGGCCGCATTGCTCCAGAGGTATTTTTCATGCGTTCGACCGTCCACGTCCTCCTCGAAATTGAACGAATCGACCGGGACGGTCTTCTGGCCGTAGGGGAGGCGGCTCAGGGTGCGCGGGAGGCAGAGCCCGACGTACCGCGAATCCTCGCTCTCGCGGAACGACTTCCACTTGTCGTACTCGCGGGTCCGAAAAATTTCGGCCAGATCGCGGGTGTGCGGCAGCTCGGTGTAGCTCTCCCAGCCGAACATCTCGGGCTCGGCGGCCGAGATGAACGGCGCGTGCGCCGCCGCCGCGACCTGCGAGATCCGCTTGAGCAAGGCCAGGTCCTGGGGATGCTTACCGAACTCGAAATCGCCGATCAGGGCGCCGTAGGGCGTTCCCCCGAAAACGTCGTACTCCGACGAGTAGACCTTCTTGAACAAGGCGCTCTGGTCGAATTCTTTGGCGCGTTCGAGATCGCGGAGCAACTCCTTCTTGCTGGTGTTGAGGACGCGGAGCTGAAGCGTCGTGCTGGTCTCGGACTCCATGACCAGGTAATTCAGACCCCGCCATGAACCCTCGAGCTTCTGGAACTCGGGGTCGTGCATGATCGCATTAAGTTGGGCGCTCAAGAGCTCGTCGATCTCGGCGATCCGCTCGTTGAGCATGCGTTCGATGTCCGGCGAGACTTTCATCTCACCGGCCATGATGTCCTCGACGAGCTGGCCGACCAGGTCGGAGTGGTACTTGCGCAGCTCGGGCTCGGCGTCGCGGACGCGGTTGACCTTGAGGATCTCGTCGAGCAGGCTCTCACCGTTTTGCGCTTCGGCGCTCGCGGGTTGGGCCGACGCCTTCGAGGCGCTGGGACTGTCGCCGGTGCTCATGACTGGGTCTCCTCCGTGGTGGGCGCCTGTTCGGTGGCCGATTCGTCGAAATGTCCGGTTTCGCGGCCCAGTCGCTTGAGCTGGTCGGTATCGCTGATGATTCGCTGAAGCAGCGAGTCCAGCCGATCGTTGGTGACGATCTTCGACTTCAGCTCGGCGAGCCGCTGACGCGCTTCGAGCAGCTTCCGCAGCGGCTCGATCTGGTTGACGACGTTCGTCGGCTCGAAGTCTTCCATCGAGCGGAACTTGAGTTCGACCCCGATCTTCGACTGGTCGTTCTCGATCTTGTTCTCGACCCGCAGCGCCAGCCGCGGTTTGATTCCCTTCATCACCTTGTCGAAGTTGTCTCGGTTGATCTCGACGAACTTGCGCTTCTCGTCCTTCAGGTCCGGGAGCGGCTCGGCGTCGGGATCGGGATGACCGGAGAGGTCGGCCAGCACCCCCATGACGAAGGGAAGCTCCTTCTTCACTTCGGCGTCGCCGACCTCGACGTCGTACGTGATCTGCACTCTCGGCGGCCGAACCCGGTCGAGTTTGTGCTGGAGGCTCTCATCGCGCGGCATGGCATCTGTCCTCGTCTGCTTGAAATCGGCCGACGCCGATCCGTCAGGACATATCAGTCATGAGCAGCCGTGTGCGTCGCGAAGGGATCAAGACGCCGGCCTTTTATTAGGCGCGACCTTCGACCGAACCTTCACGAGAGACCACGAAGCCACACGACCCCCAGATTACGCTTGATTAGGTCGCAGCCCTGCTCGGCGACCCATCCAGCCATTATATTGAAGTCGCGGCCGCCGGAGATGCAACAAAAAACCGTCCCGTCGCTTCGGGTGGATCGTTGAAATCCGTCTGGCTCGGCTCGCCGACCGTCTGATTTCGAGGAGCCGGGACCGAATTGAGTACGCCCCGCTCCTCCCCTTCGCCAAATGATTCGGCCGCAACGGCCGCTTGTGACGCGATTTCCCGGCCGACACGGAGTTTTTTCGCACCAGCCGTTGATCTCGCCAACGAATAAGAAAATCTCGATGGTTAGGCCCCTGGGACGCGCGGCGAGTCGTCGCTCGAACCAATACGAGCCCCTATAACGATACTAAATAGCATGCATTTCATCGGCAAGGTGGCTTTTTCTCAAGATTCTCTCGAAGACAGAGATAAGAAAACGTTAATCTGGGGCAATTGCGCGGAATGCCTTGTCTTGGTTAAATAGGTCAGATATCTTATCGACGGAGTCATGCATTGTTCAGCCGCCTTCGGGCCCGGCGTATCCAAAAAGTGGTCGTATTTCCCCTGCTACCAACCAGGGGCAAGGGATTGACTGCACGCTTGCAATGGTGTCGAATGATTGGCTGGTTGGGTGCGTGGGCTTAGTGAGTCGTCTGGTTTATTTGAGAAGCATCCGTCTTCGTACTTCATAACGCGCGCCTGAACGCTTTTTAGGACTTCGGCGGTCCTCGGGCAGGTTTCACATTGGGTCGCAATCGGTAGGCGTAGGTGCAGAGAAGTCGGTACTTCGGATCTCGAATGCCTCCGCCCACAGGAATGAGGGAGAACTCCCATGACATGGCTGAAGCGAACCGCTCGTCGCCACTCGACCCAAGGTGCGAAACGTAACAGGCGAGACGTTTCATTCGAGATGTTCGAAGAGCGGATGCTGCTCGCGACGTTCACCGTCGTGAATAACGGCGACAGCGGCCTTGGCTCATTGCGCCAAGCGATTCTGGACGCAAATGCGGCCGCCGGTCTGGATAGCATCGAATTCAATGCGTCGCTTGGCGTGATCACCCCGGCCACGGCGCTTCCGCCGATCACCGGCCAGACGTCGATCAACACCCTGCTGCAAACCGGCGTCGTGATCGATGGCAACGGCGGGGCGTTCGATGGATTGACCCTCGGCGCGGGGGCGAACGGCAGCTCGATCCAGGGGCTGACGATCCGGAATTTCAAGAATTCGATCATCCACGTCCAGTCGAGCAACAACACCATCGCCGGCAACACGCTGGGCGGCTCTCCCGGCGCCGACCAGATCGGCGTGTTCATCGACGGCGGTTCATCGAACACCATCGGCGGCACCACGGCCGGCTCAGCCAACACGATCGGATTCAGCACGACCGCCGGCGTCCAGATCCTGGGCGCCTCGGCGACGAGCAACGTGGTCGCGGGCAATTTCATCGGCACGGACGGGACGAACGCGAATCGCGGCAACGCCTTCGGCGTCCAGATCGTCAACTCGAGCGGCAACACCATCGGCGGCGCGGCGGGCAACACCATCGGCTTCAACACGACCGCGGGAGTCAGCGTCCTTTCGGGGGCGCAGAACGTTGTCAGCCAGAACCTCTACGTCGGAACCAACGGCGCGGCGACCCCCGTCCCCGCCAGCGACATCAACCTGGGGCCCACGGGAAACAACGGCCAGCCCGCGCCCAGCCTCGCGACGGCGACCCTCAGCGCCGGCGACCTCACGTTGCAGTTCGCGATCGGCCTGCCGGCGGGGACGTCCGTGACCGTCGAGGTCTACCAACTGACCGCCGTGGGCGTGGCGCAGCGAAGCTCCGTCGCCGCGAAGACGACCACCACGGTCGCGGGCGTGAACACTTTGACGATTCCAACGCCCGGCCTGGCGAACGGCTCTCAAGTCTTGACGACCGCCACCGTCGCCGCCAACGGCACCTCCGTGTTCTCGAACGTGCTGACGATCGGTGCCAGCTCGTATACGGTCACCAATACGGACCCCAGCGGTCCGGGGTCGCTCTTTGACGCCCTCACGAGCGCGAACGCCTCGTCGGGAGGAGTGGTCCCGATCGACTTCCTCCTCGCGCCCGGTTCCGTCATCAACGTCTCGGCGGCTTCGCCGTTGCCCACGATCACCCACCCCGTCGACATCAACTCGACCAACGCCCCAGGCATCACGATCGCCGGAATCGCACAGGCCGTCGACGGGTTCATCCTTGGCGCCGGGTCGGGCGGCAGCACGATCCGAGGCCTGACGATTCAAAATTTCGCCGGAGCGGGCGTTCACGTCTACTCGGGGAATAACACGATCGTCGGCGACGTCCTGGGGACGTCGGGCGCCCTCAACGCGATCGGCATCCTGATCGATGGCGGCTCGTCGAACATCATCGGCGGCTTGACGGCCGCCGCGGCCAACACGATCAGCTTCAACACGACCGCCGGAATCCAGATCCAAGGCGCCTCGGCGACGGCCAACGTGGTCGAAGGCAACCGCATCGGCGGCGATGGAACTTCCGGAAATCCCGGCAACGGCTTCGGCGTGTTGATCGTCAACTCGAGCGGAAACACGATCGGCGGCGCGGCGAACGGAGCCGCCAACAGCATCGGCTTCAACACCACCGCCGGCGTCAACATCCTCTCGGGGACGGGAAACGTCGTCAGTCAGAACCTTTATCTCGGAACCAACGGTCCGGCCACCCCCGTCTTCTCAAGCGACATCACCCTGCTTCCCGGGGCGAACAACGGCCAGCCGGCCCCGACGCTCATCACGGCGGCGGTGAAGGGCGGGCAGGTGACCATCCAGTATCGAAGCAACGTTCCGGCGAACACCCCGCTCACCCTCGAACTGTATCAGTTGGACAAGACGACTGGAGACCGTGTCTTCGTGGCCTCCAAGGCAACCACGACACAGACCAACGGCGGAGTCGAGACCCTGGCGATCAACGCCGGCCTGGCCAACGGCGATCAGATCTTGGCGACGTCGACGGGCACGCCGGCGAACGGGACGTCCGTATTTTCGAACCTCGCGACGATCGCCGACTTGTACACGGTGAGCAACACCCAATCAAGCGGTCCGGGCTCGCTGTTCCAGGCGCTCACGAACGTCAATCTGGTGGCGGGTTTGGGCGGGCCCCCGATCGAAATCGTCTTCAATCTTCCCGCCAACCCTGGCCAGGTGATCGACGTCTCCCAGAACCCGCTGCCGACGCTCGCCCATGCCGTGAAGATCGCCCCCTCCTTCACGGCGCTGGGGCTCGTCATTGACGGCGGCAACACGGCGCTCAACGGGATTGTGCTCGGCTCGAACTCCGACGGGAGTACGATCCAGGGGTTGACGATTCGAAATTTCAAGAGCACCGGAATCCTCGTTCTCTCCAGTTCTAACGCCATCGGCGGCTCGGCCCCCGAGCAGGAGAACAAGATCGATTCCAATGGCACAGGGATCGAACTCGACGGTGCCTCGAACACGCTCGTCAACAATTATATCGGTACGGCGCCCCAGACAACGTCGGGCCAGCCCGCATTCAGCAACGCCGTCGGCATCCTGATTCTGGGTTCCAACAACCAGGTCGGAGGAACCACCGGCGTCGCGAACATCATCCAATCCAGCTCGATCGCCGCGATTCAGATCAGCGGCTCAACGGCGGTTGGGAATCGACTCCAACAAAACCTCGTCACTCAGAACCTCCAGAACATCCTCCTCACCAACGGAGCGAACCGGAATCAGAACTCGGTCGTGCTGGAGTCCGCCTTCTTCGCGCCGGACGCCCTGAACCCAACGTTGATCACCGTTACTGGGACCTTCACGCAGAACGGCGATCTGCCGCAGGGCGGCCCTTACCACGTCGAAATCTTCGCCCAGCTTCAGACCGCAGACAAGTCTTTGATCTACTCCCCGGCCGCCATCTACCTGGGGACCTTCGATCTCGGCACGAACCAGCAAGGCTTCAGCGAGATCATCGCTATCACCCCTCAGATCCGGAATGTTCTGACCGCGTTCAATTTGCAGATTTATGGTGTGACGGCGACCGTCACGTCGCAGTCGGCGGGCACGCCCACCGAGTACGACACGTCCGCCTTCTCCAACAGCGTCCGGGCGGTGAGCCTCTACACGGTCACCAATACTCAGGATTACAACGCTGGGGATGATCCCATCCTCGGCTCGCTTCGGTTCGCGCTCACGCAAGCGTCCCAGGACGGCAAGCAGATCGATTTCGCAATCCCCCAGGCGGACGCTGACGCCGGGACGGCGACGACATGGACGATCAAACTGAACTCCACGATCATCGTGCAAGGGAACGCCGCCAATAGCATGAGTGGGATCGTCGTCGACGGCTTGACCCAGACTCCAAACGCAGGCACGCCGGTGATTCAAATTGACGGCCAGAACACGGCGGAGTTCGGGCTCGAGTTCCTCAACGCCAGTTTCGTCGCCGACGCCAAGGGCTTCGCCCAAGGCGTCACCGTCCGGGGCCTGTCGTTTTACGGCTTCAAAACCGCGGCTCTTGATTTCAACAACGTCCAGAACGCCTGGGTCGTCGACAACTACATCGGGCTCGACGCCCAAAGGTCGAAACCCAAGCAACAACCAGAGGAGCCCGCGCGGAAACAAAGCATCGGCGTGCTTATCGAGGGGGGATCGACCAACATCAACGTCGGCCTGCCCGGCTTTGTGAGCATCGCTGGAATTCCCTCCGCGGCCGCCAACTACATCGGCGGCAACGACGAGTACGGCGTGCAGATCAAGGGCGAAACCACCCAGTTCAACATTGTGGCCGGCAACTTCATCGGGACCGACGGCGAAGCCAATCTTGCGAACGGCATCGGCGTTCTTATCGACGGGTCGCCGAACAACACCGTGGGCGGTGTGGCGTTCGTACCAGGGGGGACGAACCTGGGCATCAACCAGGCCAACGTCATCGGCTTCAACAGCGGCGCGGGAATCAAGGTCGATGGAGCCGGCTCGAAGAGCAACTCGATCCTCGGCAACTCCATCGGCGTGAATCCCTTCAACCCCACGAAGTTCCTACCGGCCAACGGCGTCGGAGTGTGGATCGCCGACGCCTCAACCAATTTCGTGGGTCGCGGCGACGATCCGCACGCCAACGTCATCGGTAATAACAAGGGCGGCGGCGTTCTCATCAGCGGTGAGTCGTTGCAAAATCTCGTCCAGGGGAATTACCTCGGCACGGATCGTGATTTCAACCCCCTGGGCAACGCGAACGGAGTCGACGTCGAAGGCGGGTACGCGAATCTGATCGGCGGCCGCGTGGACGGGAGCGCCAACTTCGGCGCCAACACGATCGGCTTCAACAAGAACTACGGCGTCTATCTCGCCGGAGGCGCCTGGAACCTGGTTCAAGGCAATTTCATCGGAACGAACGCGAAGGGCGCTGCGCTCGGGAATTTGAAGACGGGCGTTTATGTATCCGCCTCGGATCACAACATCATCGGTCCGAGCCCCCTGTGGGCCCCTGGATCCCACGACGAGACGGCGCGCAACGTCATCTCGTCGAACGTGACGAATGGAGTCTGGATCGTCAATGCAAACGACAACCTCGTCGCGGGCAACCTCATCGGCGCCGGCCGGATTGGAGGGGTGAACTTCTCGGGGAACATGCAGATCGGCGTCGCCATCACGGGAGGCGCCGGCAATGTCGTCGGCGGCCCGATGGTCGACGGGGCGCTCGCGACGGGCGTCGCCAACACGATCGTCGGAAACGGCACGAATGGAGTCGAAATCGGGGAGGCGGCGACGCACCTCAGCAGCCCGAAGATCGAAATTAGTACAGCGGCGACGCTTCCCAACCTCGTCCAGGGGAACCAGATCGCCAGGAACATCCAGAACGGTGTTCACGTCGTCGGCGACATGACTGGCGATTCCACGATCGCTTGGATCTTCGACAATTTCATCGGCACCGACAGCACGGGAACGACTGTTTACGACGACAATGATCGCACCTATGGCAACGGTTTGAGCGGCGTCTTGCTCGAAGAGTCCTCAACCAAGCTGGACACGTCGGCTGCCGCGCCGACGACGCCTGGGGTCTATGTCGCGGGCAACGTCATATCCGGAAACGGGCTCAGTGGGATTACGGCTCAACAAGGTATTCCTAAGACGGATGACCAAGGCAAGATCATCCCCGGCCAGGATTTCCGGCATCTCTTTGCCAGCATCGTCAGCAACATCCTGGGACTCGACGCCGCTGGCGCGAATTCGACCGCCAAGAGCAAGTCGCAGCCTCAAAAGAGCTTGCCCCTGGGCAATATTTTGGACGGAATTCGGATCAGCGACGTCGTCGGCGTCTGCGTGGGCTCGTGGACGGACGGGAATGGCCAGCAGGTCGGCGGTCCGAACGTGATCTCCGGAAACCTGGGCCGGGGGGTTGAAATCGTCGGCCAGACGGTCAACGGCCTTACAGGCGTCGATCCTCTCGATCCGAAATTCTCCATTAGCGGCTACCTCGTCAATGGCAACGTGATCTCGGGCAACAAGATCGGCACGGACGCGGCCGGGACGCCCGGATCGACGGTGGCGGGCGTTTCACTTGGAAACCTCTCGGACGGCATTTTCCTCTTCACGCCGGGCAACACGCTGATTCGAGGGAACCTCATCGCGGGCAATCGCGCGGCGGGCGTTCACGCCGCGACAGTCGACTCGCTGAGCCCCGCCAACGTCACGATCGATGGCAATCGCATCGGCTCGAACGAATTCGATCAAACACTCGCCAACGGCAACGGCTCGGACGGTGTTTTTCTTGACAAGATGCAAAACGTGACGATTCGCGGCAACACGATCTCTCAGAACCGGGCCAATGGGGTCACGATCGCGGATTCCACCACCGGAATCCGATTGGTCGGCAACACGATCGGCAGCCTCGATCCCAATGTTCTCGGCAATTCTGCAAATGGTGTGTTCGTCAACGGCTCCGGGCTCGTGACGATCGGCGGCGCGACGTCCGGCGAATCGAATGTGATTTCCGGGAATCAAGCCAGTGGGATCGTCATCAGCAAGAACGACGGCGGCTATCATGGAAACATCGTGACGGGCAACAAAATCGGCGTCGGCGCTGATGGGGCCACGGCCGTTCCTAATAACAATTCAGGGATTATTGTCAGTCTTTCCAGCAATAACGTCATCGGTTGGTCCACCGCCGCCCCAGGGCAGGGGCTCGGCAACCAGATCTCCGGCAATCAACTCTACGGGGTTTTGATCGCTGGGAACCCGGATTATCCGGGCCTGACGGTGAATAATACAATTCAAGGCAACGTGATAGGCGCCGACTCGTTCGCCACAACCGCGAAGGCCAAGCTGGGCAACAGCTCGGACGGCGTGTTCCTGTTGAACGCTCCGAGTAACACGATCGGCGGCTTGCAGAGGTCGCAAGGCAATGTAATCTCCGGCAACAAAGCCCAAGGAGTGAGAATCTTCGGGGGAGCGTCCCACGACAATCTCGTCGCGAACAATTTCATCGGCGTCGACTCGACGGGTTCCACGGCCGTCGCCAACGGCGGCAACGGCGTCATCCTCGACAATGCGGGCTACAATTTAGTCGGTTACGGCAACATCATCTCGGGCAATCAACAGTCCGGGGTCATGGTCAGCAGCACTACCCAGTCGGGCGCGGGCAGTGTGGTCGCGGGAAACCTGATCGGGCTCGACGCGATGGGAGCCAAAGCGATCCCGAACAACGCTAGCGGCGTGTTGATTTTTGGTTCAAGCTACAACGGCGTGGTAAACAACTTCATCTCCGGCAACGCCTTGGACGGCGTGCAGATCTTCAGCCCGGGAACGGGTGCCAAGGCGGACTCCAACTTCGTCGGCGGCAACTCCATCGGGGCCGATTGGTCCGGAGCACGCGCCCTCGGCAACCAAGGCGACGGCGTCCACATCATCAACGGCTCGAACAACACGATCGGCGGCGGGGTCGGCGGGAACCGGAACGTGATCTCCGGCAACCTCAACAACGGGGTGACGATCGATCAACAAACGAATCTGACGGCCAGTCAGAATCGCATTGACGGCAACCTCATCGGCACGGACTCCAGCGGCTTCGCCCCGCTCGGAAACGGCCACTTCGGCGTGCTCCTCAACAATGCGACAGGGAACTTCATCGGGAACGCCGGCCAAGGCTCGTTCGTCTCCACGACCGCCCCGCGAACCCCGAGCAACGTCATCTCGGGCAATCGCGAGGCGGGCGTCGAGTTGACCGGCACGGCGGGCGGGAACACGATACTGGGCAACTTCATCGGCGTGAGCAAGGACGGCACCGCCTACAATTCCAATCAACAAGGGTGGGGGCTGTTTAACCCGATCGGCGTCGTGATAAACGCCAATGCCAGCTACAACATGGTCGGGGGCTCGACGCCCGGCTCGGGGAACATCATCACCCAGAGCAGTGCGAATCCCAACGACCAGAACACCTCCCCCACTTCTGAAACAACATATATCGGCGTCGAGATCATCTCGCCCACGGCGGCCGGCAACGTCATCCAAGGCAATATGATCGGCCTCGACGCCAAGGGACAGGTTGGTTTCAATTCGATCGGCGTGCTCCTCAACAACAGCGTGGGCACGGTCGTCGGCGGTTACATCGCCTCGCCCACCGTGAATCCCTCGCTCCCGAGCGTGGCCAACTTAATTTCGGGCAACAGCCTCGCCGGAATCGAGATCACGGGCCAGCTCGCCACGGGGAATCAGATTTACAACAATTACATCGGCACCGACGTGACGGGCGACGGCCGGCCCGGACTCCCCGACCCGGCGTTGCCCGCCCCCCCGCGGAATCCGACGCAAGCGAGCGGTGTCCTGATCCTGCAAGGGACCCAAAACACCGTCGGGGCGAGCGAGTCAGGCAACGTGATCGGGGGAAATGGCAACGTGATCTCGGGCAATGGCATCGGGATCAACATCGCCAACCAGAGCGGCAGCAACGTGAAGACGAGCACCAACTGGATCCAGGGCAACCGGATCGGGACGGATCGCACCGGGACGAAGGCCAACCCGAACTTCGAGTTCGGCGTTTTCATCACGGCGTCGGCGAATAATGTGATCGACAAGAACTTGATCTCGGCCAACGGCCTCGCCGGGGTCGAGATCTTCGGCGGGGCCACTCAGCTCGCCTCCAGCGGCGCGCAGGGGACGGCCGCGGGCCTGGGGACGGTGCTCACGGGAAATCACATCGGCGTCGACATCAATGATCAGGTCGCTTTCGCCGTGTTCAACGGGACTCGGCAGATCGATTCCCTGGCGAATCACCCGGTCATCACCTTGCCCGATGGGATTCAGGTCAATTACGGCTTCCAGCAGCACGGCGTGGTGATCATCGGGGCGTCGGACAACGCCGTCGGGCTCCCCGGGAGGGGAAACCGGATCTCCGGCAACATCCAGACCGGGGTCTACATCTCCCGACGAGACAACGCGAAGACCCTCTACGCACTGCCGACCAACAACGTCGTCCAGGCCAACGACCTCTCCCTCAACGGCATCTACGGCGTGTTCCGGTACGACGCGCCGGCCGGGAACCCGGTGATCGAGTCGCCGGCCGCCAACGCCAACACCTTCACGGGGACGCCGATCCCCATCGGCGACTACGTGACCGGCTTCAACCAGAACACACCGCCGAGTCAGCAGCCCCAATCGATCCTGATCGCCGGCCCCAACAGCGTCACCGGAGCCACCACTACCACCGGCGCGGCAGGATCAGGGCGGCCGAGGCGCGCGCCCGTCGCCCTCCATCCGAGAACCGTGGCCTCGCGAACGAACGCCAAACCGACGAGCCAGCTCCAGGCCAAGGCCCTTTCGACTACTGGGCTTACAACCTCGCGACTTCCTCGGGTGCCGCAACTGATCGAGCCGGGATCGAAGGCTCGGAGGGTCGCGCCCAACGCCTCGACGTCGAAGTAGTTCACCCTGGAATCGTCTCTGAAACCACGATTCGAAACCGAGACGGGGGACCGCCCATGCTGGTCCCCCGTCTCGGCTTTTTCAGCCGTTTCGAGGTTCGCCCGGTTAAGAGGCGGGTTTCTCGAATCCGCGGCTCAGAGGCTCGGCGGCGGCTGGATCGGAATCCGCCCGGACCGGCTGCGCCCGTAGAAGATGTTGAGGAAGACGGCGAGTTCGGCGTCGAAGGGCCTGGGGCCGGTGACCGGCGTCACCAAGGCCGTGCTGAAAATGGCCGTTCGTTGGAGCTGGAAGTTCAACCCGTAGGTCAGGTTGACGACGTCCGCCGAGCCCACGACGTCGTACCGGTTCTTCCAGTCGCGGTGGGTGAACGGAGAGTTGACGTGGGCTTCAAACGTCGGCACGATCGCGGTCAAGAAGGAATTGGGATCGTTCGCCCGATAGGCGTAATAGCCGATGCCGACGTCGTTGAACATGAGCGTCACGTCGCGCGCGCTCGACGTGAAGTCGAAGGCGCTGAAGCCCTGGATGTAGAAGTCGCCGAAGTTGAAGATGTACCCGAGGAAGGGCTGGAACGAGGTGTTGTTGATCCCGAAAACGTAAGGGGCGCCGGCGAATCGTCCAGGGGCCGTCGGCGGCGTGACGGCGAGGCCGACGCTGACCAGGCTGCCGGTCTTGGTGTTCTGTTTGAGGATGTACTTCGCGAACAAGCTCAGATTTCCGGTCGCCGTGGTGGTGGGAGTTTGGACGCCGCGCGCGGTGCCGTCCGCAGTCAGGGTGTCGATCGGCAGCCGCATGCCGAAGGAGCCGCGGCCTTCGTCGAAGGTCTTCTCAAAACCGAACATGTGCCGATAGGCTTCCATGTTCTTGATCGGCGAGCGGTTGTAGACATTGCTGGCCGCGTTGACGTTGTTGTAGTAGTTGAAGTCGTAGAAGATTCGGTCCTGGGGCCTTGGCGACATATTTTCGGACATCTTGACGGTCCGGACGCTCGGATAGAACAACGAGGACGAGCGGACTCCGGGGACCGGTGGAGGCCCGACGGTCGGCACGCCCGGCGGGCCTACCGTCTGGAGGGGCCGAAGGCCGACAGGGCTCAGGTCGCCGATCATGTTCGGCGGAAAGTTCGATTCCGCCGTGCCGGCCCCGCCAGGCCCAGACAACCCGGCGAGCGCCGATTCGAATGCCTGGGCTCCGGCCGTCGTCGCGGCGGCCCCAGCCGGCGCAAAGCCTTCGGGTCCCGTTCCTACCCCTGCCTCCGCTCCTGGGTAAGCGCTCCCCGCCGCACCCGCTCCTGGATAAGCGTTCGCCGCCGCACCCATTCCGGGGGCGCCGGCGCCGGCACCTTCCAATCCTTCGATACTCATCGTGCCGGGGGCGACGAAGGGGACGTTCGAGATCGTCCCGAAGGGTCCGGCCTGGCCGGTCGGCGTCTGGTTGGCAATCTGACCGTACGGCGTCGTATATCCGCTTTGGGGCGAAGCAACCCGCGCCATGCTCGCGGGAGACTGATGGCCTCGCGGGAAGGCGGTCGCGCCTGTGGGATAAGCGGCTAATGGCTTTCCGAGCGTTCGTCCGCTCGCCTGGGGCGCGGGGAAGACGGGTTGAACATTACTTTGTTCACTGGCCTGACCATAGGCGAACTGAGTCCCGGTCAACGACGTCAGGACCATCCCGGCAGCCAGCCAAGGCTGGTACGATCGCTTCATCGGATCACTCTCCTTATTGACCGAAACTCGCGCCGTTCGTCCTCGCCTCGGATCGGTCCCCCTCCTGGCTTTGTCCGTCAGCATGACAAAGTCGCGGGAGCGGCGAACGACCATAACGGAACTCATCCAACGACCTGGGATCGTCGCGAGGCGTGCTATTCATTCCGCCCTGCGACCCTCGCGATGAGGCGATCGGACGATTGCGGGGGATTTGCTGTCTGTATCGACAGTTCGGGTAAGTCCGGTTGCTCGATTTTCGTCGATATTCGAGAGAAAGTTCGACTCGCGGCTTGAACCGTCGCCTCGACATCGCTACGCACAGACTCACGTGTCGAAGCAGGACTCGGCGGAGTTCGCGTAAACCAAGTCTAGATATTCGCTTAGAGCCTTGAGTCGAAATCCCGGGAAATCGCTGAAAAACGATTCACCCGAATCCTGCCGACCGGATCTACAATGAGAATTGGGATTGAGAATCGACACAGATCAACGGGACGTTCGTTTCTTTTGGTGGGCGAAAGCTAGGCTTATTCGCGGAACCGACGTTCGAATTTGTTCGTTCGCCCATCACGGGCGGGCTGTTCGGGAGAGAGACTCCGATGACGCGCATTCCTCATCCCCGGACTCTGGCATGCTGGCGACTCGAGTCTCCTGGAGGCCTCGATTCGTCCGGGTTCGGTCGGAGGATCGTGAACGATCGTGGTCCCCAACCGACCCTCATCGCCATGTTCGGCAAGACTCTGGGGATCTGGGCGATCATGGCCGCGTGGGGGTGTTTGGCCGGGGAAACGCCGTGCTTCGCACAAGGCGTCCCGCCGGACTTTTTGAGTCCGACCCTGGTTTTGAATGCGCAGGGACATACGGACCTGGTTCAGGCCATGGTCTTCAGCAACGACGGCAAGTATCTGGTCTCCGGCGGTCGCGACAAGGCCGTCCACGTCTGGGAGGTCAACGGCCGAGGGTTACGCCTCGATCGTTCCATCCGGCCCCCGATCCGGCGCCGCGGCGGACGGGTGCACGCCTTGGCCTTGTCGCCCACCGCCGACGCGCAGGGCCAGAGAATGCTGGCCGTGGCGGGGATCGGGGCGATCGGATCTCGCGGCGGGATCTTGATCTATCGGCTTCCGGGGCGAACGGACCAAGGGGCGGGCGACCTGCAA
This sequence comes from Paludisphaera borealis, assembly GCF_001956985.1. Taxonomy (NCBI): domain Bacteria; kingdom Pseudomonadati; phylum Planctomycetota; class Planctomycetia; order Isosphaerales; family Isosphaeraceae; genus Paludisphaera; species Paludisphaera borealis. The sequence goes on from NZ_CP019082.1 coordinate 4,843,858, forward strand.
TTCGAACTCTCTCCGGACCGTCTGGAAAGACCGGTCTTGGAGCGTCGAGGGCACGCCGGCGCGGTCTTCGGTTTGGCCTTCTCGCCCGACGGTCGCTATCTGGCCTCTTGCAGCGAAGACAAGACGATCCGCGTATGGGACCTGCTGGACGCGACACCCAAGACCGTTGCGGTCTTGCAAGGTCATACCGGCGAGGTCTCGGCTTTGTCGTTTCTCGACGACGCTCGGATCGTCAGTGGCGGGGGGGCGAAGGACGGCTCGATACGGCTCTGGGACTGGAGAACGCAACGGCTCACGACCTGGGTTCCTTGCCCCGAGCACGACCTGGCGGCCGACGAGGGCAAGGGAGTCGTCGTCAGCGCCCTCGCCGCCACCCGCGACGGTCGATACGTCGTCGTTGGACGAGAGAACGGCAAGATCGAGCGGTACGACGGCGCGGATCTCCGCAACGGCCAGCTTCTCAATCCCGAGTCCGCGGGAGAGCGCAGGGCCGTCGAGTCGCTGGCGATCAGCCCTGACGGGCAATCGCTCGCGTCGAGCGTTTTGAAGTACCGCGCCACGAGCCAGGACTACCCGCGCAAGGAATGCGACGTGGCCGTGCGCAGCATGCCTGAGGGTCGAATCGTCGGCGCGGTCCGCACGATGAGCGGGTTCGTCAAAGCTCTCGTTTTCTCTCCGGACGGACGATCCCTGGCGGTGGCTGGAGGCGAAGCGCAGCAGATCGCCCTCCTCGACGTACAAGGACGGGCGGACGATCAAGCTCCGCCTGCGAATGGCCCAGGCACGGTTCTCTGGGAGGCGGCCTTCGTCGACGCCAAGCCGACGGTGGCTTTCTCACGATCGCGGACCGTCGGTCCGGAGGCGATCGCCTGGGAAGGGTTCGATCTGGCGGAGCGGCGGTTCGTCCCGGTTGCGCCGGGCGACGCGCTCAGCAGGGCGGTGCGATCCACGCCCGGGTGGAAATTCACGCCGAGGGCCTTCGACCGGATCGCCCTCGAGCCGGCGCAAGGGGCCGAGATCCCGTTGCAATTGAGTCCGCTCGACGGTCGCTGGTCCAGCTTCACGTTCATCCCGGCCAACGCCCAGGCCGGCCACCCCAAGCTGTGCGTCGCGATCGGCTGCGAGGAAGGCGGCGTGCTGATCTACAGCTTGCCGGACGGCGTCAGGACGCGCTTCCTGCTCGGTCACAGCGGCGCGGTGCAGGGCATGGCGCCGTCGGCCGACGGCCGTTGGCTGATCACCAGCTCGGCCGACATGACCCTCTCGCTCTGGAGCCTTGCCGGCTGCGACGCCCGGCCCGCACTCGGCGCCTCGATCGCACCCGACATCCCAGGGTCGGGGGGCGTGGTTCAGAAAGTCCTCTCGCGCAGCTTCGCCGAGCGGATGGGATTGAAGGTCGAAGACCGCATCGAGCGGATCACGCAGACCTCGCGCCGCGAGCCCCTGGCGATCGAGCGACTGGACGCGGAGCTGGCTTCGATCGCCCCTTCGCTGGCCGATCAGACGTCGTTTCAGGTCCATCGCCAGGGCGTCGGGACCGCGATCCCGATGGCGACCTCGCGCTCCGACGTTCCCTCGTTGAGCCTGTTCCCCGGCGGCGACCGCGAGTGGGTCGTCTGGATGCCCGAAGGCTATTACGAGACCTCCATCGCGGGCGATCGCCGGCTGCTGGGGTGGCATCTCAACCACCTTGATACGCGCGATCCGAACCGCTGGCTGTCACTGTCGTCCGAGTTCTTTCCGATGTCGCGGTATGAGAAACAGCTCCGCAGGCCGGATGTCATTGACGCCGTGCTCAAGACCGGCGACGCCGTCGCGGCCCTGGCGCTGGCGAAGGGGACGCCAGTGGTCCAGAAGCCGCCGGCCATTCGCGTGGTCGAGCCCCGGCCGATCGCGCCGGGGGTTGAGATCGTGGCGACTCAGCCCGAGCTGAATCTGCGGATCGAGGCGGAAGCCTCGCCGCAACGTCGGGTCCGTTCCCTGGTCGTTCACAGCGACACGATCCGCTACCCCGCCCATGCTATCGATCCGACGGCGCCGGTCGCTCGAGCGACCGAACAGATCCGGCTTCGACCCGACAGGAACATCGTCACGATCGAAGCGACCGACGATCTGGGCGTCACCGCGATCGAGAAGCTTGAGGTGCGGCTCGACGCCAGCCGGATTCGCCCGCCCGTGGTCCCGGTCCGGCCTCGAATGGTGATCCGCTCGTTCGGAATCGAGAAGTTCCAGGAACGGGTCGTCCCTGACATCCGGAACGCCCAGCGCGACGCCGAGAAGCTGGCGAAATTCTTCGAACGACCCGACGATCGGCTCCATTTCGCCGAGGATCAAATCGACCTCAAGGTCATCTCCGACGCGGAAGCGGACGCGAATCGGATTCTCGGCGTCTTCGACGAACTCGCCGAGGACGTGAGATCGAACAAGCTGAAAGCCGGCGACACGGTATTCATCATCCTGGAGTCGCACGTCCTCAAGCCCGATTCCGCCGGGGCGGTCGTTCTTTCGGTGGATTCGACGCTCAAGAGCAAGGCCGAGAACGCCGTCGCGGGCGCGGCGATTTCCGAGCGTCTTGAAGAACTGACGAATAGCGGCTGTCTCGTGATGCTCCTCGTCGACGGCATCCACAGCGCGATTCCGAGCGCGGGGCGAAGCACGATCCAGGAATGGATTCGAGACCTCTCCGGCAACCGGGGCGTCCTGGTGCTGACAGCCTCGAAGCAGGACCCGAGCGAGAGGCTCGACGAGCTTGGGGCCTTCGCGCAGGCGGTGCTTGAGTCGCTGAGCGTCACCGGTGGAGCCGCCGCCTCGACCGGCCCGAAAGGGGCGACGACGCTCTACGACTTTCAGCAATCGGTCTTGCGACGAGTCTCCGAGCTGACGTCTCGACGCCAGTTCGCGGGCTTCTATCCGCCGGAAACCCTCTCCGGCTGGAACAAGATCCGTATCTTCGACCCCCAGGCTGCGCCGGTCGAAAATCTGGTCAAGAAATAAGCCGTGCCACCGCGTCGGGTGGCTCGGGCGTTAGAACTCGTCGACATCCGGACTCGCCGCTTTCGCTCTATCAAGGCGGGCCTTTGATCCCGTAGGGCTTGACCTGGACTTCCACGCCCGCCTTGAGGTAGCCCTTGCTCGCCATATCGTCGCGGTCGGATGGCCGGATGTGGATGCAGCCGTGCGACTGGCTGAGGAGGAAGGTTTTGTGAGTGGCGGTCGCGCTCTCATCGTCCGGAGTGGTGTGGATGTAATAAGCAGACCGGCCGCCGTTTTTCAAGAGATTCCACGACCACTTGCCAAAGTCATTCAAATCCCAGCTTGATTTGAGCGACCCTCCCGGTAGGCGGAACTGCGGCAACGCTCGGACCTCCTTGACGATCTGGGCGAATGGCAATTGCGCGCCCGAACGCTTCACCCACAGCACCGCGGCTTGAGTCACCTTTCCGTGCGTCCCGGTGGCATCGAGCCAGTGGCCGCCAATCTGGTATTGGATCTCGCCGCCGTGCTCGCGCAGCGTCGCTCCCCAGGGGATCACGGACATCGGCCAGTTTTGGGTGGTGTGGTGCTCCTGGCGTCCGAGGACGTATTGGCCAGCCGGGGTCACGCCCGCGGAGTGACCTCCTGGCCCAGTGGAGCCCTTGCCAGGAGGCGGACCACCCGCCATGTCGTACGACTCGCCCTTGCCGCCAATCACGTAGATGTGGCCCACAGTCGTCCCCACTCCGTTCTTCCTCTCGCCAGGGAAGATCACGAGCTTGATCTTATGATGGCCGTGGTGCGCCTCGCCTGTCGCCATCCGCCGTCCTCCATCGTATAAGGCTTACCGGGGGCCGGCATTGTGTCGCTGACCGACTGGCTGACGCTCGACCCCGTTCGAACTATCTGAAAATCAGAGACATCCGAATTGGCTGTGAGTCCAAGAAGTTGTCATGTGTTGCGTTTGCTGTCGTCAGTGTTGGGTCGTCTTGGCGGAATCGGGCGTTTCCATCAGCAAGAATGATGAGGTTTGCTCCGACTCCTGCGCGACGGCGGCCCTGGGGTTGTTGGACGCGTCTCCCCGCGCGCCTCTGAGGACGAGTTCCGGGAACGTCTGAGCGAGCCGGGGCACCGTGATGTCGGCGTACTGCCGCAATTCCCCGGTCTCGACCCAGCCGTCGCGGTTCATGTCCGCGCTCGGGTACTGCTGGAACAACGGCAGGTCGGGAGACGGCCCCATTCCGGCCTGTCCGATGCCGCGCAGCAAGGCGTAGGTCAGCAGGCCGTGCTTGAGCCGTTCGGCCTCGCCGGCGCGCTCGCCGCGCCTCGCGGCCATGATGTACGACGTCCGGGCCTGGTAGGCGTCCTCATCAGCCAGGATTCGCACCGAGCGCCTTTGCTTCATGCGGACGATCGGGTCGTCGAAGATCGCCTCGGCCTGGCAGGCGTCCACGATCACGAGTCGCTGAAGCGCATCGACGAACGACAGGTTGCGGTGAATCAGCGCATAGGGTAGGAGGGTCTTGTCCTGGGTCGGCGGGCGTTTGGGTGGTTGCGCCGGGGGGGCCGCATTGTTCTCAACGCCACGCAGCGCCACGATCTCGGGCCCTCCCGCGGGCATCTCGGCCGTGGGCAGCAGGAGGCAGAAATATCCCTGGCGTACGTCGGTATGCCCCGCGAGAAAGACGACGACCTTGTCTTCCGGCCGCTCCCGAACCTCTCTCCGCAGTTGCTCGAAGGCTTTGTTCACGGATTCCGCCGATACGTCCTCGTTGAGCAGGACGATCGGATCGGCGGGTTTGAGGGCGTCGGCGATCGCCTGAGCGTCGCTGTCGGCGTAGCGGAGCGCCTGCGAGCTGTAGCGGCTCACCCCGAGCGCCAGGACGTGGGTCTTGCCGATCGTCTGGCCGTTGTACGTGAGGTCGAGCTGGTTCGATCGAGCGTCGATGCTCCCCGGCTTGCCGGCGAGGGCGTAAATCTGGTTGCCGCCGCCGACCAGGGTCACGGTCGCCCGGATCGTTCCGTCCTCGGGTTTCAGATCGCCCGCGACGGCGACGCCGTTGTGGTAGAGCCGCAGGTCAGTGACGGCTGGATCGCTGAGCCGGATCGCCAGGTCGACCCGACGTTGCTTGGGGCTGATCGCGGCGACCGGCTCGAGCTCGATGCGGGGGGGCTTGCCGGCGGGGATCTCGGCCGACGAAAGGACGTCCTTGGCCTGGCTCAAGCTGTCGGCGAGGTCGAAGACGTGCCGCTGCCGTCGGAGCTGATCAAGGCGCGCGACGACTTCGTCGCCCTGGTCGGCGGCCCCCTTGTCGAGTCGCCAGGTCACCCGACGTTCGCCCTCGGGCGACGCGTCGAACAAGCCGGCGGGGGTGAAGACGACCCAGTCGAGGCCGTCTTTCGACGCCGCCAACGTGCCGATCAGCGCACGGTCGGCGAGCCTCCAGAGGCGAACCGTCGTATCGTCGCTGGCGCTCGCGAGGAGCTTCCCCTGGGGCCAGAACACCAGGGTGTTGATCATCTCGAAGTGGCTGGGCCGCGTGTTGAGGAGGATCGGCAGACCGGGGCGGTTTGCTTCAAAAAGGGTGATCTGTCGGTTGTCGCCGGCGGCCGCGACGAGACGGCCGTCGGCGGAGAAGGCGACCGTGCGGACCATGCCCTGGAGGCCCGTGCTCACATTGATCGGTTTCGCGTCGCCGGGCTGCAAGAGGCTGAGCCTGCCGTCCTTCCGGCCGATCGCGATCAGGCCCCTTTCGCGAGGAGAGAAGGCCGCCGCGGTCACCGGAGAGGGCGCCGCGACGCCCTCGGCGTTGAGCACGCGCTCCAGCGTCGGCTCGGCGGTCGCGAGACTCCAGACCTTCACCAGGCCGTCGTCGCCGCCGGTCAAGAGCGAGGTTCCGTCGTGCGAGAGGCCGACCGTGTTGATCGCGTCGCCGTGGCCGCGAACGGGCTTGCACGCGAGCCGGCCGTCGGCGCTCTTCCAAACGCAGGCGAGCGGGCCATCCCGACTCCCCGCGGCGATCCGTCCGCCGGCCCCGACGGCCAGACTGTGAAATCCCCAACTCGAGGCCGTCTTGCCGTTCTCGGCGAGCGGACGCTCGAAGACGATGGGCCGGCGGGCGAGCGTCGCCCGTTCGTGGACGACGACGTTGCCGTCGTAGTCGATGAGCGCTAAGTCGCCGTCGGGCAGGAAGTCGCCCGCCGGCCGAAAACCGCTCGATCCGGGGACGCGGCGGGCGCCCCGGCCCTCGCCGAACTCCCACACCAGCGCCAGGCCGTCGTCATTGATTTGCAGCAAGGCTTTCTCATCCGGGGCGACGGCGATATGCCGCACCCGTCCCCGGCTGGCGGCGATCCCCGGCCTGGCCCTGCCGGCGGGGATCTCCCAGAACCGGATTCCGCCGTCGCCGTCGCCGGCCGCGAGGGTTTCGCCCCCTGGAGAGAAGCAAAGCGAGAGAGCCGCGCCGCGGTCTTTCCGCTCGATCTCGATGGGCGTCGCCGCGGTTCCGTCGTCGGACAATTCCCAGACCCGGAGTTCTCCGCGAAACGCGTCGCAGGCCGCAACCAGACGTCCGTCGGCCGAGAGGGCGACCTGGGCGATCTTGCCGTCCATCGTCACCTCTTTCGAGGTTCGACCGGCCTGTTCGCCACGCGGCAGGACCTGCAGCGTCCGGTCCGTCGCCGCGACCAACCACAAGGGAGCCTCCTTGATCAGCGTGACCGTGGCGTTGAGCTTCCATTCCGCTCGCTTCGCCCCACCTGGCAACTCGAACTCGGTCACCACGCCGTCTTCACGGCCGACGTGGACGCGGCCGCCGTCGTCGGCGAGCGCCAGCGCCGTGATGCGGTTTGGCGTCGCGGGCAGCGAGGCGACGCTCTTGCCCAGCGCGTCGAACGCCAACACGACTTCCGCCCCCTTGCCCACGGGCGTGACGAGGCAAAACGCGACCGGGCCCGCCCGCTTGGCGACGGCCAGCAACCGCGCCTTGCTCTCGGCGGGCATGGTCAGATACTGGATTTGCTGCCTTGTGGCGTCCCAGACGAGACACCGGCCTTGATTGTCGAGCGTGACGACGTGACGGGGCGTCGGCCCGGCGGCTTGGGCGTCGGCGGGCGGTTCGGTAGGCTTCTCGGGGAGGAACGCGACCTCTTCGACGGGGCCTCGGTGCCGATGGCCGTCGTTGAACGTTCTGGCGATCTCGCGAGTCAGGTCGTAGATGTAGACTTCGCCCTTGCCTCCTCCGGCGGCCAGCAGCCGGCCGTCCGCGCTCTGGGCCAGGCTCCAGACGCCGTTCATCGTCGCCAGCATCACGCTCAGCAGGCTCGCGTCCTGGGCGTTCCAGATCCGGACGGTCGAGTCCTGGCTGGCGGAGTACAATCGGCCGCCGTCGGCGGCGAACGAGACCGCGGTGACCCGGTCGGCGTGCCCTCGTTGCAGGAGCGGCTCCGCCTTGGGCCGCGGGGGCCGCGCGTCGGCGGGCCAGAGGCTGAGGTCGGGGCGGAATCCGCCCGAGGTCCGGAAGCGCTGCGACGCCAGCGAGGGCTCGCGTCGGAGGCGGTCGAGGCACTCCAGCAGGTTGCTCGGTTTACGTCGCGTGCCGAGAGACGCGAGCAAGGACTGGGTCAACAATCCCGATCCTTCCTCGGCCGACTGACCCGAGGGCTTGTCGCTCGCGGCCAGCCACGCCGTCACCCCTGGCCACCGGACGACGCCCCGGAGCATCCGCTCGCCAGGCGCGAACTGCGCGGGGGAGCCCAGCACGCGAGGAGATTGAACCCGTCCCGCGGGCGAGGCGTCGAGCAGGCAGACGATCGTGTAATCGCCCCGGGCCGCGACGTCCTCGATCGCCCGGCCCGGCATCCAGCCCGTCGCGTCGACGTCCGTGCCGCGTGCGTCCATCGGGATCAGGTAGTCGCGATCGGGAGCCCCCGGCCGCTGATTCGGATTGGGGAGCAGGCCGACGGCCTGGCCGGCGAAGAAGAGGACCAGCGTATCCCCCGGCCGGGCCTTGCTCGGCAGCCAGGTCCGAGCCCCCCAGTCGAGGTTGGCCTTCGTCGCGGGGCGATACTCGGGCTGGCTCGCGGGGTTGTCGAACCCGAGCGTCGCGAGGTCGCGATCGCTCAAGAGCAAGACGTGGTCCGCCGGCCATCCCGCGGCGTCGATCAGCCAGTGGGCCAGATTCGCCGCGTCGCGCGCGGCCCCTCGACAGCGAGGAAACGCCTGCGAATCCTCGTACCGCTCGACGCCCGCCAGCATCGCCCAGACCTGGGGCTTGGCGGGCTCCGGCGGCGCGGGGGGCTGCCCCGGGGCCGACCGAGCGACGGCGAGGGCGACGAACAATCCCAGTAGCCACGTCCGACCAGCTCGAAAAGGCATCGTCCGCCGCGTCGCGCTCATTTGACCGGACCTTTCTTCGTGGGCGGCTCCGGACTTGGGACGGGTTTCAGGTCGGCGATCACGACTTCCAGCACCAGCCGAAAACCCACGTCGGGAAAGGCGTCGTTGTTCTTGGCTTTGTATTCGAAGTCCGGCGTACTGGAACGGTAGGTCGTACGCGCCATTTCGGTGGAGGTTTCGTAAGATCCTCCCCGGATTACGTAGTCCGGGTCTGTGTCCGCGCTCGTCGCCACGGGATCTGGGACGAGACCCTTGTTGATGTAGTGCTTCCAGACGTCGCGGCACCATTCGCGGGCGTTGCCGGCGAGGTCGTAGACCCCCTGCATCGTCTGGTCTTTCAGGTAGCGTCCGACGGGACGCGTTTTGATGGTGCGAGCCTCGGTGCTCAGGATATTGGCGTCTTCTTGATGAATCTCATCCCCTTCCCAGACGAAGCGCTTGCGAGCGCCTCGGGAACGCGCCGCGAACTCCCATTGCGCCTCGGTGGGAAGCTCGCCGCCCAGGTCGTGGGCGTAGGACTCGCAGAATTTTCGAGACAGCGAGACCGCGGGGTAGTCGCCGAGGTTCTCCTCGACCGGAATCCCGAGATCGCTTTTCGCCTGGAGATAATCGACGAATTCGGGGCTCTTGGGCGATCGTCCGGAACTGGCGATATAGTCGTCGATCTCTCCGATCGTCGTTTCCTTTTCCTGAATGTAGTACGTATACAGGCTGACTTTGTGGCTGGGACTCTCGGCCCCTCCCTTGAGTTCCGGGCTGTCGTCGCCCATCTCAAAGGTTCCTCCCTCGATCAGCCGAAACCGGACGGGCTTCCTCAGGATCTTGTCGACCACGAGCCGGGGCAAGCGCAGTGCCCCTTTGGTGTCTTCCGAAGTCTCGGGTTCCGAACCTTCCGGTAGGTAGATGCGGTCGTGCAGTCGTAATTTCCGATGCTCGTCGTCCTCGCGAACGATCGAAGCAGGCCAGCGCATCTCCTCGATCTCGACCGTCCCGGCCCCTGGATCGGGCTTATAGACCCTGCGGCCGTAATGCTGCGCGAGATACTCGACGACTTCCGGCGAAACGCCGGCGACCGGGGGGGGAGCGGGAGGGAGGGGGGGAGGAGGCGAGACCGTCACCTTCACCCCGTTGAGCCAGATCAGCAATGCGGCCGGCAGGCCGATGGCCGCGAGGGCCAGCGGGATCACGACCCGGCGCGTCGGCCGCGCGCGGCGGCCGACGTCGGGCAAGGTCGGCTGGAGGGTCGCATTCGGATGAGGCGTCAGGAGCGGCAGCGCCGATTTTCTCGATTGAGGCCCCGAGGTCGTCGCATCGAGATCCTCGCCGGCGACGTCGCCGTAGGCCGCGCGGAGCGCGTTGTAAAGCTCGGCCGCGGACCCGGGCCGCTGGTCGGGCGTCTTCTCAAGGCAACGGAGCACCAGGTTTTCGACCGCCGGCGGAATCTGGGCCTGGGGGGCGACCAGGCTGGGCGGTTTCGGCACGGCGCGCGCGTGCTGATAGAGCAATTGGGTCCAGTCGCCCTTGAACGGAAGCTCGCCGGTCAGCAACTCGTAGAGCATGACGCCCAGCGAGTAGATGTCGCTGCGGTGATCGACGGGCGAGCGGCTCGAGGCGTCCATTTCAACCCCGTTCTGCTCGGGGCTCGAGTACGCCGGCGTGCCCAGAACTCCCACGGTGTGCATGGTCGATGAAGACGCGTCGCCGACGTTGTGAATGATCTTGGCGATTCCGAAATCGAGCACCTTCACCGTCTGGCGTCCGGTCTCCGGGTCGGCCACGACCATGATGTTTTCGGGCTTCAGATCGCGATGGACGATCCCACGATTATGAGCGGCGCCGAGGACGTCGCAGATCCCTCGCATAAGCCAGAGGATGAACGACGGGTTGCTCGGCTGCCCGCGCTTGAGATGCCGGCGAAGGCTGACCCCGTCGATGTACTCCATCTCGATGTAAGCCGAGTCGCCGACGATCCCCGTGTCGTGCACGGTGACGGCGTTGGCGTGCTTGAGCTTGGCCAGAATCCTGGCCTCCTGGTCGAACCGGGCGCGGACGTGGGAGTCGCCGGCGATGCCCTCGCTGATGACCTTGAGCGCCCGGTGCTCGTCCAGCCCCAGGTGCTGAACCAGCCAGACGCTTCCCATTCCCCCTTCGCCGATCTTCTGGATCACCCGGTACTTGCCGAGCAGGATCGCGCCCGGCTCGACGGCGCTGGGGAAATCGGCGCGGTGCGCCGCCTCGCTCGTCCGCTCGGGAACGGGAGACTGAACCTGGGTCGAGTTCGACGGTCGAACCTCGGCGCCGGGCGAGGAGGACGGAGACTCGGAGGACGCGAAAATCGGCACCGTCTTGTTGTCTTCGCTCTCGTTGTTCGGCCGCCCGCGTTCCATGGTTCGCCCCCTCGCGAAGACCTCGGCGTTTCTCGGCGCCAGGAGACCCCCCGTGCTCGTTGATCTGATCGCAATGATACCCGTTTCTTGATGATTCAGGGCGCTTGCCGCGGCGGCAGCACCTCGTTTTCAACCCTGCCGGTCCAGGTGAACTGATTCTTTCCCGAGACGGCGGGGCGCGTGGTTTTGATCGACTCGCCGGGCAAGATCTCGGCCTCGGCGCTCAGGCCTCGGCCGGTCACGCCCTCGATCGTGCAACTGAGTTCGCCCCCCTTGATGGGCTCTCTGACCGGGTCGTCCGCGCGTCGCGTGAACCGCACCACGTAGCACTGCTGGCGGACGTTCTCGAAGTCGTCGGGGCGGATGAACGTCTCGAAAACCATGTAGCTTGTATGGTCGATCTGGCGGAACCTGACGACGAACTCCGGGACGGCTTCCTTGCTCTCCTTGACGCTCAGGGACACCTTCAAGTCGCGGACCTGGCCTTTCGGCGCCTCAAGGGACGTCACCTTGCCTGAGATCGAGACGCTCTCTCCGGGAGCGATCGTGAGCTGTTTCTCCGCCTCGTCGATCGGGATCGGCTGCGCCGTGTTGCCGGGGTCGCTGAGCGTCCGTTTATAGGCGACGGTGAGTTTCTGAAACGTGACGTTCTTGAGGGTCAAGATGTACGCGGCGTGCTTCCCTTCGTGCATGTAGCCTTCGCGGGGATGCCGCTTGAACTGATCCTCGATCCGCTCCGCCGCCCCCTTGCCGAACCGGGTTTCCAGATCCTGGGGATCTTGCGCGATATCGACGAGAACCAGGTTCGGAAACGCCTTGGGAATGACGTCGACGACGGCTGCGCCCCCTTCGTCCACGCGTCCCCGGAAGAAGATTTTCGCCAGGGCCTTGAACGGGGTCTCGTTGCTCTTGAGATCCACCTGACTGACGGTGAACTTCACTGGACGCCCTTCTTGAGCCGAGGGGCCGACCTCTTCCAATCTGCCCGGAGGAGAATTCGAAGCGGAATCCACGCTGCTGATCCGCAGGCCTGGCGGCGGCGCGGCGACGCCGAGAAACGCCTTGCCTCGTGGAAGCGGCTCCGACCGAACGACGCCGTCCTCGGGCGGCCCGACGCTGATCGACAGTGCGGCCTTGCCGTCCTCGCCGATCTTGAGCGACGAGCTTGCGGGGGGCGTCGTGACGATCCGCAACGTCGGGCTGACTCGCGGACGGTCGCGATTCTCCGCGATCCCGAGCGGCCTGGCGAGTTCTTCGACGAGTCTCCGGAGACTGGCGGTGGTTGGGGCGTAGTCTTGCCGGAGCCGTTCGATGTGGAACAAGAGCGTGTCGTATTTCGCGAACGCCTCCCAGTTCTGTGAGACGGCGTCGGCCGGTAAATCTTCACGTCGGATCGCACCATCGCAGAGGAGCCGGACCGCCCGGTCGTCGAGGCGGAGACTGAGCCCCACGTCTTCCGGCTTCCGGTCGTTCTCTCGATGGCGTTCCCCCCTCGCGCCGCTGTTCTGGACGCGCTCTTTCATCGCCGCAGCCTCATACTGCTTGAGCAAAGGCGTCGCTCGGGCGACCGTGTCGAGGGCGGCGGGCGCAGTCTGGACGATCGACCACGCGTCTTTGAGGAACCGGGCCGAGTCTTCCGTCTCGGGGTGATCGGCGCGACCGATCCGACGCAGGTCCCGGTCCAGCCCGGCCAAGCCCATCGCGCGGCTCCAGAAACCGGGGTCGGGCGTGTTCTCGGCGGCGTCGATCGTGCTCGCGTCAGCCTTGAGTTCCAGCCGTTCCCCCATGTTGAGGATCGTATCGAGCAACCGCCGACGGTTCTCCACGGGAACGAGCGGAGTCCGGAGCGCCGCGTCGAGCGCGATCCACTCACGCGGCCCGTCGGTTCGCAAGGTGTTGAAAAGCTGTTTCTCGAGTTCGTCGATGGCGACCTGGGCGTTTCGGGTCGCGGCCTGGAGGTCGCTCGCCGGCTTCTGAATCAGTTCGAGAAAGCTCGCGCCTTTCTCCGGAGGCGGGCTTCGATCAAGAATATCGACCAGAGCAGCCGCGGCGCTCAGCCCTCGCTCGACGGCCGAGGGCAGCGGGTTTGTGGGCAGCGATTGGACGGTCGGGGCTCCCTGGCCGGCGCGGACGGCCCATTCCGCGAGTTCGGGAAGCTCGGCGGCGGCCCGCTCCCAGGTCTTACGGGCGTCTTGGTAAACCTGGACGACTTCGAGGGCCGAGGCGTAGTTTCTATCGAACCGGGCGATGTCGCTGTTGAGTTGCCGCGCGACGTCTTCGGTCGTCAAATCGGGGGCGAAAAGCTGGTCTTGCGCGGCTCGCCGCTGATCGTCGCTCAGGGACAAGATCGGTCGGATCCAATCGAGGCCCCGGCGATCGAGCGCGAGAGCGTCCTCGGCGCGGGCGCGGACCTGGACCAGCCGGCGGAGAATCGAGCCCCGCCGGTCGTCCTTGAAGTGGTCGGGCGCGGCGAATTCCTGGCTGAACCGCAATGCCCATGCGGGCAACTGGAGTTCGAGGTACGGCTCCGGAAAGCCGCCGAACAGGGCGTCGGCCAGCGCTTTCGGGGGATCGATCGGCTTGGGCTTCGCCGCTTTCGGCGCGTCGGGCGCCTCTTTCGCCAAGGGGGGGGCCGCGTAGAGGTCGTCTTCTTCCGGTCCGGCCCCGGTCAGGTAGATCAGGGAATCGGTGATCGCCCGTTTTCCCGCCTCCACGCCTCGCGCCGGCCGCAAGGGGAACGCGGCGTCCGAATCCAGGATCGTCTTGAGTCGATCTTGCAGCTCGCCGCGCCGACGTCCAACGTCTTCGAGCGCCTTCTGAACGGAATCGATTGATTCGGGGTTGCGCCAGGAGGCCCGCAACCACCGTTCGGCGCGCAAGAGGCCGGCCTGGTACGACCGCCAGGTCTCGGGAAGCTCGTGATAGGGTCTTTGCTTGCGCAGGTCGTCGTGCTGCTTCCATTCCTTGATCAAGTCCGCGAAGACTCGATCGCGGGGCGCGGACGGCTCCACTTTGGTCGGCTCGGCCGTGGGGGCGTTCTTCTCGGCGGCCGAGGCGTCCTTCTTCGCCGTCGCGGGGTTTTCGGTCGGTTCGGGCGCGGATGCCGAGGCTGCGGCCGGCTTCGCGGCGAGCGCGGCTTCGTCGTGCCGTGGAGGCTGCTCGCCAAGGTCTTTGCGGTAAGGGAGGGTGATTTTTCGAGAGCCGCCGCCGATTCTCACGAGCATGGGCGTCTGGACCGCGTTGCGATGGTCCTTGGCCCAGTGCGAGACGTGGCGGTGGACGTAACGGTGGAGCCCCTCGGCCGACACCTGTCCATAAGTCTCTGGCGCGTCCCAGCCTTGGGCCTTGCCGCTGAGTCCTTCGCGCAGGTAATGGGCGAACGTCGACCGGCCCAGGCCGTCGGCCCCCCAACTCTTCTGAGCCGGGGCGCTCGAGGTCAGGATGTAGACGCAGCGGTCGCCCGCCGTCAGCCCCGATACCATCTCGGCGAGCCCCTCGTAGGGACAGTTTCCATAGACGCCGAGGTCGCGATCGCTGTCGACTTGCGCCAGGTCGAGGGCCAGCACGACGTCGCGCCGGGCGTCTTTGACGACCATGTCGATCAGGGATCGGATGGAGGCCGAGCCGATCATGGCGTCAGGACCGTTGCCGATCACCGGGGCGGAGACGTAGACGACCACGGCGGCGTCTGATCGGGAGACGATGTTCTTGACCGCGTCGGTGAGTCCGTCGGGGCCGACGGCCGCCACGTCGTCGGTCGGTCCGACGCCGCGGAGGGACCGGACGTCGGCCGCCTGAAAGGGAGCGTCTGTTCCGGTCGAGAGCGCCGGGGCGACGTACAACGCCTCGATGCGCAATTCTCTCGATCGCTGCCGGATGAACCAGAACAACAGCCACGCCAGGAGAACGACGGCGACCGCCGTGAGGGCGCTTTCCAGAATCAGAAGCGAAAGCCGCGGCTTCGTGATCCGAACCGGGAGCGAGGCTGCGGTCGACATGATGGCGAGACTCTTCTGGAATTCGATAGGGCCGGCCCGTCGCGCGATCGCGCGGGGCTATCGCTACGATACTGGCTATTCGATCATCACCTCAATCGAAAACTCGACGGCCGCCAACAGAATACGCGGCCCGATCACGCGAATTACGATGTGGAGGAACGGCGGCGGCGTCGCACCTCTTCACACGCTCGAAGCTGATCTCGATCTACCGCGTCGGAAAACGAAAACGGCGTCCCGGATCGGATTCCGGGACGCCGCGAAGTCTCGATTCGGCGCGAGCTGACGTCTAGTGAGCGCCGCCGGGGGTCGCAAAGATCCGAGGAGGCGGGATCTTGATTTTGACGGGGGCGGCGACGGCCGACGCCTGGATGAGCTTATCGTCGTTCCGGGCGACGGGGGGAGTCGGAACGCTGTTCCAGGCCGCGCCCGGAGGAATGGTGACCGACGGAGTCGCGGGCGGAGAGGTCGAGGGCTTTTCAGGCTTGGCCTCGGCACCTTCTCGCTGAGTCTCGGTTCCCTGGTTGGTCGAGCGTTCCGTCGTGGTCTCCGCTCCAGTGGACGTGGCGGCGACCGGTGCGTCCGGGGTCAGCTTGACGTACTGCGGGCACGTCATGTTGTTGGCGATCTCGTCGAGCTGGCGGAAGGACATCACACCGTTGAAGAAGACCATTCCATAGAGCGGGCCGGAGATCGAGGAACCCGGCGTCGGCGGGGGACAGCCTGGAGGCAGACCGCCGTTGGGGAGGCCCTTCGGATCCATGCCGATCGGGTTGCCGCCGCCCATGGGCGTCATGCCGACGTAGCGCCAGCCCTTGAGATACTTCTTGGTCCCCGTGCTGTCGAAGACCGACTCGTAGTAACCGATCGGGATATTGGTCGCGGCGACGACGTATTCGGGCAGCTTCATCGGATCGCCGGCGGGCGGCGGCGGGGGCGGCGCCGCTTCCTCGGGCTTCTCCGGCGGCGGAGCGGGGCCGCCGACCGCGACCAGGTTCCAGCCGTCCTTGAGCTGAACCTGGGGCGGCTTCTTACCCTGAGGATGGATCGAATACTCTTCGGAGTAGTCCGGGAGATATTCCAGCTTGAGTTTGACCATGCGACCGGTCGCATCGGCCGGCGTCACCAACAGGTAAGGCTTCGGCCGCCAGTATCGAATACCGGTGTCGGAAACGGAGGGATTTTTGATCACGGCGACGCTCGAGCATCCTGTGAGCAGCCCCGCGAATAAGCAGATCATTACTGCCTTGGGAGTCATGATTGACCGGCTCCTTCCATCGCGTCCATGCTTACGGTTATTCACCACGAGGGCGCCGACACGCTCGGGCGAGCGGGTTGCCCCGATCTCGTCACTCATGCGGAACCGTAGCTTGAAGCCTCGATGCCTCCGGCAAAGGAATCCCGCATCCCGCGAAATTCCTTGAGGCCGTCAAGCTACTTGATTCTTTGATGTCCGTGTTATCGGTTGGGCGGGATTCGCAGGTTCTTCGATTTTTTGCGCTTTATCCGAATTTTCGCTTTATGCCGCCTGGGCGGGGAAAATTAATTTCCTTCCATCTGGAGCGCAAGGCCGATGTCGAGTTGGCAGAGCCGGTCGTAAATCACGCTTGCACGCGTGTCATCGCGGCCGCGCAAGCATTGATAGAGGTTCGAGAAAACGCGAGCGCAGAGGGGAGTGTCTTCCCATTGATCCAGATGAAGCTCATCGACGCGCTGGGCGAGGCCCTCAAGGATGGGAAGCGCCAGCGCACTGCGATTCAGCGCGATGCAGAGTTCGGCTTGTTGCAGCGCGCGGATGAACCGCTCCCGACCGCTCCCTGCCTGGCGCGCGGCCTTGGCCATGATCGAGAGCGCCTCCGAGAGGTTGCCGGCGTGAAGAAGCGCCTGGGCCTCGTCCCAAGGATCGCGGTGGGCCGGGACGGCGGACGCCTGCCCGATCGCGTCGCCGGCGGGGACTGGAGCCGGTGCGGAGGATTCCTGAAGCCTGGCGAGCCCGACGGCGGAAGTCTTCTCAGGTTTGTCGAGGAGATCCTCCGCTTGCAGCCAGGCGCGGGTGCCGCCCGAGGCGGTCGGAGTTCCGTCTCTCAATTCCGCGTCGGGCCACGCGGGATACGCTTGAAGAAAGGCCTTTAGGAGCGCCTTGCAGGCTCGCGCGGGGTTGTCGTATCCGAGGGCGGTGAGCGCGTTGCAGGCGTACCAATGGAGGTCGAGCCATCCGCGCCCCTCGGCCCGGCCCATCGCGCGCTCGGCTTCATCGAGGCATGACGCCCAGTGATCCTCGTCATCGGCCCGGGCGGCCTGGACGAGCTTCTCGCGGACCTCGCTCGAGGGGGGCGTGAGTTGCGAGGAATCGATCTCGCCGGCGTTCGCGAAGGCACCCCCCATCGCGAGCGCCCTGAGGACGAGGTATGACGTGGGATCGGCGATGTCAGCTTGCCGGAGGAAATGGGCGGCATCGGCGATCTGCTCGCGCGCGTCGTCTACGGAGTCGAGCTCTCCCCCCGCTGGACGTCGTCGAGCCGGCTTTCGAGGCGCGGGCGCCGACGTTTCGGCGGGCTCCGAACTCCAGTCGGCCTGGGACTCGTCGGACGCCTCGACCTCGTGTTCTTCGGAGGTTTCCGAATCGCCCCACCCGTCATCGGTCTCCGTGGGCGGGGGGGCGGCGGCTCCGCGGCCGGCTTTTTCGCCAGCAGTTGGCCGACGAGCTTCTTCACCTCGGTGAGCGCGATAAAGATCCGATTGAGTTGAGGCGCCTGCTGTTTCGCCGGCCATCGCGCTTTGATGACTGCGTTGATTTGATCGACGACGGCCAGGCATTCCTCGATCAGCGCGAAGAGGTCGACGTAGAACGGACGGTCGGTCGCCCGGAACGCCTCGTCGAACTTCTCTCCTCGGAGCCGGCCTTCAAGGTGGATGGCCTGCTGGTCCTCGTCACTGGACATGCGTTTGGAAAGGTTGTCCGCTTTCCGCGACTCTTCGTACTTCAGGCAGGAGTAGCTGAGCTCCGGCGAGCCCGGGATGTACGTGACGGGCGCGTTTTTCACCAGCAGCGGAATCAGTCGCTCGTGGTCGAGGAAATCGTAGACTCCCTCGCGAAATTCGAGGTCGCCGCGGGCGGGATGGATTTCCTCCCAGAAAGCCTCCTGAAGCGCCCCCACCAACTTGAGCCCGTCTCGAATCCCGACGAGCCCATGCTGGTGAGCCAGCGCCTCGGCCACCCAGGCGGCGATTTGAAGGTCCTTGGTCTTCTCGCGGAGCAGCTCGGTTCCAAGCTTAAGGATCGCGTTCCAGTCCGCGGTCTTTCGCTGCCGCTTCCAGACGTCGACCTCCCCAGCGTCCTCGTCCGCCCGCCGCGATTCTTCAAGCTCCGCGTAAGCGTCTTCCCAGCGCAGGTAATCGCCGACGGGATCGTCCGGCGAGATCGGGCTGAGGAATTCATCGAGTTCCAACACGGCTGGCTGAGACATGGCGGCTCCCCGGCGAACGCGACGTCAGAGCGGATGCGGCTTGGTTTGATATCGGGCGGCGAGCGCCATGAGCCATTCAGGGGAAAACCGCGCTAATAGCCCTGGGGAGACGCGCCGAACCACTGTCCCGACGGCGCCGGGCCGTAATACTGGGGCGCGGGGGCGACGCAATTTCCCTGGGGAAGCGAGCAATTGCCGTACGGGAACGGGCAATATCCCTGGGGAAAATAACAGGCGCAGGGGTTTGACGATCCCTGAGCAGAGGCTTGAGGCGTACTCACGATCGGTCGTTGAAGGAGAGGCGTGGGAGGGGCGATCGGCCGGGGGGTGAAGGGGCTCCCCTGATAAAGAACGCGTGGCGACTGAGGGGCGCCAAAGACGGTCTGCGGCGTGGCCTTCGTCGGCAAGACGCTCTGAGCCTGGCTGGCTGAGCCGGCAAGGCTTGACACGACGAAGCATGTGCAGGCGATACCCAAATGGACGTGGCGTCGAAACACGGTTCCGCACATGCGAGGTCGCCGCATGCGCCTCCGGAGTGGCATGGCCATTGGAAGTCACACAACGGCGGCTGTTTCCGTTCCGCAAACAATCCGCCGGCGCAAGTATACCCTATCGTTTCGAAGCCTCCTCGACGCGCTTCAGTTCGGCGGCCAGCAAGGATATTTGTGCGGATGACGGATCGCGGGCCGTCAGCCGGCTCAGGGCGTCGGCGAGGCGACGCCGGTAGGGTTCCAGCCGGCGCGGGGGATCGGCGACCGCTCCGAATCGCTCCGTGAAATGGGAAGGGAATTCCGAGCCCGGCGGCCAGGGCCGGAGGATCTGGTCGGTCCAGAAGTCGAGGGCGTTGGCGAAGTCGTCGACCCGGGTGAAGTCGGCGAACCGGTTCATGACCGTCGTCTCGATGGCGCGCCAGACGCGCGACGAGCGGTCCTGGGGGGCGATCCGGAGCAGCCACTGGAGCAGCGGCCACGACGCGCCGGCGGTCGTCGACTGGTCGATCATCAGCTCGTCGAGGATCGACCGTCGGCCCGGATCGAGGCGGTCGCGATCGATCGCGACGAGGAATTCCCGGAGGTCGACGACGGCCGGCGCAAAGCTCGGCGGCGAGGCGGTCGGGGACTCGTCGTGCGACGGGCCGCGAAAGGAGAGCAGGGCGGCGTCGAGGCACCAGTCGAGCGTTTCCGCCGGGCCCGCGTCAGTCGCGGGGCGGTCTTCGCGGTCTTCCTCCCGCCCGATGATCGCGACCGGCGGGGCCGACTGGCCGGCGCCGATTTCGCTCCAGTGTTCGGGGCTCATCCGCACCGGCCTGTACAGCGACGGCGAGGGATGGACGCGGAACAGCGGATCGCCCAGGTAGACGAGCCGCCAGGGGAGGCCGAACCGTTCGTACGGCCCTTCCCGAAGCGCCGCGCCCAGCGGAACCTGGGCCACGATCAACTGCGCGAGCAGGCGAGGGGTCCGGAACGCCGGCAAGTAGGGCTCGTACATCGAGCCGAAGTAGATATAGGCTCCGTGGTCGAGGAATCGGCCGGCGATCGTCGAGGGGTCGTCGGGAAGGGCCGCCGAGAAGCTGTGGATCATCGACACGACCGCCGGCCCGCCGAACGGGACGTCGGACGGTCGGCCTGGGCCTCGGCGGATCGCGAACCGTTTTGGCTCGCCGGACGAATTGATCATGAGCAGGCCGAAGCGGTCGACCGGCTGAAAGACGTGATGCCAGCTCGCCAGGTCGGAGCCGTCGCCGGATCGCGCGACGACCGCGCCGCGTTCGGGTCGGATCACGCCGAAGGTCGTCGCGGCGGAGGTCATCTCGTACTCCTCCCAGGGGCGACCGCCGCCGTAGGTGTCCCAGAAGAGGGCGGTTTCCGGCTGTAAGAACAGGGAGCACATCGCGCGGTAGACGCTGGCCGGTGGATCGCCCAGGATTCGGCCGGTGTAGGCCCACCGCAGCAGCGCCTTGTCCGAATCGTAGGGGCCGGGAGCCAGCACGCGGCCGATCAGGTCGTCGACGGCGCGCTCGCCGCGTACGGAGTCCGGCCCGGAGTCGACCCGGTAGCGGTACGGCCAGTCTCCGGCCAGGGTGAGGAAATCGAGGTCGTCGCCGAGCCGTTCGTGGGAGGCCGCCAGGGGGACGATTCGCGACTGGACTTTGCGCGCGAACTCGACCGCCTGGTCTTCGGTGGGCGCGTCGGTGAAGCCAAGGGTCTTGGGGCCGTTCTGGGCGTTTCGCAGCCCCCCCTCGACGGTCATCGGCTCGACGCGCAGGAGCGGCTGAAATCGGCCCGCGGCCAGGGCCACGGCGGCGGCCAGCATGGGGCTCTCGGGATGGCTCAAAACGGCCCCCGGGGGAGTCAGCCCGGCCTGCCTCGGGAAGGCGCCGGCGGGTGGAAGCTTGGCGTCCCCCGGGGCTTCGTGCACCCACCCTCGACTGACGGCTGTCAGGGCGTCTTGCCAGCGGTCGTAAGCGGCGTTGCCCGGCGATCGGTTCGCGGTCGGCGACGTCGGCTGGCAGCGGACGATTCGGGCGGGCCGGAACGCCCGGAGGAACGGCAGCGTCCACTGGGGGTCGTCGATCAGGATCGGAAAGAAGTGCCGCTCGTCCCAGCCGGCGACGGTCGCGAGGAAAGTCGGGACGTCGGGGACGAGGCAGACCTGGTCGACGACCATCCGCTCGGGCCCTTGGAACCGCCGCCACCGGATCGAGGCCTCGCGGAGATACGCCAGCCGGGGGTCGTCGAGGTCCTGGACGGCCGCGCCCGATCGGACGATGTTGGGATCGAGGGGAGGGTCGGGCGCCTTGGCGCCGACGACCGCGGTCTCCGAGGCCGTCTGACGGCCGTCGCACGAGGCCGCCGCCAGCGCGCAGAAGACGCCAAGGGCCAGGGTTGGCAGGGATCGACCGTCGGCCGCCGAGTTCGTTCGCATCGCGGTTCGTCTCGTCGTCCAGGGAAGCTTATTTAAGGTTCGGCCCGGCTGTCGGCGCCCCGGCGATGCGCCTCTTCGGGTGGAGCCCACCTTCTTCAACCGTTATACTTAGGGAGTCGAGGGCGCTGAAACCCCTCCTTTTCGGACGGTTGTGCCGACGGCACGCCAGGCCGGGCGCGTCGATCCTTTTCGGGAACCGGCCACCGGCTTCGTCTCCGCAACAGAATGACCTGATCGGACCCGACTTGCGAAAGGGGCGCGCCATGAAAAAGGGCGGTATTCTCAATCCGGCGATTTGCTCGCTGCTGGCCGAACTGGGGCACACCGACGAGCTGCTGATCGTCGACGCCGCGTACCCGCTGCCGAGTGACGGCCACGTCATCGACCTGACCCTGACCCCCGGCATCCCCCGGCTCCTGGACGTCGTGCGCGCCGTCGCCGAAGAACTCGTCATCGAGGCGATCGCCGTCCCCGCCGAGATCAAGGAGCACAGTCCGAGGCTCTACCACGAGATCATGAAGATCCTCGGCGACATCGACGTCGACGAGATCCCGTTCCACGAGTTCAAGGAACAATCGCTCGACGTCAAGGGAATCATCCGGACGGCCGAGTTCAGCCCCTACGCGAACATCCGCATCCTCGCCGGCAGCGCATTCTGATCGGGGCGGGGCGTCGAACAACGAGATGCAAAAAACGGGGGGCGCAAGCCCCTCGTTTGCGTTCTGCTCTGCTTTGCTCTGCTCTGAAAATAGCCTTGGGACGAACCAGCGCATGCCCGAGTACAAGCCCGAAGCGCCAGCGAGTGCATTTCCGGTCGGCCGTTCGGGTCCATGCACTCGCTGGCGCTTCGGGCTTGTACTCGGACCCGGCCGACCGCGAGTCCATTTTCATGAGGCCGGGTGTCTCCACGGCGTCATGACGGTTTGTCTTTGACCCAAGGGGAACGCCCGGCGGGGCGTCCCCGATGAAGTGAATCAGCATGGAACAGAGGATTCGTGGCGGGCTGCGTAAGCCGGATTCTGTCAAGAACGGTTGAGACGGCGAACCGTTTCATCCGGTCTCGGATGATCATTTCTCTGGGACGCCGGTCTCCCGACGCCTCAAGCGACCTACCCGGGAGTCGATAACGGACCGGGCCGATCCGTGCGGGGCGTTGAGAGCGGCTGAGAAACCGGTCGCCCGATTTCCTGGTTCCGCGCTGCAATCCCCGCTGCTCCCCTATTTGGTCTTGCTCCCGGTGGGGTTTGCCGAGCCAGACCGGTCACCCGGCCTGCTGGTGAGCTCTTACCTCACCGTTTCACCCTTACCTCGGCTCCGAAACGGAACGGACAAGCCGCTCCGCACCGTCGTCGAGGCGGTTTACTTTCTGTGGCACTTTCCCTATCCGGGACGTAAACGCCCCGAACGGTGGGCGTTACCCACCACCGCACCCTTTGGAGTCCGGACTTTCCTCCGAGGCACGACCTTCAGAACAGGCAACAGGCTAGAAGCCTCTCCCGAGCGCCCCGGCGATCATCGCGCCCGCCACGAGTCCATCTGCCTTCCATGATAGAGAGTCACCCCTCCATACCCAAGACGAATTCCAGGCGAAGAGGTTCGGAATATTCGCCGCGATGATTCCCCGGCACACCGCCGAGGCCCCGCGCAAGGGGTCCGGACGCTTGGACTGAGAGTTTGCGGGTTATAGCGATTGCGGCGATCTCGGAAACCTTACGTTTTGGTCCTCGGGGGTCTTGCAGCGTCTATATTTCCAGTGGCGATTCATCCTCTGGAGGCGACACCGATGTATCTCGTGGACTATCTGCGCAGTCATCGCGTTTGGTTCAAGACCCTGCTGCATCCCCCCGCCTCCTCGGCGGCGAAGCTGGCGAGGAGCCTGCACGTGCCGGGTCGGGCCGTGGCCAAGACGGTGCTGGTCAAGGCCGGCGGCGACTACGTGCTGACCGTCCTGCCCGCCACCTCGCGGATCGACATGAACCGCCTGGCCGCCGCGTTGCGGCAAGAACCGGGCGCGGTCCGGCTGGCGACCGCCGAGGAAGTCACGCGGTTCTTCCCGAACTGCGAGCCGGGGGCGATCCCGCCGTTCGGACGGCTGTACGGAATCGCCACGGTCCTCGACGCCGGCCTCGCCGACCAGTTCGAGATCGTCTTCGGCGCGAACACCCGCCACGAGGGCGTGCGGATGCGGTTCGCCGACTACGAGGCCGTCGAGGCCCCGCTTCGAGCGAGCTTCGCCGACCCGATCGCCGTCCGCTCGGCCCCTTCCGACCGTCGTCGCCGCGCGGGTTAAGGGCTGCCCACGAACAACATCCAACCCCGAATCGTGATCTGGCCCAGATCCAGCAGCATGTGATATTCGAAGAAGCTCACCACGGAGGTCTCGGGGGACGCGGAGGGGACGATGGGAGGGATAGAGGATGCTTCATGAAGAGATTATGCGGAGCAATAATCAATGCGGCGATGAAGGTCCACTCCGTATTGGGACCAGGCCTACTGGAAAGTGCTGAGAGACTCGGACAAAATCTCTGGAAACTCAGGGGAAGTGCCCGTTGCACGGGGTTTTGTCCGAGCCTCTAAGCTCGACTTTTGCAGTTTTTCCTAAGTGTAGCCACAGAAATGACTTACGGGGTAATTGGTCAAGAAGGCACTAAATCCATGACTCGTTTGCACGCAATGGCTTAAGGAATCAAGAAATGCCGAAT
Organism: Paludisphaera borealis; assembly: GCF_001956985.1. Lineage (NCBI taxonomy): Bacteria > Pseudomonadati > Planctomycetota > Planctomycetia > Isosphaerales > Isosphaeraceae > Paludisphaera > Paludisphaera borealis. Next base: position 4,867,705 of record NZ_CP019082.1, read on the forward strand.
AGTCAATATCTAGCCCAAGACTGCACAAGTCGAGCTAAGTCCCCTCCGGCGATTGCCCGATTTACTTTTATTACGCAAACGCCAGAGTGTGAACGTCCACGCGGTGGTTTACTGGAGAGGCGAATGGACCTGCCTGACCTCCGGCTCGACTTCTATGGAACGACTATCGACGAGGTCAGGTTCGGCCCTCGAAGAGAGCTGAATCTTTCATTCCTGGACATGGCTGGGAATCCCCACTCGTGGGTGAGGCTCGGTGGGATCGTCAACTTCGACGAGGTCAGGGAAATCTTCGCGGCGCTCACTTTCGATAGCCTCCATTTCCTGCGATATAGCCGGACTGAGACGTCGAAGCCCGGCAAGCTGATCTTCGAAATGGAGTTCGACAGGTGGGGAGAACGCTGCGTGATCCGTTGCTCTAAGAGGCTATCCCGTAATGATGTCCTGGTTTTTATGGTACTTGAACGGGATCGCCGGCCTTGAGCGATCGGGCTTCAAGAACTTGAGCATGCGATGAATAGAGCTGATGCGGATCATCGACTCGCTGCTCTCGGCGTGGTGCTCGTAATTCCGACTGTGTCGCCGATGCCGCCCCAGCCAGGCGAACGTCCGCTCCACCACCCAGCGCCTCGGCAGCTTCACAAACCCTTGGCTTCCCGGCGGCCGCTCCACGACCTCGATCCTGTACCCGGCCGAGGCCTCCGCCAGCCATCCGTCGAGGTGGTGGTTGCGATACTTGCCGTCGCCCCAGACCAACGCCAACCGGCTTCGATGCTCGGCCGTCAGCCGCCCCAGCACCTGGGGGGCGTGCGTCCCGTCGTCGGCGGACGCCGCCGAGACCGCCACGACCAGCAGCAACCCCAGCGTATCCACGATGATATGTCGTTTCACGCCGGTCAGCTTCTTGCCGCCGTCGTAGCCCCGTTCGCCCCCTGTCTCGGTCCCCTTGACCGTCTGGCTGTCGATGCTCCCGGCGCTTGGGGACGGCTCCCGCCCGGCCGTCGTGCGGACCTGGCGGCGCAGGGCGTCCAGGATGAGTTGCCATGTGCCGTCGTCCCGCCACTGGGCGAAGTGGTTGTAGACGGTGCTCTTGGCCGGCAGGTCGTGCGGCAGCATATCCCACTGGCACCCCGAGCGGTTGAGGTAGAGGATGGCATTGAGCACCTCCCGCATGTCGTTGGTCCGGGGCCGTCCGACCTGGGGAATGGGGATCAAGGGCTCGACGATCGCCCACTGTTCGTCGGTCAGGTCGGACGGGTAGGGCTTACGCATCGAACGGTGCTCCTGCGGCGATGAATCCTGCGAACCTCCTGGGAGGACAAGAGTTTACGATCTTCTAGAATTACGGGATAGCCTCTAAGCTCGAGGTCAAAGAGGTCAAAGTCGATGATTAGTCGATACAGAGCAACCTTAGCTTTGTAGATGACATCGACTTCCTCATTGCAAACGGCCATCGGCGTCGGGCGGCACCGATCGGTCGGAAGAACCGGTGCCGCCCCGAGGTTCTCGGCGCTTTGGACCGCGGGCTGTCTGTGGTGCGTAGCAAGGGGCTCGAACAAAACCAAATCCAAGCACTGAGGCGACCACCGCAAACCCCTGGGTTTCCGAGGTGTCTCCCTGGGGTTTTGTCCGAGCCTGTTATGAAGCGTGCATCGCTTACGAACTGTGGACACGGGGTTTGAACGTCGAGACGCAGGTCGCGCTGCCGCTGGTCTATGAAGCCGTCCGAATCGATGCCGGATATCGGATCGACATGATGGTTGCCGGTGTGCTCATTGTTGAAATCAAGGCGGTGAGCGAGATTACGCCGATTCACAAGGCTCAACTTCTCTCGTACCTGAGGCTGAGCGGGCTGAGGGTTGGCTTGCTTCTCAACTTCAACGTCGTTCGGCTGCGAGACGGCCTCACCCGCATGGTCAATTGAGTTGTTTTCCCTCCAGGTTCTCCGCGTCCTCCGTAGTGATTCGTCCCATCGTCGTAAGGCGGACCAGTCAGCCCCCCTCGGCGGCCGTGGCGAGGTCTTCGTCGGGGGCAAAGCCCCGGCGCATGGTGTTCTCGGTGACGCAGCGGGTCAGGAGGAATTCGAGCAGGTACTCGGAGCCGCCGGCCTTCGATCCCATGCCCGAGAGCTTGAAGCCGCCGAACGGCTGACGGTCGACGAGCGCCCCGGTGATCGTCCGATTGATATACAGGTTGCCGACCCGGAAGTCGCGGCGGACGCGGTCGATGCTCACCGGGCTCCGCGAGTAAACGCCGCCGGTCAGGGCGTACGGAGCGCCGTTGGCGATCGCCAGGGCCTCCGTTAGATCTTTCGCCTTGATGACGGCGAGCAGCGGGCCGAAGATTTCTTCCTGGGCGATGCGGGAGTCGGGCCGGACGTCGGCGACGATCATCGGGCCGACGAACCAGCCGCGATCGACCAGTTCGGAGACGTCGGAATCGAGCGCCACGCGGCCCTCGGCGGCGGCGAGCCGGCGATATTCGAGGATGCGTTTGCGGGCGTCGGCGTCGATCACCGGGCCGACGAACGTCTCGGGCTCGGCCGCCGTGCCGACGACGACGGCCTTGCCGGCCTCGACCAGCCGGGCGAGGAAGGCGTCGTAGATCCCCTCCAGCACGATCACCCGCGAGCAGGCCGAGCACTTCTGGCCGGCGTAGCCGAAGGCGCTCTCGATCACGCCGACGACCGCCTCGTCGAGGTCGGCGTCCTCGTCGACGAGGATCGCGTTTTTGCCCCCCATCTCGGCGATCACTCGCTTGACGTGCGACTGCCCAGCCGGGGTCTCGGCCGCCTGGCGGTTGATCAGCAGGCCGACGTCGCGCGAGCCGGTGAACGAGATCAAATCGACGTCGCGGTGATGCACCAGCGCCTGGCCGACCTCCTCGCCTCTGCCGGGGAGATAATGGAGCACGCCGTCGGGGACGCCCGCTTCGCGGAGGATCTCGACGAGTTTCCAGGCGATCACCGACGACTGCTCGGCCGGCTTGAGGATCACCGTGTTCCCCGCGACCAGCGGGGCGACGGTCATGCCGCAGGGGATCGCCAGCGGGAAGTTCCAGGGGGGAATCACCACCGCCACGCCGCGCGCGATGTGCTCGCAGGCGTTGGTCTCGCCGGGTACGTCGCGGCGACGCGGCTCGGCCAGGCGGATCATCTCGCGGGCGTAGAACTCGCAGAAGTCGATCGCCTCGGCGACGTCGCCGACGGCCTCGCGCCACGGCTTGCCGCACTCGTAAACCTCCCAGGCCGCCAGCTCGAACCGTCGCTCGCGGAGGATCGCCGCGGCGCGGACGATCACCCCGGCGCGCTCGGCGGCCGGCTTGCCCGCCCAGTCGGCCGATGCGGCCAGGGCCGACGCCACGGCGGCCTCGGCGTGTTCGGCGCCGGCCGACGCCGTCCGTCCCACGATCCGCGAGGTCCGGCTGGGATCGAGCGATTCGATCACCCGGCCGGGCGTCTCGACGGCCTCGCCGTTGATGAGCAGCGGATAGGACTTGCCCAGCTCGCGGTCGACCTTGCGAAGCGCCTCGGCCATCGCCTCGCGGTTCTCGGCCCGGGCGAAGTCGGCGGTAGGCTGGTTGCGGAACGGCGGCAGGGCGTCGAGGGCAGCGGCCGGCGCGGGCGCCTGGGGGCGAGGTTTTCGGGAACGCAACAGCATGGCGCCGGTCTCCTCGGGGTTGCGAAGGAGGTCGTCGATGGGGACGCTCGACGAGCCGCTGGCCTTGAGAAACGATTCGTTCGAAGTGTTTTCGAGCAGCCGGCGCACCAGGTACGCCATCCCCGGCAGCATCGCGCCGTAGGGGGTGTAAACCCGGACGCGGGCCCCGCGCGCGACGAGCGCGTCCTGGATCGCGTCGCCCATGCCGTAGAGCGTTTGCAGCTCGTAGCCGTCGTGCGGAACGCCGAACGCCTCGGCGGCGGCGATCGCATGGGCGAGGCTCCGCAGGTTGTGGCTGGCGATCGCGGGCCGAAGCTCGGCCCGGTGCTCCATCAGGTAGTTCGTGCAGCGCTCGAAGTTCGCGTCGCTCTGCCACTTGTTGAGGTAGACGGGCTCGGGCCAGCCGAGCCGCCGAGCGGTGAGGACTTCATAGTCCCAGTACGCTCCCTTGACGAGCCGGATCGTGATCGGCGCGCCTCGGTGCTCGACCCATTCGCGCAGGCCGCGCAGCTCGGTTTCGGCCTCGGGCTGGTAGGCCTGGACGACGATCCCGACGTCGGACCAGTCGCGAAACGCGGGCTCGGCGAGCACCCGGCGAAACAGGTCGTAGCTGAGCGCCCGGAAGGCGTACTGCTCCATATCGACGTGGACGTACGCGCCGTGGTCGCGGGCCGTCTGGAGGATCGGACGGAGGCGCGCGGCGACGCGTTCGATGGTCTGCTCGGTGTGGATCGGGTCGAAATACGTGGTCAAGCTCGACAGCTTGAGCGACAGGTTGACGCGCGGGATCGGGCCGTCGTGGTCGCGGTCGATCAGCGGATCTTCGGGCACGGCGGCCAGCGGGCCGGCGAGGCCGCGGATCAGGTCGAGGCAGGTCTGCTGGTAGACGTCGGCCTCGGCCTCGCTGATGACGGCTTCGCCCAACAGGTCGGCCGTGAACGCCAGCCGCCGCTTTCGCAGCTTCAGGACCGTCTGGAACGCCTCGTCGGGCGTCGAGCCGGCGATGAATTTGCGCGCCATGACCTCGGCCGCCCCCCGCGCGGCCCGCGCCAGCAAGACTTCGCGCTCGGTGCCCGGCGGCGCGAGGTCGACGGCGGTTTGTAACAGCCAGGGGACGCGGCCGTCGGCTTCATCGAGGTACTCGGTCAGGTGTCGACCCACCGAATCGGGCGTGCGGAGCGCCGGCAGGACGTCGATGAACCGGAACAACTGCGCCCGCACCTGGGGGTCGTCGAGCATCCAGTTCATGAACCGGTCTTCCCACCACCCGCGCCGCCACGGTCGCGAGGCGCGGCCGACTCGCGCGAACAGCTCGCGACCGATCTCCCGCGCCCGCCGTTCGAGCCGTTCGGGGTCGGCCTGCCGCGAGCCCGCCGATTCCGGTTGCAGGCTCGCGATGCTTCGGGACGCCGTCGTCATCAACGAATCCTCCTTCGAATCCGTCTCCCGGTCTTCGCTTCCTCTTTTCATTGTATACCTCTCGCACGCGAGCGGGGCGGGGCTTGCCATCGGACGTGGTGGTCTCGTATCGTCGGAGGGAGCGATGTTGACCCGGGGCCTCAGGCGTAAGTGGTCGCGATGCAAGACGTTTCGGAACGGATGTCGAGTCGGTCGAAGCCGCGGCGGCCCGCGCCGGGCGATGCGTGGCCCTGGACGATCGACGTCCGCAGGCTTCTGGCCTTCGCGACGCTGCTGTCCGGGCTGACGATGCTGGCCGTCGGCCGAGGCGCGCGCTCGGAGTCCGAAGGTGCGGTCCACCTCGCTCCCGAGCTGGTCATCGACCTCAACTCGGCACCGGTCGAGGTGTTCTCGGCGCTTCCCGGAATCGGACCGAAGCTGGCGGCGCAGATCGTCGAGGCCCGCCGAGAAAGCCCGTTCGTCTCGCTCGACGACCTGGACCGGCGGACCCGGGGGATCGGGCCGGCGACCGTCGCCCGGCTGGCGCCTCATCTGCGAATCGAGCCGCCTCAAGAGCCGGTCGCCTCGCGCGTCGCCCGCAGGGGGGCGCGGGTCGATTAAGCGATGCCGGTACAAACCATCCTGACGCCGTGGGGACACCCGGCCTCATGAAAATGGGGATCGCGGTGGGCCGGGTCCGAGTACAAGCCCGAAGCGCCAGCGAGTGCATCTCCGGTCGGCCGTTCAGGTACCATGCACTCGCTGGCGCTTCGGGCTTGTACTCGGAGCGACGATCGGCGTCGGAGTTACGAGGCTGCGTCGGGGGGAAAATTCTCGACGGCGTGGTTATACTTCGAAGTCACCTTCACGACGGGTTACCAGGCGAGACGAGACCAGAATACGATGAGCGAATATCAGCTTGTCAGCCCTTACCAGCCGGCCGGCGATCAGCCCCAGGCGATCGACGAGCTGGTCAAGGGGTTGGCCGACGGGCGCGCCAGCCAGACGCTGATGGGCGTCACGGGCTCGGGCAAGACGTTCACGATGGCCAACGTCATCGCCCAGTACGGCAAGCCCGCCCTGGTGATGTCGCACAACAAGACGCTGGCCGCGCAGCTCTACGCGGAGTTCAAGGAGTTCTTCCCGCACAACGCGGTCCGCTACTTCGTCAGCTATTACGACTACTACCAGCCTGAAGCCTACATCCCTCAGCGCGACATCTACATCGAGAAGGACGCGTCGATTAACGAGGAGATCGAGCGGCTTCGGCTCGCCTCGACGAGCGCCCTGGTGAGTCGGCAAGACGTGATCGTCGTCGCCAGCGTGTCGTGCATCTACGGCTTGGGCTCGCCCGACGACTATCGCAAGATGATGGTCCGTCTGAAGGTCGGCGACCTCGTGGACCGCGATGAATTGCTGCTGAAGTTCGTCGACATCCAGTACGACCGCAACGACGTCTCGTTCGAGCGCGGCAAGTTCCGCGTCCGGGGCGACGTGATCGAGCTCTGGCCGGCGTACGAGGAATTCGGCTTCCGGATCGAGCTGTTCGGCGACGAGGTCGAGCGGCTGGCGACGATCGACGGTCTGACCGGCTCGGTGCTCGAAACCCATCAAGACCTCTACGTGTACCCTGCCAAGCACTTCGTGCTCCCCGAAGAGCGGATTCAGGGGGCCGTCGCGGCGATCGGCAACGAGCTGGAAGAACGGCTGCAAACCCTCAAGGAGCAGGGCAAGCTGCTTGAGGCCCAGCGGCTGGCGGCCCGGACCCGGTACGACATGGAGATGCTCCTGGAAGTCGGCTATTGCTCGGGGATCGAGAACTACTCACGGCACCTCTCGGGACGCAAGGCCGGCGAGACGCCCAACACGCTGCTCGACTTCTTCCCGCCCGACAGCTTGCTGATCCTCGACGAGTCGCACGTCTCGCTGCCGCAGATTCGCGGCATGTTCGCCGGCGACCACAGCCGCAAGCTCACCCTGGTCGAGCACGGCTTCCGCCTCCCCAGCGCGCTGGACAACCGCCCGTTGCGGATCGACGAGTGGGAGAGTAAGCCGGCGCGTCGACTGTTCGTCTCGGCCACGCCCGGCGACTACGAGGTGACGATGTCCGGCGGCGAGGTCGTCGAGCAGGTCATCCGTCCCACCGGCCTGATCGATCCTGTCGTTCGGGTCGAGCCCGCCCGGGGCCAGGTCCCGGCCTTGCTGGAAGAGGCCAAGAAGCGGGCCGCGAAGGGGGAACGCGTGCTCGTCACCACGCTGACCAAGCGGCTGGCCGAAGACCTTACGCGTTACCTCAAGGAGCAGGGGCTGCGTTGCAAGTGGCTGCACTCCGAGCTCGACGCGATCGAGCGGATGACGATCCTCCGCGAGCTTCGTGAAGGGGCGTTCGACGTCCTGGTGGGGGTCAACCTGCTGCGCGAGGGGCTCGACCTTCCCGAAGTCTCGATGGTCTGCATCCTCGACGCCGACAAGGAGGGCTTCCTACGCAGCGAGACCTCGCTGATCCAGACCATCGGCCGGTCGGCCCGGCACGTCAACGCCGAGGTCGTCCTCTACGCCGACAGGATCACCAACTCGATGCAGCGGGCGATGGACGAGACCGAGCGCCGCCGCGTGCTCCAGACGGCGTACAACGCCGAGCACGGGATCACCCCCGAGTCGGTGGTCAAGGCGATCCGTCGCGGGATCGAGGAAGAGATCCAGGCGCGCACCGTCGCCCGCGAGGCCGTGGGCCGCGACGAGGCGACCGACGCGACCGAAGAGTACCTGGACGCCCTCGAAGGCGAGATGCTCGATGCCGCCGAGAAACTCGAATTCGAACGCGCCGCCGCGCTCCGCGACAAGATCCAGCAGCTTCGCGCCGCCCAGGGGGGCGGCTCGGCGCGGCCGGCGCCCAGCCCCCAGGGCCAGAGCGCTAAGGCGAAGGCCAAAGCGAAGGCCCGGGCCGGCAAGAAGCGCGGCTGACGCCGTTCTCGAACCGTTCGCCGATTCGCGCCCGCGATCGTGTCGCCCCTGCGTCGATTTCGAGTAAACTAGCGGCGTTGACCTTGGCCTCTACAACGTAAGAGTCAAGCGCCACGCTCTTATTCTCCATCGATCGTTCGTTCGGCTTCTCGTCGGAGGAATCCATGACCTGCCCCAGCTTCGATCAGAGTGATCCCCATCATCGGCCGCGCGCCGAGCGAGGCGCATCCCGGCTTCAGGGCCGGCTGCTGATCCTGGCGATGAGTCTTCTCGCGGCGGGCTGCGATACGTTCACGTTCAATCCGCCGCGCCCTCCCGAGCTGACGAAGAAGGCGGCGACGCCCCGAACATCGACCGGGATCTCCGCGACCTCGTCGTCGGCCAAGGTCATCGAGGTGGTCCTCACGCCTCGGATCGAGTCGGACGTCGAGACGCTCAGAACCTCCGCGAAGCTTCAGGCGGGCATGGACACGACCAGGGTCCAGGTGACGGCCCCGCCGGAAGGGGCGCCCGCTTCGGAACAGGCCGAACTCGTCCGCAAGGCGATCACCCGCAAGCCGCCGGTCATTGTGATCGAAGTCCCGAACGCACCCGACGCGACACTGATCGCCGCCGCCGCCGAAGCCCAGAAGGCCGGCGTCGCGGTCGTGACCATCGGCCGTCGGCTGACCGTTTCGCAGGCGCCGGCATCCGAATCGGCGTCCGCCGTCGGGCCGCCGATGATCTTGGTCGCGCACGAAGAACTCAAGCCGTCGGCCGCGGCCCTCGTCGCCGACGCGATGCGAGCCGCCAAGAATGGTAAGATCGCGACCGACGCCGGGGCCGTGATCCTCGTCGACCCCACCGTCGACGCCCTCTTCCAGGACCGCGTCAATGCGCTTCGCGACGCCCTCAAGGCGGCCGGGGTCAAGAAGATCGAGGAGCTGCCGTTCGCCAAGACGATCAAGGACGGCGAGACGAAGCTGGTCGAGTACCTCAAGGCCCACCCCGAAACGACGCTGGTCTTCGCCGTCGACGCCGGCGGAATGCTGGCCGCCGACGATGCGACCGGCGTCCTGAAGACGGACCATCGGTTCGTCATCGCCGGCTATTCCTCCAACGAGTCCGCTCGCAGCCAGGTCATGATGGGCGAATACGCGGCGCTCGGCGTCTTCGGCGTCGACAGGCTGCTCCGCCGAGCCGTCAACGTCGCCGCCGGGATTCTCAAGGGAAGCAAGATTCCGGAACGGGTCGAGATCGAGATTCCGATCCTGGAGTCGAGCGAGACGGCGGGCCCTCCGCGGATGAAGGTCCTTCCTCCCGACAAGCCGATGATGCTGCAAAAAGGCGGCGCTTCCACGGAAAACTAGACGCCGTGCGCCGGCGGGAAGGACGCGAACCGCGATGACCGAGACACGACGCCCGTTCGGCGATCCCGAACGGAGGAACGCCGAGACGCTGATCGGGTTGGCGCTCGCGGAGGACTTGAACGACGCGGGCGACATCACCACCACCACGGTCATCCCCCCCCGCGCCCGGGGCTCGGCCCGGCTGATCGCCCGCGCGCCGGGGGTGGTCGCCGGCTTGCCCGTTGTCGGCCTGCTCATCGACCACTTCGAGCTGGGGGAAGGCTGGCGCCCACGGCGCGTCGACGGCGACCGCGTCGAGGCCGGCGAAGTCCTGGGCGAGCTTTCCGGCTCGTTTCGGTCGATCCTGGTGCTTGAACGCACGGCCCTCAACTTCCTGCAACGGCTCTGCGGCGTGGCCTCGCTGACGGCTCGGTTCGTCGCCGAGGTGGAGGGGACCGCCGCCGGCGTCTTCGACACGAGGAAGACGACCCCCGGCTGGCGGGCGCTCGAGAAGTACGCGGTCCGCTGCGGCGGCGGCCGCAACCACCGGATCGGGCTTTACGACGCCGTGCTCATCAAGGACAACCACCTGGGCTGGTTGCAGGCCGACGGAGTCGCCGACCCGATTGCGAAGGCGATCGCCGACGCCCGCGCCGGCTCGCCGCCGGGCACGGTCGTCGAGGTCGAGGTCGACACGCTCGATCAGCTCGACGTTGCGTTGCGCTGCCGGCCCGATATTGTGCTCGTCGACAACCTCGGGCCTGACGCGCTGCGGGAAGCGGTCCGCCGCCGCGATCAGTCGGCCCCGGGCGTCGAGCTGGAAGCGTCGGGCGGCGTGACCCTGGCGACGATCGCCGCGCTGGCGCGCACGGGCATCGATCGGATCAGCGTCGGCGCCCTGACCCATTCAGCCGTCGCGCTCGACGTCGCGCTGGATATCGACCCCGCGACATGAACGCGCATTCCCACGAATCCGCGCCCGCGATCCTCAACATCCCGCTGCTCGACCGGCTGCGGAGTGTCTCGGGCTTCGTCGCGACGGCCGATCTCGCCGAATCCAATGATCGCGAGCGGCTCGCCGCCGACCTCGACGCGCTCGAGGCGTTCGGCTTCCGGATCGAGCGGCATCCGTACCTGGGCGCGGCCTATCGCGGGCCTTCGCCCCGGCTCTGCCCCGACCAGATCGAGCACGAGCTGGGCACGAGGCGGATCGGCCGCCGGATCGCCGTCTGGAACCGGCTGGGCAGCACCAGCGACGCCGCGGCTCGTGGCGCCGGCGCGGCGGCCAACGACGGCCTCGTCATTCTGGCGGAAGAACAGACCACCGGTCGCGGCCAGCGCGGACGGAGCTGGAGCGCGCCGCCGCGGTCGTGCATCCTGATGTCGGTCTTGCTGTTCCCTCCCTCCGAGCTGTCGCCAATCGGCCGCGAATCGGCCGGCGGCACCGCCTGGCTGACCGCGCTGGGCGCGGTGGCGACCGCCGGGCTTGTCGCCGAATGGACCGGATGCGACGCGCGGATCAAGTGGCCCAACGACGTCCGCGTCGACGGCCGCAAGGTCGCCGGCATTCTCGTCGAGCGCGTGATCCGTCCCCGCGACGACTCCCCCGCGTCCGCGTCCGAGCCCGAGACCGCGGTCGTCGTCGGCGTCGGCCTGAACGTCAACCTCGGCGTCGACGACCTCGCCCCCGAGCTGCGCGGCAAGGCCACGTCGCTGCGGATCTTGAGCGGCGGCGGCTCGTTCGATCGCTCGGAGCTGGTCCGCGACCTGATCCGCCGGCTCGACCGCTGGTACGACGAGGGCGTCCGCGACGGTCCGTCGAGCCTGAACGCCGCCTGGCGCGGCCTGAGCGAACACCTGGGCCGGCGGGTCCGGGTCACAACCCCGCTCCAGACCCTCGCCGGCCGGTTGGTCGACCTCGACTTCCAGTGCGGTCTGACGATTGATCCGAGCGACGAGACCAGGAGCCAAGGCGGCAGCCTGGTGCATATACCGATCAGCTCGGTCGTGGCTCTCGAAGGATGACGGCGCGGCCGCCTCGCACCCGTTGAAAACCGACCGCGAAACGGGTTATGTTTTTCTTGGACGCGGCCGGCGGGCGGTGGTAGACTTTGCGGTTGAGTTCACGCCTGCCCTTGTCGCCCGGCTCCCCTCGCGGAGGGCCTGGCACGCCGGATTGAAGCCTGATCAGAACGGCCTCGGCCGTTCACGCGACACGCCTGAACGAATTCCAACCCCTGACGATTCAACGGCGCATCGGCACCAACGGGAAACGGCGGCCGAATCGCCGGATGCGTTGAGTTTTGGAAACGCCGCATTGAGCAGGAGTCGAGACATGGCCGACGCCAGCGTCGGGACGCCCTGTCGTCGGGGCCGGCGAACTCCGATCTTCGGTTCCTTGGTCCTGATTCTCTCGGGAGCGGTCACCGGCGCGTCGCCGCCGCTCCTCGTCTTCGATCCAGGCGGCGGCGCGGCCTTGGACGATTCGTCGCGTCAATCGGTGGGAGCCGCGGGCATGTTGGAGCCACACACGGGTTCATTGCTGATCGATTACTACGAGACGTTCCTCCGCGACCGCGACCTCGGAGAGTTTCGCGAGCGCGTCCTGGCCCGCTACACCGAGGAGACGCTCTGCCGGGTGCTGGCGTCGTCGCCCCACGCCAACGCCCGTCGCGGAGCCGTGCTCGCGCTGGGCGTCATGGGCACATTCGACGGCTGCAACTCCACCCTCGGCCGGGCCATGCGCGACGACGATTCGGTGGTCCGCACGATGGCCGAACGCGCCCTCTGGGTCATCTGGTTCCGGGCCGACAGCCCCGAGAACAACCAGACGCTTGAAGAAGTCCGTCTGCTGGCCGCGACCGGTCGATCCGATGAGGCGATCGACCTGGCCTCCAAGCTGATCGCCCGCGCCCCCCGGCTCGCCGAAGCCTATAACCAGCGGGCCATCGCCTACTTCAAGCTCGGCCGCTACGCCGAGAGCGCCGAGGATTGCCAGCGCGTCCTGGCCGTCAATCCCTACCACATCGGGGCACTGGGCGGCCTTGCGCAGTGCCAGCTTCAGCTCGAACAGCCGCGCGAGGCCCTCAAGACGCTCCGCCGCTCGCTGAAGCTTCAACCCCACAGCCAGGCGCTCAGCGACAACATCCGCGCATTGGAAGCCGGGCTCGAGTCCGACGGCTCGCGCTGACTAATCCTGGTCGTCCTCGTCGCCGACTTCCTGATCCTGAGACAGGCCGACCGTCGAGGGCCGTTTCAGCGAGGGGCGGTGCGGCCCCGCGAACGCCGCGACGACCTCGGGCAGCGCGCCCAGGTGCAGGTGGATCAGGCTGCCGACCGCGTGGTGACGGAAGTACAGATCGTCGTCGCGCGACAGCGAGCCGAAACACGACGGACACTCGAACGGCTGGACGCTCGGCCGCAAGTTCCATCGGCCGCTCTTGTAACCGCGAACCTGCGCGCCGCGCGGCCCGATCCAGCAGTCGCGCAGCAGGGTCCGCACGACCGGAGTGGGGGCCGTGGGATTGGCGACCAGCTCGGCGTCGAAGGGAAGGATTCCCGCTCCTGGAACGGTCTGACCGTCGATGATCATCGACCGGCCCAGGTAGGCCGTGCCTCCCCCTTCGGTGTAGATCCGCTGGCCGCGGCAGACGTGCTGGCGGAGCGCCGCGATCATGCTGAAGTTGGCCGCCAGCTCCATGGCGTGCAGGTCCGGGAAGCCGCAGCCGATCATGACCAGGTCGACGCCGTCGGGCAGGGCGCCGTCGCGCATCGGCGAGAACTCGACCAGCTCGGCCCCGAGCGATTCGAGCGCTTCGAGGGTGTCGGGGAAATAGCAGCCGAAGGCGTCGTCGTGGGCGTAGGCCACGCGGAAGCCCGGCGGACCGGCCTCGCGGCCGCAGCCGCCCGGTTGTTGGGGACGATTCAGGTCGACCCGGCTGGTCGCCAGGGCGGCGAAGGCTTTCAGGTCGGCGTGGCGGAGGAAGCTCGACCCCAGGGCGTCGATCACGTCTTCGGCGAGGCGGGTTTCGCCCCGCGCGGCGGCTTCCACGGCCGATCGAGCCCCCGGCAAGAGGTCGACGGCCCCCACGACCGGCAGGCCGCAGGTCAGCCGGATCAGGCGGCGGTACCGCTCGATCTGGTCGTCGGAGGACAGGCCGTCGAGGATCACCGCCTCGGTCCCTTCCGGGATGCGAGGAAGATGGCACGCGCCGGGGTCGGCACCGACGAGCGAGAGCACCGAGACGATCGGCAGGTCGAGAATCCGGGTCAGGCCGCGGAGATCGCCGCCGCACAACGACGGAACCAGGGACGCGTCGAGCGTCCCCTCGACCAATCCGAGGCTGGCCGCGCGGGCGCCGGCGACGAACAGCGAACGGCACACGTTCGGCGGCATCAGCCACGTGTCGAGGTGCCGTTCCGGCAGTCCGGTCGCGTCGGCCACCACTTCGGTCGTCGTCGGGCAGGCTCGGGAGCGGAAGTGCTGAATCCGCCACCGCCGCGCCGTCAGGCCGGCGAGCACGGCCAGGCCGGCCGTCGAGGGCTCCGGCCCGGTCGCGGGGGTTGCCAGGGCGATTCGGGGGACAGCCGTCATCATCAATGTAGCGATCCACCAGGCCGAGCCGAGCGACCCGTCGCTCGATCACTTCGGTATTCTACGCGGGCTCGACGGATTTTTCCGCCATGACGGCGGATTCCTGCCAGAGCAAACCCGATCGAACGTCTGACCGTCGCCCCAGGAAGGGTTTCTGGAACGACGCGAACTACCTGCGGGGCAGGATCATGCAACGAATTCGGGGGATGCGTCGGCGAAACGACGCCTCCAAAAAAGCCGCCGGTCTGCGCGGCTGATCGAGCGTCGCGCCGGTTCGTCCCAATGATAAAGCCCTCGCCATCGAGGTCAAGCTGGAACAACGGTTTAGCGCGGTTTTCGACCGGTCCGCGCACCGACCGCCGTTGATTTCACCTTGCCCGTCGCCCCTCCTCCGAGTACCCTACGCCCGCTCGAAACCGGAACTTCGATGCGCCAACTCGTGCTTCTTTGTTCGGGAAGGAACCCGTGCGATGCCGCGATCTGGACAGGACCGTCCTTGCCCTCGACTCGCCCCCCGCGCCGGTCTCGCCTCGTCGCCTCCGTCCGGCCCGCGTCGCCTGATCGCGGCGGCGGCGTTCGCGCTGTTTCTGGGCCTCACCGGCGGAGCGCGCTCCCAGGAGGGCGAACTCCCCCGTCTGCCGGACGACCACCCGGTCCAGGTCCAGCGCCGCGCGGCCGCGGCCCGGAAGCCGCCCGCTCACGGCGACGAACCGAAGGCCAAGAGCGGCGAACGATCCCAGCCCACCCCGCCGCCGCCCGCGACGGCCCCGGCCTCCGCGCCAGCTCCCGTCGTCGCTCCCACGCCCGCCGCCGTCCCGGCTGCCGCCGCCGCCACCACCGTCCCGGCTGCTCCCGCTGCCGCAGCCGCTTCCGGCGCGGCTCCTGCTTCCCCCGCTCCTGCCTCCCCCGCTCCCAAGCTTGAAGGCCCGGGACTCGTCCAGCCCGATGAGGCGGTGGCGTTGAAGACCGACCTCGCCGAGCGGCTCAAGGCTTTGGCGGCCCCCGCCGACGCGGCCGACGGCGTCGACCCGAAGCGCCCTGTCGATCCCGCGGCCAAGCAGGCCGCCAAGGCGATGCAAGACGTGCTCCAGGAGCGTCAGAAGCGGTTCGACGACTACGACAAGGTCGTCAAGGAGTTGAAAGACCTGACCAATCCCGAAGCCGACCCCGACCGCAAACTCGCCAAGGCGAACGAGGAGCTGACGCGGGCCAAGGCCCAGGCGGCCCAGCCGCTTCAGGAACTGCTCCCCGAGGTGTTCACGCAGAAAGACGAGATCGAGGAGACGGCCCGCAAGCAGATCAAAGATCAGATGAAAGAGGCGATCGAGGAGCGGAAGAAAGAAGTCAAGGAGCTTCAGGACAAGCTCGAAAGCACCCCCTCCGACCCACTGAAGGAAGTCAAGGGGCCGCTGACCGCCCTGCGCGCCGAGCGGGACAAGATCGCTCAGCGGCTGGCGGCTCTCAAGGCGCGGGGAGACGCGCCAGCGGCCGCGCCCACCGCCAAGACGGCCGCCGACCGCAAGATCGCCGATGAGAAGGCGATCAACTTCCGGATCGAGTCGACGGTCGAGACCCTGCGGTCGCAGGCGATCGAGCTGAAGATCACGCGGGCGAACAAGTCCGCCGAGGTCGCCGTGGCAGACCGCAAGTGCTGGGTCGAGCACGTCAGGCTCGGTCGCATCCTGCTGGAGAAGATGCAGGAGCGTTACCGCCAGCTCGCCGAGGCCGACGAGGCCAAGCTGACGCGCGAGGCCGGCGCCGAGCAGCAAAAGGCCGAGCGGACCGTAGATCCTCTCAATCGCTACCTCGCCGGCCGCAACGCCGAGCTGCTGGAACTCGAAGCCTCCGCGGTCAAGTTCGAGCAGCTCGCGACCGCGGGCTCCACTCCATCGCTCGAAAGCCAGCGCACCCTGGCGGTGCGGGCGGGGATCAGCCTGGCGAAGATCAAGGCGCTGCTCGACGACGGCAGCTTCAGCCCCTCCGACCTGATCCTGCTCAACACCGACTACCGGAGAATCGGCCCCGAACGCGAGAAGCTCCGCCGCAATGAGCTGGCCGCCGTCGAGAGGCTGGTGCGCGACTACGCGAACGCGTTGACCAGCGCCGAATTGGAGCTGATCGAAGACTCGCTGCTCGACCAGGTTGAGCGTGAGAACCTCCTCGACGCGCTGCCGCCGGCGCGGCACGCCAAGGCCGAGGCGGAAGTCGCGAAGCTGGAGGTCAAGCATCGGGCGCTGTTGGAGCGGCGTCGCGACGCGCTGCGCGACCTGTACGGCGGCGTTTCCGAGACGCTCGACCAGATCAACCGCCGGCTCGACCTCCTCGACGAGGAATACACCTTCATCCGCACCCACCTGTTCTGGATTCGCGACCAGGACCCCATCAACCTGGCCACGATCGGCCGCGGCGCGGGCGAGCTTCAGAGGCTGGCCAAGGTGTCGTTCGGACTGGCCAAGGAGACGACGACGCCGAAATCGTGGCGGCGGCTCACTCCCGAGTTTCTGGCCGCGGGCCTGCTCGCGCTGGTGCTCCCGCTGGGGATCTTTCGTCTGCGAGGCGTCTTGAAGCAGCGTCTCCTGCATGCGCTGCCGCCCGCGCGGCTGCACGGCGATTCGGCCCGAAGCACCGTCAAAGTGGACATGAATCCGGTGGTCCAACAGAGCTGAGCCGAGACCGGGGCCGAGCCGAAGACCGTCGACGTCGAGACCTTGAACCTACCGCGAGGACGTGAGCCGTGAAGCGAGCACTGAGATCGCTCTTGTTGGGATTGGTCTGGGCGTCGATCTGGCCGAGCTATCTCGCCGTGCTGGCCCTGGCCGCCAGCCTGGGGCCGTGGCCGAGGAGCACGGGCGTCTTGGCTGCGACGATTCTCAACGCGCTGGCTCTGGGCCTGTTGGCGCGCGGCGTGTTGACCTGGTTCTTCAAGCCCGAGGGGTGGGCCGAGCGCTACCTGGAGATGCCCCCTTCGGCGTCGCGCCAGTTCCGAGGCGCGGGCCGGGTCTTGACGCTCGCCGCGATGGCCATGCTCGTGCCCGCCTACCTGTTCCTCCACGGCGAGATCTCGCACGACGGTCGCGCGCTGACCGCGCCGGCGCTCGCCCGGTTCTTGATCCTCGGCTTCGAGATTCTCGTGCTGGCGTCGATGATCTACCACCTCCGGCCGTCCTCGGCGCTGATGCTCTGGATCAACCCGGACGTACCGACCGAACCGCCCGCCTCGGCCGACGTGAAAGCCGCGCATCCTGCTTCGCCGGTGATCTCGATCACGAGGTCGCCGCTCGGCGCGGTCGATTCCGCGTGGGCGACGTGGTTCTGCCGACGGGCCCGGACGATCAACCGGCTGATCATCGCCTACGTCGCGATCATCATCCTCTTCGACTACAACGGTTACACCTTCGCCGCCCGTCGGCTGACCCTCGGCGGGGTGGAGAGTCTGGTCGTCTTCATGATCGCCTGGGGCGTGCACCGTGTGATCGGCCGGGTGATCGCCTGGCGGGCCCGCTCGGGCCTGCTCACGTACCGCATCTGGTCGTGGACGGGCGCCGCGTCGTTGCTCTCGAACCGCCAACAACGGGGCGCCTCCGGCGCGACGGCTCCGCGCGCCGGCACCGTCGACGTGGTCGCCGACGAGGGGGAATGGGCTGTCCGCCTGGCCCGGCTCTCGACGTTCACGATCCTCGCGATCGGCCTGGCGACGCTCGGCTGGATCTGGGGGATCGATCCGACGCTCTTGAAAATCCTCTCCGAAAGGCAGCTCTGGACCGTGTCGGACGGCTCACCCGAGCGCATGCCCGTGGTCCTGGGCGACGTCGTCAAGGGGATGACGGCCATCCTGGCCGGTGCCGCGCTCTGGCGGTACATGACCACTCTGTTCTCCTTCACCCTGTTCCGCAAGATGCCTGACGACCCGGGCATCCGGTTCGCCGTCGTGACCCTCTGCCGCTACGTCGCGCTCGGGGTGGCGGTGATCGTCGCGCTCGAATCGGTCCACCTGGGCCTCGCCCAGATCGGCGTGATCCTCGCCGCGCTCGGCGTCGGCTTGGGATTCGGCTTGCAGGAGATCGTCTCCAACTTCGTCTGCGGCATCATCCTGCTTTTGGAGCGGCCGATCCGGATCGGCGATATCGTCACCGTCGGCGAAACCACCGGAAAAGTCGATCGGATCAACATCCGAGCCACCATGATCATCAACGGCGACAACCAGTGCATGATCGTCCCGAACCGCGAGTTCATCACCGGCAAGCTCGTCAACTGGACGCATAAAGACAAGATCATGCGCGTGTCGATCAAGCTGAGCGTGGCGCACGACTCGAACGTCGACCAGGTGGTCAAGCTGCTGCTGACGATCGCGCAGAGCGATTTCGACGTCCTGTCCAAGCCCGCGTCCTCGGCCTTGCTGGAGGAGATCGGCGAGATGGGCCTGAAGTTCGGCCTCTACGCGTTCGTCGCCGACCCCGGCCTGGTGGGGGGGACGAAGCACCGGATCAGCAAGGCGATCCAGGAGCGGTTCGCCCAGGCCGGCATCGTGATCTCCAGCCCGATCCGCGAGATCACCCTGGCCGGCATCCCCGACGAGCTGACCCGCATCCTCGACGTCCCCCGGTGGGCGCAGATGGTCGGCGGCCGGGTCGACCCCGGCGCCGACGGGTCGCCCCCGCCGCACGTCGTCGACGCCCCGGTCGTCGCCGACCGCAGAGTCTCCCAGAACTAGTCGTCGCCGATCCGTGGCTTGGGCGGGTCGGGATCGACCGACATCCAGGGAAAGATCGCGGCTCGCTGATATTTACGCTTCATCGCGGCATGATGGGCCGAGAGCCGCTCCCAATCGTCCCTCCAGCGGATCGCCTCGTCCAGGTCCTCCCGGGTCCGCGACGTCTTGTCCAGGGGGGGCATCGAGCATCGTCAGCGACAGCTCCCGATCCATTTTGAACAGGCCTTGGTAGGCTTGGGATAGGCTGTGCGAGTCTTTGGATCGCAGCTCCGCAGTGTGGGGTTCGACCCTCGCGAATACTTCCTCGATCTTCTTCTTCAGCGCTTCGTCTTCGGACGAGGCCTGTGCCGCGAGGTGGCGGGAGGCCAGCGCCTCCTCGGCCGCTGTCTCTTCTTTCAGGGCGTGGAGCCGGGCCCTCGCGCGATAGTCGCTCGATCGCGACCACGCCACGCAGCCCCCGAGAAGCAGGCCCACGAGGGCGACGTGCAGGAGTATATCCTTCAGCGTGTAGCGGCGACGCAAGGGGTTGGCGGAGGCCGGATGACAAGGTTCGTCGTCGAGCATGCCGTTCCTCACAAAAAAATAGCCGACCAGCAAACGTCGCAGCCGCTTCGAAGGGGCAGTTCGCCCAGGTCTCGGGAGGCTGTCGGCATCCACCGGATCTCGTCGCAAGCCAACCGGCGGCTCTACTGCGGTTTCTCGGGGGATTCCTGTCCAAGGTACTTCGCGTTGATGGCTTTGAGCTGCTTGTCGGATGCGACGTGCGCCTCCGCAAGGTAGTAGTCTCGAAGGCGGTCTTGATACTCCCCGTCCAGGATGAGCGCGGCGATCCTCAAGCGTTCCGCCTGCTCCTTCGGGGGCAGGTTGGGCCACGCCTCCTTCATGAGAGTCGGCAAGGCTTCGAGCGATTCGTCGTGGGCGTGCTTGAGGGACTTCTCGGCGTCCTCACCCTGTTCAGGGCGGCTGTCAAACAGGGCCACGATTCGCTCATAAATCGAGTTATACGATTCTCGTTCGTTTATGAGAAAGGACCTCACCCTTCGGGCGAGGTTGCCGGATTCGTTACCCGCGGACTGGGCCTTGCGAAGAAGTCCCTCAGTGACGGAGTGGAACGCTTCGGGCGACCCCGGTTCGGGCTCTTTTCGGGGCGTCAAAGCCTGAATCGCATTCAGCTCGGCTTGAACCCGTTCTTTGGCCTTCGACAGGCGATGGAACGAATCGGCGGCCGCCAGTTTAGCCGCCTCCGCCTTCTGTACCTCGTCCGCCGTCCAGACGAGGTCGGCAGGGACGTAGCCGGTTTGTTTCCAACGGTCGGCCAACGACAGCGACAGGATGGCCAGATACCCCAAGCCGAGGATTCCGAGCGTGATGCGGGTCGGAGACAGCCAGGACAGGTATCGACGTGACGGCATGATGATGGCACCCGATCGAGCCGGATTCTTTCGAGCCGTCACGCACGCGCGGGGCTTACTTGCCGCCGGCCGCAGCTTCGGCGGCAGGGGCCGGGGCGGGCGCTTCGGAGTCGGCGTAGAAGACCTCGCAGAGCTTGCCGAGGAGCTTGCCGGCCTCGCCGGTGGCGGTCGAGACCGGCCGTTTGGGCTTAGGGACGTCGAGCGGCACGTTGTTGATGAAGAAGGCGAACGCGAGCTGGCGGCCGGTCGCGGTTTCCAGGTAGCCGGCGAGGGCCTTGCTGGTCATCAGGGTGGTGCCGTCGAGGTCGTTGTTCACATAGAAGGTTCCGGTTTTGGCGTGCGCGTGGCCCCGGGCCGGGCTGTCGTCGGCGACCGCCTTGGCGAGCGTCCCGTCGCGGCCGAGGACGGGCAGGGCGGCGTCGTAGGCGTTGAAGTCGGGGCGGGCGGCCATCGCGCGGAGGAGCGTCACGGCCGCTCGGGGCGTGACCATGTCGGACTGCGTACCTCCCGCGCCGCCGCCGAACGAGATCGCCTTGGGATCGACGCCCAGGCCCTTGAGCAGCTCGCCCTCGCGCTTCAGGCCCGCCTTGAGCGAGCGCTCCCCCTTGCGGGCGGCCAGCAGCATCGGCAAGGTGCTCGCGTGCAGGTTGTGGCTCACTTTGAGGATCACCCGGAGGAACTCGCGGAACGGAGGCGACGTGTACTCGGCCACCTTGGGCAGGGCCTTCAAAGTCGATGCGGCGGGAAGGCTCGCCCCCGAATTCTGGGCCAGCGGTGACGCGTCGATCCGAACGCCGTGGCGGCGCAGGGCCTCGATCAGCAGGGTCCGGGCGAACGAGGCGGGGTCGTCGACCTCGCAAGTGGCCACGATCGCCGCGCGGCCCGCCGGAACCCGGCCCCGGACCGTGAACCGACGCGATCCCGCCTCCTCGACCTTGACGTCGACCTCGCCGTCGGCCGCGATCGTCTCGACCTGCGCGTCCATGCTCACGTACTGGGTGAGCGGCGAGAACGAGACCGTCGCCGGCTCGCCGGGGGCCTTGCCGGCCTGGATCACGACGTCGACGAGGTTGTCGTTGACCACGATCGGACTGACCCGTTCCGGACCGCTGCCCGAGGATGGGGCGCGGTCGAAGAGGCGGTCGTCGACGATCACCTCGCCGGTGATCCGCTTGATCCCCGCAGCCTGGACCTCGCGCGCCAGGTGCTCCATCCCGGCCAGGGGGTCGGTCGCCACCAGCTCGCTGGTCCAGGCGCCGCCCGAGTACGTGTGGTCCACGTCCTTGAACAGGAGCCGGCCGTCGGGGCCCGTCCGGCCGCCCATCGCCAGGTCTCCTTGCGCGATCAGGATCAGGTCGCCGTGAAGCGATCCCTGAGCGTCGACCTCGCCCCGGCGGACCACGGGCGTCTGAAACCGATGGTCGGCGCCAAGCTCGACCAGGGCGGCGGCCGTGCTGAACAGCTTGGTGACCGAGGCGGGGGCGAAGAACTGATCGGCGTTCCGCTCGTAGACCGTCTCGCCGGTCTTCCGATCGACCACCAGCAGGCCCCAGTGGCCCTTGGCGAAGCTCGCCGTTTCGAGCACCGCCTGAACGCGGTCCGGGAGCTGGGACGAGCCCGCCTTTTTCGCGGGCGACTCCTGGGCCGTCGCTCCGGCAAGCGGCGGCAGAATCGCTAGAATCGCTGCGATCGCCCGGATGCCGCTGCAACGTCGCGTGTCCGTCGGGCGTCCTCGCTGGGGCGTTCCGCCCGGCGTGCTCTCCGCTTGCATCGCTCGTTCCCCACCCGTTTCGGCGTCGATGTCTCGTGGGCGCCGCGCCGGCGGATTCGCTCGGGGCGGCGATTTCTCAACTCAAGTCCAGTGTAGCGGAACGGAAGGGCTCGCGGCAGGCGGCAGAACCGCCGTCGCGGCCTTGAGAATTCCGTGGGCTCGTGTTTGAGAGAGTAAGGACCGCCCAGGCGAGGTTCGGATGACGAGGAAGAGAGCGTGCAGCCCATGAGGGCGAGCGGAATCAAGGACTCGTCGCCCGGCTTGATCCGGGGACCGTCGTCAACGAACCAGTTGCAGGCGGGTCGCTGTGACGAAGCCGTTGAGCATCCGTCGACCGATCGCCAGCACCGGGCTGCCGTGACACGTGTTTTCGCTGAGATCCTCGAACCATCCTTTGTCGGGGATCAGCGAGGCCTCGGCTTCGACGAAAATCAGATCGCGAGGGCGTCCCTTGGGCGCGACCTGAAGAACGAGACGGGGGGAGTCGTCGATTTCCCGGGACGATTCAATCCAGGAATCCACGATCGCACCATTGACTACCAGATCAGATTCCATCCTCGGTTCCTCCTCGATAGAACCTCGGGCGTCTAAAACCGCTCGCTCAGAGGCGCCCAAATCGATGCGATCGAAATCGCCTTCACTATGGTTGAACACATCCATCATAGCAGCCGCCTGTCGTTCGTCAACATGAATTCGACATAATCGCGGTTCCCGCCGCTTCGACCGTCGGACGATTCCGAAAGGTTCGCGAGCCGCTCGCTC
The DNA here is from genome assembly GCF_001956985.1 of Paludisphaera borealis. Taxonomy (NCBI): domain Bacteria; kingdom Pseudomonadati; phylum Planctomycetota; class Planctomycetia; order Isosphaerales; family Isosphaeraceae; genus Paludisphaera; species Paludisphaera borealis. The sequence continues at coordinate 4,890,301 of NZ_CP019082.1, forward strand.
GCGTCTCCGCGGATGAATTTGGTGAAACTCAGGAACGTATGATGGATGTGTCGCGTTGAAGCACCTCTTATCCACGTCGCCGAGCTAAGGGATCGGTCAAGCCTTGTAGCAATCACGATGCCATCGAGGTGATTGCGTGAGAATTCCGGAAGAATTCTTGGAAAAATCGTGAAAAAACGAGTCAGCGGAATACGGGGATCAAGCCAAGGAAAGGCCTATGACGACTCGAACTGAGAGCGCCCGATCATGCACTTATTACCTGTACCAAGGATGGCTGAGAACTGCAAGTCTTTTTCTGGCGTATCATTGGCCGCCGGCGATTTTCCTGCCGGAAACTCACTTTTGGGACCCGTTTCGACGGCAGCTCCGTCTCAAGTTCGGCTTTATTGAACCGCACTCGATCGGCGTCCTGGCACGGCGACGGCCTGTGGGGGGCACGGTTATTATGCTTTTTTAATCTTTTGAAGATTCTTTCTTTTGTCGTTTCGACAGTATGGCGCACGTTGACGTGCCGGGGGCGGTTTTTTTCCATTTCCTGGTACTTCTTGGAACCTGGATACGGTACAAGCAGGCAAAGGCCCGACAGATTCCGCGGGATCAGGATCAGTGGAATGGCCGGAAGCAAAAAGGGAGCGCGCACGATGAGTTTTCGCATCAGCGTTGAGCGACGAGGGGATCGGCCGGTTTATTCCTTGTATGATGATGGTGTAGGGTCTTCTGCGTCGATTTTGCCGTCGTACGGGTTCAACCTGTTCGACCTCCGGCTTCCCGTCGCGGGTGAGGTGCGGCCGGTGATCGTCTCGGCCGACACGTTCGCCGAGGCACCGAGCGGTCCCGGGGGCAACGGCGTGCCGATCCTCTTCCCGTTTCCGAACCGCATCCGGGACGGGGCTTTCGGGTTTCAGGGTCGGACGTTCGACCTGGCCAAGAACAACGGTCCCAACGCGATTCACGGGTTCGTCTACGACCGAGCCTGGGAGGTGGTCGAGCACCGGGCGACGGCCGACGAGGCGTTCCTGGTCGGTCGGTTCCAGCTCTCGAAGCACGCACCCGAGGTCTGCGACCACTGGCCCGCCGACGCCGTGCTCCAGGTTCGGTACGGCCTGTCCGGCCGCCGTGTGACAATGACCACGACCATCTCCAACCCGACGGCCGTCGATCTCCCCTACGGTTTTGGAATTCATCCCTACTTCCGGCTGCCGTTCGCGCCGGGGGGCGACCTGGGTCGGACGAAGATCGTCATTCCCGCGTCGAAGTCCTGGACTCTCAAGGACTTCCTTCCGAATGGCGAGGTCTTGCCGGTCGATCCGCGCCTCGATTTTCGGGAGGGGAAGCCGATCCAGGGGCTGAAGCTCGACGACGTTCTGACCGACCTCGCGTACGACGGGGCCGAAGGAGTCTGCCGGCTCGTCGACCTGGACAAGGGGGGGGAGTTCCAGCTCGGCTTCGATCGCTCGTTCCGCGAGCTGGTGGTCTACACGCCGCCCGGCAAGCCCGATGTGATCTCGATCGAGCCTTACACCCAGACGACCGACGCGATCAACCTCCAGGCCCGAGGCGTGAGCGCCGGACTTCGCGTCTTGGGCCACGGCCAGAGCGACGTCCTCACGCTGACGATGCAAACCAAGGGATGAGGTCCCGTCGCCGCGCCTCGCGGCGGCTTCCTGGAACGGAACGACTTGGATTCCGACATGAGGCGTGGGTATCCTTATATCACTAGGAGCTGGACGAGTCGACGGCCTGGGCTCGCCGTCTCGAGGAGTTCGCTGATCGTGGCCTGATCTCATCGTTGAGACCGGGGATCGAGACGGACCTCCGGCAAGCACGGCAGATAAAGGATTTTTCATGGAGGCTTCTCTCGGCTCGAATCCCATCGACCTGAGCACCCTGCGACTCGCCGTGGTCCGCCAGGCGGCCGAAATCTACGTCAAGTTCGCCTACCCCTCGGGCCAGGTTCCCGAAGCGGTGGATCGGCGAATGACCTGGTCGTCCGACGCCTCGCCGGCCGAGCTGCTTTCCAAACCCCCCTTCGAGCGGGCGGGCCGGGTGCCGGGGACCCAGACCCCGATCTACGCGCTCCGGCTGGGTAACGCCCGATACCCCCACATGAAGCTCCAGATCCAGCCCTGGCCCAACGCCTCCGGCCTGATGCTGTCGGTCAACACCCACGACCAGGTCGCGGGCATGGACCTGCTCGCTTCCGACGGCCCGGCGTTCAAGCAGCTTCAATCCGAGAACCAGCACCTCAAGGAAGTCATCGAACAAGCCTGGGAAGCCGCCGGCCTCCCCACGTTCCTGCAATACCTTCGCGAGTACATCGAGAGCCGGACCGACGAGTCGACCGCGCCTCCGGACGCCGCCTCCTGATCCGACTTCCCTCTCCTTCCGCTCGGGTTGGACTCCTCGCCGGATTGGCTTCGATCGGTCGGGCGAATATGGCCCTATGTGTGACGCAAACTTTATTCTGTAAAGACTTTGGGTGTTCGATCTGGATTGGCTTCGATCGCGCCGATGCCCCACGTTCTCGCCCTTTATCGGCCTACGCTCCTGCACCGCCGCGCCGGCCGCGATTGGCTTCGATCGCTCAAAAACGCGACGTCCCGATTCCGCCCACTCTCCGGTCCGAGCCCGTCAGGGCCGGTCGGGTGATCGGTTCGGTGCAAGCTGCCGCGATTGGCTTCGTTCGCCGCCGGTGTTTGTCCGATCTGTGATTCCGAAAGCCTTTTAGAGTAAGGCTTTGGGCGGACTCTGTGGTTTGGCTTCGTTCGCTCCGAAACACGAGGTTTCCGAGCTGGAGCGTCCTGATTCTCGACCGGTCCAGCCGGGTGAATTGGGTCCGTTCGCGCGCTTTTTGCGATCGTTCATGGCGGATCGGACTCGTCTCGCCGGACCGCCCGGTTTGGGTTCGTTCATCGCCGTTTTCATGGTTTCCATGAACCGCGCGCCTGCAACCGCAATGTCAAAGACCCGTCGACCGCGCAGGGCCTACCTTGAATTTACGATATGCGACCTTCGATCGAAGAAACCCCGCGGCGATTCTCCAAGACACCCAGGGGGTGGAGGGTGTTGGAGCACGAAGTCCGATGGACGAACGCGTCCGAGGCGGTCGAGTACCGCGAAACGCTCGCCTTTGAAGGAAAATGGCAGGATGATCCGGAGCTTCGCTGCTATTGGTTTGGAAGCTGCACTTTCCGTGACTTTGGGGTCGTCCACGAACAACGTCCAACTGTTGTTTCAAAGGAATTCACCGCGGAGGACAGGAGGCCTCGGAGGGCGAACGATTCAATCGATCACGGGTGCAGTACCGTCTCGAAATCGGGCGATGTTGAAGCTCAGAAGCAAGCCGACCCTTCTTCCCCCCGCATATCCTCCGAGTCTTCCGTGGTGAATCGTCCCGATATCCAACGTCTTGTGACAGAGTTGGAAGCTATTCTTGGACGGCCCCTCAACGTCGAACACGATTCCCGCGGCCCGGAGTTGCTGCCGCAAGTCCCACCCCTCCGGTTTGAGCGACTCAACGAGCCATTCACCGCCCGACTGGACCCACTCCCTCAGGTATTGCTCGAAGCTCCAGGGGGACACGGTCCCCGACCACGGCAGATCTGGTGGGCCGGAGCGCCGTACCAGCGTTCGTAAGGTGGTGGGCTCGGCCAGGCCGGAAAACCCACACGCTGGGCAGTCGTGGCGCACCAGGACGAGGGACCTGGCCGCCTACGGTTTCGAGTGGCTGGGGCCGGCTCCGGTCGGGGGGCTGGCAGGTGCGGTAACCGCTCATAGTCCCGGTCGCCCGCCCCCGTGTTAGAACGCGTCGGCGCTGACGACCTCGCCGAAGTTGCGAGTCGAGAGCTTCTGCCAGACGCCGAGGTACGTCCCCGGGGCGATCGTGTACAGTAGGTTGTCGCCTTCTATATACGGCTCGGAGCCGATCCCTGGCGGGTAACCGGTTTTGGGGTCGTTCCGCCAACTGTCGATGGTCTCCTTGATGAACCGGATCGAGCCGTCGCATAGGGCGACGTTGACGCCGCCGGGGTGGAAGCTCGCCGGGTTCCGCGACGCATAGTCGCCCATGACGGAGCCGAACTTCTTGTACGCGTTCGGCGGGTAGAACGTCTCGACACAGGTGTTGTTGCCGGCACCTACCTGCCACCACTGGTACTCTGCCGCGGGCCATCGCAGGCCGCTTGAGATCGTCGCGTCTCCGGTCAGGACGCCGTGGGCATACTCGGCGAAGAGTAAGGTATTGCTGGCTCCGTCGGTGATGTCGCTCAGCCGGACCGTACTCTCACCGAAGATCACGCCGTTCATGTTGGCGTAGCGCCGAGCATACTGGTTGTTGCCCTTGGTCAGGTTTAGCGTCCAGGTCCCATTGGAGGCGCCGTAACTGGAGAAACACTGCCGCCAGGCTCCAGGCGGAACACCGTACGGCCAGATGCTCGCGTCGACCGGTGCGGAACTCGGCGAGGCGTCGCTCGGGCACATAAGCCCCCCGATCGCAATCCCCGCGATCGTGATGTTCTCCTGAAAGAGGGCCTGCCGGCTGAAGTTGGCCGCGTTATAAGCCGAGGTCTGCTCCAGATATGGCAGGAGGCGGACGAACTGGCCGAGGGTCGCCGCCGCGTACGAGGTGCCTGGAAGCACGCCGTTGATGTCGTGGTAGTTTGCCGCCGCCAGCGCGAGTTGCTTCAGGTTGTTGACGCACTGCGAGCGGCGGGCGGCCTCGCGGACGCTCTGCACGGCGGGCAACAGCAGCGCGATCAGCACGGCGATGATCGTGATCACCACCAGAAGCTCGATCAGCGTGAAACCGCGACGAACCGGCGTCGCGCGTCGATCGGGAGCGGGGAGGGGGGGCATCAGGGCCTCGATTCCGTGACGGACGGCGTTTATTCCCGGGCCGGCCTCGACTACGGCGAGATCTTAGCCCGAGACCATCCCCGGGCTCAATGCGGAATTGAGACTTGGAGGCGACGACTTTATCGTATCCTCATCCGTCCCGGTTGAAATCAAGCCATCGGTTCTTCGTCCCGCGAAGCCGAGGCTTTCAGCCGGAAAGCGACCATGGTCCCTACTTGAGCGGTCGCGCAGGATCGATTTCAATGCTTCACCTGGAAGCGACGGAATGAGTCGACGAACCAGGTCGAACGGTTGGTTTGAGGATTCCAGAACCCGGGAGGCCGAGCGATGAGAAACGGTGACGGCGTCGTCTTCCCCCGCGTGTCTCGTCGCTACTGGTTGGCCGCGACGGCCTCGGCTGCGGCTCTGGGAACGATGGCGTCGGTCCGGGCTCAGGAACCCAAGCTCAGCCCCGATGAGTCGCGGGCGTGGGACGAGGTCCTGGCGCGCGCCAAGGAAGTCGGCCTTGCTCACCTCAGGGTACGGACCACGGGTCGCTTCCTCGCCGTGGGGGACGTCCCCGACGCCTTCATGACGCAGGCGTTGGACATCTGCGAGAACCTGCTGACCGACTACCTGGAATACTTCCAGGCCCGCAAGTTCTCGATCCACCCGCCGAAGCAGCGGATGACGTTGGTCATCCTTCCTACTCCCAAGGCGCAGCTCAAATTTCTGGGCGACGACGACCCCGACGATGAGGCCGAGCCGGTTTTCGACCCGGACGCCAACCGCCTCGTCTTCTTCGACCTCAGGGCCGGGGGCGTGAGGCGTCGAGGCGCTCGCGAGCGCGGCAACACGGTCACGCTCTGCCACGAGGCGAGTCTCCTCATCTTTGAGAACACCGGCCTGCTCCACCCCGACGCGGACGTCTCGACCGCCATTCGCGAAGGGCTCGCCAGCCTGCTGGAGAACCGCCCCGCCGCCGGCCGGTTCCCCCCCGCCGAGGCGAATGGGGGCAAGATCGCCCAGTTCGTCCTCAATCGCAAGGCTCCGTGGATCCCGGTCTCCCGGCTGCTCGGCGACGACAAGGCGTTCGAAGACGCCTCGACCATTCGACTCGCCGAGGCGGAGGCCTGGATGTTGATCCACCTGTTGATCCGATTCCCCAAGCGGCTCCCGGGACTCCTCCGCTATCTCGACGCCGTCAACGCCCGCCGCAACTCTGAACACCGCCTCGAAGACGCGTGCGCCCACCTCGGCGACCTCGACAAACTGGACAAGGATCTCCAGACCTACGCGACTGGCTGGTGGGAGTTCTACGAGAAGCTCCCCGAATCGCAGAAAGCCCCCGCGCTTCCGAAGCCCACACGCGGATAGGACTGCAGATTGTAGCCGGGGTCTGTGACCCCGGGACGCGGCCCGAGGGACCCGATCGGCCTCCTATTTTGGAGTGCGGGAGCAAGCTCCCAATGGCACTTACTTTGAAGTTCCCTGATGCGTAGCCAGTCCGGCATCATATTTGCGCGACCGCTTCCTTATTTTTGGGGAGGCGGGGGCCGAAGGCGGGGCGGCGATCGACCTGGACGAGGCCGTCCGGATGTTTCAGAAGTTGGTGCCCCCTCACGAGTTCAACGCGACTGAGGGGGCGACCCGCGCGATGGTCTACACGCCCTGGATCGTGACCTGGTTGATGATCGATCAGCGGCTCAACGGGACTGCCTCCGTGGCGGAATTGGCGGGCATGGACGACGACCTGGTCCCCCGGAACAAGCGGACCCGGGAGAAGACCCTCTCGGCCAATACCGGGGCGTACGCCGGGGCCCGTTCGCGGCTCGACGTCGAGGCGGCCGAGCGCGCCGCCGATCGGGTCTCCGAGGCCCTCAGGGCTCACGGCGCGTCGGCCCCGGCGGCGGGGCGGCCGACCTTCCTCATGGACGGCTCCACCCTGGCGTTGACCAGGGCCGAACCCTTGCGCCAGGCGTATCCTCCCCCCAAGAACCAGCACGGCGCCGGCCACCGGCCGGCGATGCGGGTCGTGGCGGCCCACGACCTGGCCACGGGGGCCACGGTCCGCCTGGAGGTCGGCCAGGTCAACGGCCCCAAGGCCGTCGGCGAGGTCGAGATGGCCGGCCCGCTCCTGCGGCGCCTGCCCGAGAACTCGGTCGTGGTCGGGGACCGCAATTTCGGCGTCTTTCTCCTGGCCTGGATGGCCTCGCAGGCCGGCCACGATTTCCTCGTGCGGCTCACCCGGGTCCGCTTCCAGGCCCTGGCCCGGAAGGCCACGGCGGTCGGCCCCGGGACCTGACGACTGACCTGGACGCCCAGCCCCTGGGACCGCAAGCACAACCCCGGGTTGCCCGCCGACGCGGCCCTCGCCGTGCGACTCCATGAGGTCCGGGTCTGCGACACACTGACCCTCTGGCTGGTCACCAGCCTCGACGCCGCCGGGGCCGACCTGGCGACGACCTATCACGGGCGCCGGCACATCGAGGCCGACCTCCGTGATTTAAAGCAGACGCTCTGCCTGGACGTCCTCCGGTCGCGGTCCGCGGGGATGATCCGCAAGGAACTGGCCGCGGCCACGATCGCCTACAACCTGGTCATCCTGGTCCGCAAACTGGCCGCCGCCGAAGCCCGGGTCGAGCCCCGCCGCCTGAGCTTCGCCCGCGTCCGCTCGTTGGTCAAAGCCCTGCTCCCTCAACGGCTTTCGGCCATGGAGCCGGCCCGAGCCCAGGGGCGCATCGACCAGGTCCTCCGCATGGCCGCCCAGTGCAAGATCCCTCACCGCCCCGGCCGGAGCTACTCCCGAGAGGCGTTCGTGAAGCCGACAAAATACCCCCGAAGAAAAATCGACCGTCAGGCTAAACCAAAAAAGTAAGTGCGATTGGGAGCTTGCTCCCGCATGGGCCGCATGCCACGCGCGGCGGCAAGCCGCCGCACTCCAGATCCGCTTGGAACCGGCCTCATAGAGGCCGGCTACAAAATACGGATTCTTCCGCTTCTCACTTCAAATCTCGTGCCGAACACGATTGCCGTTCCGGCCACCTTTTTCCGCAATAAACGAAGCCATGCATTAGAATGCATAGTTGGATTTATTTCCGCGATCCATGAGTAATTCGCGCTCGAGCGCCTTCGGCGTGAAGTAACCGCTCGAACCATGCACTCGCTTGCGCTTCGGGCTTGGATTCGGAGTCATGCACTGCGCGGCGGGGAGTTTTACGAATTCTTTATCCCCGAGGGGCTCGTCTTTACTGCGGCTTTAGGCGGCTCAGGCTAATAATGGAGTTCGAGGGGCGAACGATCGGGTCGAGCCCCAGTCGAACGTTCTGGACGCGGGAGGGGGGGCTGGCATGGATTTTCTGGCGATCGGGGTCGCGGCGCTTTGCATCGGCGCGACTATGGCGTTCGTGGCGATGGTCGATCGGCTCCATTGAGGATGATCGCATGACGTTGATTTATGGAATTGGAGGCGTGGTCGTCCTCCTGCTTCTCGGATACTTGACCGTTGCGCTGCTCAAGCCGGAATGGTTCTCATGACACCCAATATGCTTTTGCAGATCGCCCTTTACCTCACGGTGCTGGTCGCGCTTGTCAAGCCGCTCGGCGGTTACATGGCGAGGGTCTACGAGGGGACGTCCAGCGGGGCCGATCGCGTTCTCGGATGGCTCGAACGCCTGATCTACCGCGCCGGCGGCGTCGACCGCGATGCGGAGATGAACTGGAAACAGTATGCGTCGGCGGTGCTGGTTTTCAACTTCCTGGGGTTGGGCTTCGTGTACCTGCTTCAGCGCGTTCAGCACCTTTTGCCGCTGAACCCCCAGGGAATGCCGGCCGTCGGGGCGGATTCGGCGATGAACACGGCGATCAGCTTCGCGACCAACACCAACTGGCAGGGCTATGCGGGCGAGGCGACGATGAGCTACCTCACCCAGATGCTCGGCCTCACCGTGCAGAACTTCGTCTCGGCGGCTTCGGGGATGGCCGTCCTGGTCGCGCTCGTTCGCGGGTTCGTCCGCCGCGAGGCGTCGACCATCGGCAACTTCTGGGTCGACCTGACGCGGTCGACGCTCTACATCCTGCTGCCGCTCTCGCTCGTCCTGGCGGTGCTCCTGGTCAGCCAGGGGGTGGTTCAGAACTTCCAGCCGTATCGGACCGTCGAACTGATCGACCCCGCGATCGACGCCTCGGGAACCACCGTTTCACAACAGGTCGTGCCGATGGGGCCGGCGGCGTCGCAGGTCGCCATCAAGCAACTGGGGACGAACGGCGGCGGGTTCTTCAACGTGAACTCGGCGCACCCGCTGGAGAATCCGACGCCGCTGACCAACTTCCTGGAAGTGCTGGCGATCTTGCTGATCCCCGCCGCACTCTGCTACACGTTCGGGCGGATGGTCGGCGACGTCCGCCAGGGTTGGGCGATTCTGGCGGCGATGCTGGTCATCTTCGTCCCGCTCTTGCTGATCTGCGCCGGGGCGGAGCAGGGGGGGAACCCCGCGCTCGACAAACTCGGCGTCGACCAGTCGGCCGGCGGGCTGCAAGCCGGCGGGAACATGGAGGGCAAGGAGGTTCGGTTCGGGATCGCCGGTTCGGCGATCTGGGCCGCGGCGACGACGGCGGCTTCGAACGGCAGCGTCAACGCGATGCACGACTCGTTCACGCCGCTGGGCGGCCTGGTCCCGATGTGGCTCATGCAGCTTGGCGAAGTGGTCTTCGGCGGAACCGGCAGCGGACTGTACGGGATGATCGTCTTCGCGGTGATCGCCGTGTTCATCGCCGGGCTGATGGTCGGCCGGACGCCCGAATACCTTGGCAAGAAGATCGAGGCGTACGAGATGAAGATGGCGGCCCTCGTCGTCTTGATTCCGCCCATGGTCGTGCTGGTCGGCACGGCGATCGCGGTGCTCGGGCCGGGCTTGAACACGGTCGGATCGGACGGCGCGTCGAAGAGCCTGCTCAACAACCCCGGCGCGCACGGGTTCTCGGAGGTCTTGTACGCGTTCTCGTCGTGCGGCAACAACAACGGCAGCGCGTTCGCCGGCCTGAGCGCCAACGGCGTCTTCTACAACATGGCGCTGGGCGTGGCGATGTTCCTGGCCCGGTACTGGCTGATCGTGCCGACGCTGGCCCTGGCGGGTTCGCTGGCGAAGAAGCGATTGACGCCCACGACGGCCGGCACGCTGCCGACCCACACGCCGCTGTTCGTCGTGCTGCTCGTCGGCGCCGTGGTGATCCTGGGCGCGTTGACGTTCATCCCGGCGATCGCACTGGGACCGGCGGTCGAGCACTTGCAGATGATCGGCGGACGTTGACGCATCGGTAGAGCGTTCGATTCACAAGAACTGGATATAAGGCGATGACGACTTCGGCACACACTCGACCCCTCGGCGACCCGGCGATGCTCGCCCGCGCCGCCTGGGAGTCCGTAAGGAAGCTCAATCCCCGTCACCAGGTTCAAAACCCGGTGATGTTCACGGTTTTCATCGGCGCGGTGGCGACGACGCTGCTCCTGGCGCAAGCCCTGTTCGGCCGCGGCGAGGCCCCGGCGTGGTTCATCGGCGCGGTCTCGGTCTGGCTGTGGTTCACGGTCCTCTTTGCGAACTTCGCCGAGGCGATGGCCGAGGGGCGGGGCAAGGCGCAGGCGGACGAATTGAGGAAGACCCGCCGCGAGGTGATCGCCAAGCGGATCCTGGAGCCCCAGCCCGACGCGGCGGTCGAGGCCGTCGCGGCGGCCTCGCTCCGCAAGAAAGACTTCGTGCTGGTCGAGGCCGGCGACGTCGTACCGGCCGACGGCGAGGTGGTCCTGGGGGTGGCGTCGGTCGACGAGAGCGCGATCACAGGCGAGAGCGCGCCGGTGATCCGCGAGAGCGGCGGCGACCGCAGCAGCGTCACCGGCGGCACGCGGGTTCTCTCCGACTGGCTGATCGTCCGGGTGACGGCCGACCCCGGCGAGACGTTCCTCGACCGGATGATCGCGATGGTCGAAGGGGCGAAGCGGCAGAAGACGCCGAACGAGATCGCGCTGAACATCCTCCTCGCCGCGCTCACGATCGTCTTCGTCCTGGCCTGCGCCACGCTGCTGCCGTTCTCGCACTACGCCGTTCAGGCGTCGGGCGCGGGGAGCGTGGTGACGATCACGGTTCTGGTGGCGCTGCTGGTCTGCCTGATCCCGACCACGATCGGCGGCCTGCTCTCGGCGATCGGCATCGCCGGGATGGACCGGATGATCCAGGCGAACGTCATCGCGGTGTCGGGCCGCGCGGTCGAGGCGGCGGGGGACGTCGACGTCTTGCTGCTGGACAAGACCGGGACGATCACGTTCGGCAACCGCCAGGCGTCGGCGTTTTACACCGCGCCCGGAGTCGCCGTCGAGGCGCTCGCCGACGCGGCGCAACTCGCGTCGCTGGCGGACGAGACTCCCGAGGGGCGGAGCATCGTGGTTCTCGCGAAGGAGAAGTACAATCTGCGAGGCCGTCCCGTCCAGGAGCTTGGCGCGACGTTCATTCCGTTCTCGGCCCAGACGCGGATGAGCGGCGTCGACCTCGACGGCCGGCGGATTCGCAAGGGCGCCGCCGACGCGATCCGCGACTACGTCCAGGCGCTCGGCGGCGAATTCTCGCCGGTGGTCCGGTCGCGCGTCGACCTGATCGCGAAGCAGGGGGGCACGCCGCTGGCGGTCTGCGACGGCAAGTCGGTGCTGGGCGTCGTCGAGTTGAAAGACGTGGTCAAGGGGGGCATTCGTGAGCGGTTCGCCGAGCTGCGGCGGATGGGGATCAAGACGGTGATGATCACCGGCGACAACCCCCTCACGGCCGCCGCGATCGCCGCCGAGGCGGGCGTCGACGACTTCCTCGCCGAGGCGACTCCCGAGGCGAAGCTCAAGTTGATCCGCGAGTACCAGACCGGCGGCCGGCTCGTCGCCATGACCGGCGACGGCAGCAACGACGCCCCGGCGCTCGCGCAGGCCGACGTCGCCGTGGCGATGAACTCCGGCACCCAGGCCGCCAAGGAGGCCGGCAACATGGTCGACCTCGACTCCAACCCGACGAAGCTGCTCGAAATCGTCGAGATCGGCAAGCAGTTGCTGATGACGCGCGGCGCGCTCACGACGTTCAGTATCGCCAACGACGTCTCGAAGTATTTCGCGATCATCCCGGCGGCGTTCGCGGGGACCTACCCGGTGCTCGCCCGCCTCAACATCATGAGGCTCGCGACCCCGGAGAGCGCGATCCTTTCGGCGGTGATCTTCAACGCTCTGATCATCATCGCGCTGATCCCGCTCGCTCTCCGGGGCGTCAAGTATCGTCCGGTGGCCGCGTCGGCCCTATTGCGAAGGAATCTGCTCATCTACGGGCTCGGCGGCCTGATCGTGCCGTTCGTCGGGATCAAGTTCATCGACTTGGCCCTCGTCGCCCTGAACCTGGCTTAGCCATAATGGAGATCGCCATGAGAGCTCAACTAAGACCGGCGCTGACGACGTTCATCCTGCTCACGGTGGTCACCGGGGTCGCTTACCCGCTGATCGTGTCGGCGATTGCACAGACCCTGTTCGCATACCGGGCGAACGGCAGCCTCATCGTTCGGGACGGCGTCGTCGTCGGCTCGGAGTTCGTCGGCCAGCCGTTCGACGACCCGCGCTACTTCTGGTCGCGGCCCTCGGCGGCCGGGCCGAACGGTTACGACGGCGCCGCGTCGAGCGGTTCGAACCTAGGGCCGACCAACCCGGCCCTGGTCGAGGCCGTCAGCCAGCGGATCGCGACGTTGCGGAAGAGCGACCCGGAATCGAACCGACCGGTCCCGATCGATCTCGTCACCGCGTCCGCCAGCGGCCTTGACCCGGACCTCAGTCCGGCGGCGGCCGAGTTCCAGGTGGAGCGCGTGGCGCGTGAACGGCACCTGCCCGTCGAGCAGGTGCGCGGGCTCGTCGCCCAGCACGTCCTGGGCCGGAGTTCCGGCCTGATGGGAGAAGCGCGCGTGAACGTCCTCAAGCTCAACCTCGCGCTCGACGGACTCGGCCGCGGGAGCGATTCGGTTCGATGAGAGAAATCCGACCCGACCCCGACGCTCTGCTGGCCCAGGTGGAATCCGACGGCGAACACTCGACGCGCGGGCGGTTGAAAATCTTCTTCGGTGCGGCGCCGGGGGTTGGGAAAACGTACGCCATGCTCGGCGCGGCCCGCGAGGTCGCCGCCGAGGGCGAGGACGTCCTGATCGGCTACGTCGAGCCGCACGCGCGTCGCGAGACCCTGGCCTTGACCCTGGGCCTCGACTTCCTGCCCCGGCGGAGCGTCGAGCACGGCGGGACGACGCTCGAAGAGTTCGACCTCGAAGGGGCGCTCAAGCGGAAGCCGAAGCTGATCCTGGTCGACGAGCTGGCGCACACGAACGCGCCGGGGTCGACGCACGCCAAGCGCTGGCAGGACGTCGACCAGCTGCTCGACGCGGGGATCAATGTCTATACAACGCTCAACGTCCAGCACCTGGAAAGCCTGAACGACGTCATCGCGCGGATCACCGGCGTGGTGGTCCGCGAGACGGTGCCCGACGCCGTCTTCGACGCCGCGCACGAGGTCGAGCTGATCGACCTGCCCCCCGACGACCTGATCGAGCGGCTGCGGGAAGGGAAGGTTTACATCCCGGGCCAGGCGGCCAGGGCCATGGACAACTACTTCAAGAAGGGGAACCTGTTCGCCCTTCGCGAGCTGGCGCTGCGGCGGACGGCCGAGCGGGTCGGGGCCCAGGTTCAGGGCTATCGCCAGGCCCACGCGATCTCCGGCACCTGGCAGAGCAGCGAGCGGCTGTTGGTGTGCGTGAGCCCCAGCCCGCTCTCGGGCCGGCTCGTCCGGGCCGGGCGGCGCATGGCGTCGAGCCTGAACGCCCCGTGGATCGCCGTGTACGTCGAGACCCCGGCGACGGTGGGCCTCGGGGGCGTCGACTGGGAACGGCTTCAGCGGCACCTCCAGCTTGCGGAACGCCTGGGCGCGCAGACGGCGACGCTCAGCGGGGTGAACGTCATTGATGAGCTGCTGCACTACGCGCGTCGGCAGAACGTCACCAAGATCCTCGTCGGCAAGCCCCAGGAGCCGCGCTGGAAGGAGCTGCTGCGGGGATCGTTCGTGTACGAGCTGACCCGCAAGTGCGGCGACATCGACGTCTACGTCATCAGCGGCGAGACCGACGGCGGATCGCCGCGCGGTCGACCAGCCGCCCAGAAAACTTCGAGCCGCCTCCCCTACCTCGGGTCGGCCCTCATCATCGCGGTCTGCACGGGGGTGGGCTGGCTGGTCTCGATGCGATCCGCATCCGTGAACGTGATCATGGTTTATCTGATCGGCGTCGTGCTGGCGTCGCTCCAGTTCGGCCAGGGGCCGTCGGTGCTGGCCTCGGTGCTGGCCGTGGCCGCGTTCGATTTTTTCTTCGTCGAACCGCAGATGAATTTCGCGGTGGGCGACACCGAATACCTGTTCACGTTCGCCGTCATGCTGGCGACCGGGCTGGTGATCAGCTCGCTGATGAGTCGCGTTCGGATGCAGGCCGACCTCGCGAGGCGTCGCGAGCAGCGGACCTCGGCGCTTTACTCGTTGACCAAGGCGCTGTCCGGCCTATTGACCTTGGACGACGTCGTCCGGGCGGTGGTGCGGGACGCCGGCGCGGCGTGCGACGCTCAGGTCGTCGTCTTGCTTCCCGACCCGTCGAAAGGGCTGGCGGCCCACCCGTCGCCGGGTGGATTCACGCTTTCCGAGCGCGACCTCGCCGTCGCCCGGTGGGTCCACGACAACCGGCGGACGGCCGGGCTTGGGACCGACACGTTGCCTTCGGCCGAGGCCCTGTTTCTCCCCCTGATCGACGCCGGGCAGGCCGTCGGCGTGCTGGGGGTGCGGCCGTCGAGCCCCGAGCTGCTGAACGAACCGGAACGGTTCCACCTCGTCGAGACCCTGGCGAGCCAGGCGGCCGTCGCTCTTGGGCGACTGCGGTACGCCGAGGACGCCGAGCGGATCAAGGTGGAAGTCGAGACCGAGCGGATGCGGAACACACTGTTGAGTTCGGTCTCCCACGACCTGCGCACTCCCTTGACGGCGATCGCCGGCGCGAGCAGCGCCCTGGTCGAGGCCGGCGACGCCATCCCCTCGAGCATGCGCCGCGAGCTGCTGGAGTCGATCCTCGAAGAATCGGAGGCGCTCAACCGTCTCGTCGGCAATCTCCTCGACGCGACGCGGCTCGAAGGGGGCGCGCTCCTGCCGAACAAGGACTGGCAGTCGATGGAGGAACTGCTGGGCGTGGTTTACGGGCGGCTCGCGCGTCCGCTTCATGACCACCCGGTGCGGTCGGACGTGCCGCCGGACCTCCCGCTGTTCGCGGGCGACGGCACGCTCATTCAGCAGGTGCTCCAGAACCTCCTGGAGAACGCCGCGAAGTATTCGCCGAGCGGGTCGCCGATCGACGTGAAGGTGGAGGTGCGCGACGAAGCGATCGTAGTAGAAGTCGCCGACCGCGGCCCCGGGTTGCCGGAAGGCGAGGGGGAGCGGATCTTCGAGAAGTTCCGCCGCGCGCCGCATTCCCTGAACCGCACCGGCGCGGGGCTCGGCCTCGCCATATGCCGGGGGGTTGTCAACCTGCACGGCGGCAGGATCTGGGCGGAGAACCGTCCCGGGGGGGGCGCCGTCTTCCGGTTCAGCCTTCCGCTGGGCGACGCGGCCCCCATGGAACCGGAAGCGGAGGCCTCCTGATTTCGGGAGCGAAACGCATGAACAATTCAGGTGGAACATCATGTCTGCAAACGATACTCGCGTCCTGGTGATCGAGGATGAGCCGCCGATCCGGCGCTTTCTCCGCGCGTCGCTCAACGCCAATGGGTATGACGTGATCGAGGCCGATACGGCCCAGGGGGGCATGCGCGAGGCCGCGACGCAGCAGCCGGACCTCGTCGTCCTGGATCTGGGCCTTCCCGACCACGACGGCCTGGAGGTCATTCGCAGGGTGCGGGAGTGGTCGTCGGTGCCGATCATCGTGCTCTCGGCCCGTGGGCAGGAAGCCGACAAGGTGGCGGCGCTCGACGCCGGCGCCGACGACTATTTGACCAAGCCGTTCGGCGTCGGCGAGCTGCTCGCGAGGCTTCGCGTCTCCCTGCGTCACGGGAATCGCCGCGGCGACGCGACTGAGAACCCCGAATTCGTCGTCCGGAACCTTCGCGTCGATTTCGTGCGGCGATTGGTCTTCCTTGACGACCAGGAGCTTCGCCTCACGCCGATCGAGTACCGCCTGATTTCGACGCTGATCAAGCATGCGGGGAAGGTCGTCTCCCACCAGCAGCTCTTGAAAGAAGTCTGGGGCCCGCACGCCACGAAGCAGACCCAGTACCTCCGCGTCTACATGGGCCACCTGCGCCACAAGATCGAGGCCGACCCCGCCCGCCCCCAGATCCTCCTTACCGAAGCCGGCGTCGGCTACCGCCTCGCCGCCGAGTGAGCGAAGGCCCACGGCGGTCTTGACAGTGTCGGTTTAAGGTCAAGGCTGACGACGAGGGAGGACGAAGGCGAAGGTCGAGCCGCGTCCGGGGGCGGTGGCGACTTCGACCCGGCCGCCGTGGAGTTCGACGAACGTCTTGACGAGGCAGAGGCCCAGGCCGATCCCCCGCTTGTCGAACTGGTACTCGCCCGAGGAGTGGTGGAGGGTGTCGAACCCCGTGAAGAAGGGCTCGAACAGGTGGCGCTGTTCGGCGAGGGCGACGCCGGCGCCCTGGTCCTGAACCTCGACGCGGACCGAATCCGACTCGTCGGGGTCGTCGCGGGCTTCGATCCGGATGGTCTTGCCGTCGGGCGTGAACTTGATCGCGTTGGCCACGAGGTTGATCAGCACGTCGTGGATCTTGGCGGGGTCGCAGGCGATGGGTTCGAGATCCGCCTGGACGTCGACCGCGACGTCTTGCCCGCGCGCTTCGAGATAAGGGGCCAACGCGGCGAGGGTGGACTGGATCAGGGTTTCGAGGTGGACGGTCTCGATGCTCAGGGTGTGCGTGAAGTCGTCGTTTTCGACGAGCTTGAACATCCGGCCGACGGTCCGGGCCAGGCGGCCGGCGGCGGCGTTGATCCGCTCGATCCAGGCGTGTTCCGCGGGCGAGGCCGTCGGCCCTTGCGACAGCTTCCAGAGGTCGGCCAGGCCGAGGATGACGGTCACCGGCGTGTTCAACTCGTGGCTGGCGACCTGGAGGAAGGCGGTTTTGAGGCGGTTGGCTTCGGTCAGCCGTGCGTTGGCGGCTTGAAGCTCGGCCATGAGCCGGTTCTTCTCGACGATCAGGTCGCGGCGCTCGACGGCTTGGCGGATCGCCCGTTGCAGCTCGTCGGGGTCCCAGGGCTTGGCGAGGTACTGGAACACGTGCCCCAGGTTGACGGCGTCGATGACGGTGCGGAGGTCGGAGAAGGCCGTGAACAGGAGCCGGGTGGTCTCGGGACGGACGGCCGCCGCGCGGCGGAGGACTTCGACGCCGGTCATCCCCGGCATCCGCTGATCGGAGAGGATCGCCGCCACGTCGGGGGTCGCGGCCAGGAATGCGAGGGCCTCCTCGCCGTTGTCGCGGGTAACGATCTGGTAGTCGATGCGGAGCAGGTCGTGGAGCGATTGCAGGACCTCGACCTCGTCGTCGACGACGAGCACGATCGGCCGTCGCCGCGCGCGCGGTGGCTCGGCGGCCTCGCGGAGGGCCGTCGTCTGAAAGTCTTGACCTTCGATGATGGGCGGCAACGCGGTACTCCAATCGGCCGTGCATCGACGGTGCGCGTCGGGGCCGATTTCAGGAGGTTTCCGACCTGGGAAAACGCTTCAGAAGGGTGACTTCGTTGCCCGATCGATTGTATTTCATCTCGTCCACCATCCCCTGGCAGATCAGCATACCGAACCCGCCGGCGCGGAGGCCGAGCTTATCGCGGACGTCGAGGTGCGAGAACGGGTCGTCGGGCGCCGCGGCGTGCGGCAGGTCGCCGCGGTCGAAGCCCGAGCCCTGGTCGCGGATCACGATTTCGAGCTGGTCCTCGTGGACCCGGTAGGTGATGCTCACCAGCCGGTCGGACTGGTGCTGGTTGCCCCACTCGATGGCGTTCTGGGCCATCTCCATGACGGCCTGGCGGATCTGCATGACCTGGTCGTTCGAGAGCGGCGTGGTTTGGCAGACGTTCATCAGGAAGTCGTTGAGATCCTTGAGCAGGGTGATCTCGCTGTTGAGTTCGACGTGGACCTCGCCGTGGAGGCTGCGTAGGAGCATGCTTTCGCGCCAGGCGCGGGCGGTTTCGATCGCTTCGAAAAGCTGGTCGACGCCGTAGGGCTTGGTGACGTAGGCGTTGGCGCCGACGCGGAAGCCGTGGACGCGGTGCTGGCGGTCGTCGAGCGCGGTGAGCATGACGACGGGGACGAGCATCGTCGCCCGATCGGTCCGCAGGCGTCGGCAGACGTCGAAGCCGTTGATGTCGGGGAGCATCAGGTCGAGCAGCACGACGTCGGGCATGTGCTTCTGGGCCAGCACGAGCGCCGTCTCGCCGTCGGCGGCGATCATCGACGAGAAGTCGCGTAGGCGGAGTATCCGGGAGACGAGCCCCGCCTGCTCCGGATGGTCCTCCACGATCAGAGCTGTTGCCTTCATCGTGTTTCCCGCTGGGCCAGTCGCAGCCCAAGTTTCAGTACGACCGTCGTCCCGACCTGGACGGGCCTGAGAGCACTGCGAGGAAGCCGTAGGATTGCATTTCGTCGTCATGTCGCGTGCAGCTCCACGATATCGCCGTCGTGCAGCTCATGATCCCGTTTCACGCTCTGACCGTCGAAGACGCCGCTCCCCCAGATCTTGGCGAACTTGAGCGAAGACTCGAAATCCCGATGAACCTCGCGAGCCAGATCGAGCACGGTGCTGCCGATGGGAACCGTGAACGGCTTCGTCCGATCCGCCGGTCTTCCTGGGATCTTCGTATAGATGCGAAGAAGCCCTAATGAATGGTATGCCGCCTCGCGGAGCGTTTCCAGTCCTTCGCCCGACTCCGCCGAGACCGGCAGCATCGGAAACCGCGTCCCGAACCACTCGCGGACGATTTCGAGCCGGTCGCCCGCCCCGGGCGCGTCGAGCTTGGTCGCGGCCATCACCGTCTTGACGTGCCGGGTCGATTCGTCGTCGTCGTCGAACGGCAGCTCGCCCACAAGCTGCACTCGCTCGGCGGCCAGGCGATCGAGGGCGGCGTCCAGCCCTTCGGCCACGTCGTCGCTGGCCAGGTCGGCGGCGAGGATCGCGGCGTCGGCTGACCGGATCATTCCGGGGACCCAGGGTTCGAGGAAGTCGGGCGAGATCGCCGGCAGGTCGATGAGCTGCACCGCGACTCCATGATAGTCAAGGATTCCCGGCTGCGGCGCCCGGGTGGTGAACGGATACGCGGCGATCTCCGGCTTGGCGTTGGTGAGCGCCGCCAGGATCGCGCTCTTGCCCGCGTTGGGAGGCCCGACGAGCACGATCCGGCCCGCGCCCTCATGAGGCAGGCGATGGCTCGGCCCTTGCTTCTTGGCCCCCGGCCCGGCCCCCTCGATCTCGTCTTTCAGCCGGCTCATCTTCTGCTTCAGGTCCGACTGAAGCTTCTCCGTCCCCTTATGCTTCGGCAGCATCCGGTACAGCTCGCGAAGCTTTTCCAGGCGGTCGCCGGGATTGGCGAGGGCCCGGTACTCGAGCTCGGCTTTCAGGTACTGGGGGGGAAGATTGGCCGGCATTGCGAGAACTCTCCCCGGCGCGACGTGACACTGCAAGAAACCGTAGCGAGCCCCGCCGTCCGAAGCAAGGCGCCGCCGCCGGCGTCTTCGCGAGCCGGCGGCGGGAAGCGGACGGGTCGTCACTGGGCTGGAGCTTCGGCCTTCTTCTTCGCGACCGCCTCAATCTTCGAGGCGACGTTCTTCTCGTGGGTGATCTTGACCCGGACGCCCTTGGCACCCTTCTCCTTGGCCTTCGTGATGCGGGTCTCGAGCTTCTCGAGATCCACCTTCGAGGTGCCCTTCGGGGTCACGTATTCGGTGTCGTCGTTGATCTCGACGACCACTTCCTTGTCGGTCCCCTTCTCGATCACCGTGAGCTTTTTCGTGTCGCGGTCGACCTTCGAGATCACGCCGAGCAATTCGTCGGCGAAGACCGAGCCCATCACGACCACCATGGCCACACCCAGGGTGGCGAGCGTCCGCAGCAACCCACGTCGATTCAGCATCCGCGCAACCTCCTCGAAAGAAATCGACGCCCGAACGGCCCGGCCTTCCCGCTTCTCGACCGAGGAGCGATCCGGAAAGCCGCGTCGTACCAAGGCGATCCCTTATGGTAAGGAGTCTGAAGCGCCGAGCAAAAGAAAATCGATCGTCTTACCGGAGAATGAGAAAGCACGGCCTTCGCCGCTCCTGCTTTCTCCGTCGCCGCCGCCGGCTCGAACCGTCGATCGATCACGCGGTGATGGGCGTCTCGCCCTTCGAGTGATGCCGATGCGTGTCCAGGCCGAGCGCGTGATACGCCTCGCAATGCCCGGTGATCCCGCGATACACCAGCGCGCCGCCGCCGAGGGCTATCGCCGAGCCCGTCAATCCGCCTCGCGCCAGGCCCAGCAGGGCGAGCACGCCGCCCCCCATCACCGACGCCAGACGCTCCGCCTCGCCCACGTTCACCCGGTTGCACTGCCTCATGTCGGCCGGCCAGATCTTCCGGCTGGTCGAACTGGTTGTGGACATCGTGTCATGGCTCATGGTCGTCACTCCTCGTCTCAGTCTCAAGGAAAGATCGTGGTACGCGATCGTTCGATGTCATACCCCAGGTTTTTGATATGCAAACCGCTTGCCGATCCGGCTGAAGCTGTCGGCGGTACGGGAATTGCATTGCACTCGAGACGAGAGACGCGGACGGTCCGGCCCCTGGACGTGGGACGCCGCGCCCGACGCATCCACCACAACGAGCGAGACGGAAAGAGGCGACGTCATGGACACTCAAACTGCTGCCGCCGCGGGAGTGCGCAAAGTCGCGCTCATGATCCGGGGGGTGAAGGTCGCGATGCTGACGACCACGGCTCCCGACGGAACCTTGCACAGCCGGCCGATGGCGACCCAGGAGGCCGAGTTCGACGGCGCGCTCTGGTTCTTCACGAAGTCCGGTTCCGGCAAGGTCGACGAGATTCTCCACGATTCGGAGGTCAACGTCAGCTACGCCGCGCCGGAGGACCACCGCTACGTCTCGGTTTCCGGAAAGGCCGCCCTGGTCCGCGACCGCGACAAGATCGAGGAGCTGTGGAGCCCCGTCTACCGCCCCTGGTTCGCCCAGGGCCTCGACGACCCCGACGTCGCCCTCCTCCGCGTCGACGTCCGCAAGGTCGCGTACTGGGACATGCTCGCCGGCGGCATGGTCACGATGCCGACCGAGGAAGAGGCGGACCGCTGAAAACGCGGCGAGCCGGGCCATCGCCGGCCCGGCCCGTCGAGAGGAGGCTGGCGAGGATCAACGAGGGCTGGGAAGATCGGCCGGGCTGCGAAACACTTTGGCGGGCTTGATCGGCGCAGTTTCGTCCTCGATCTCGATGCGGCGCGGCGTGACGACGATCAATTGCTCGCGGGTCACCGACTCGCCGCCGACCCGGCTCTCGTGGCGCCCCATGCTGACCAGCAGGCTGGAGCCCGTTGGGACCTCGGCTGAGCCTTCATAGTGGAACGCGTCGACGTCTAGCTGGCTGGGCGTCGTTTCGGCCTTTGGGCTCTCTGTCCGACTACGTCGCTTGATGCCGCGAGATGGGCCGTCGAGGTCGACCGAAATGCGCGTCCCACGTGGTGAGAAAGTACCCGTGACGTCGACTTTGGAATTCTCGAAGTCGATGAGACCGAGTTGGAATTTCTTGAGTTCCTCGTCGTTCACCCGTTTCACTTCGACGGGGCCGCGATCACGAGAACCATCGGAACCGACGAAGATCCGGGCTCTGGCACCTGAGAACGACGTTACCTTCGGAGCCTGGAGGATGTTCAACGTGGCGTCGCTCAAGAGTCGCTTTGTCAAGAGCTTCATCCCCTCTTCGTCGACAACCCACCCGTGGTCGTCGGACTCGGGCCCGAAGTGCGTGATCCGACCCTTAAGGCCGTCGCGCCAGGGCCGCGCCGCCAAGTTGATGAAGCGGACCTCATATGAGATTTGCCGGTCGTCCTCGACCGGGGCCGGCGGCGTGGCGGGAGCCCGAACGGCGGGCGTCGGGCTGGCGGCTTGCGCGGCCTTGGGTGAGGCCGCCGCCGGTTGATCGTCGGCGAATCCAATCGAGGCCGCCACGAGGGCGACGGCGGCGGCCGAAGGGAGGGCGGCGAAGGGCCAGACTTGAGAGCGGGGACGAATGGGCGTCATGCCGATCAGCTCCTGAATACGAGGAAGAAGGGACGTGCTTTCGCCACCGAACGACGCGCCGAGCGGACGCTGGGTCGAGGGGCCGGCGCGGAACCTCGCCATGGATTCCAGGGCCCGGGCCAGGGCCAAGGGGTCGCCGGTCAGGCGGACGGCCAGAGCGTCGGCGCAGTGCTCGGACTGGCGGCGCAGCGAGCGCGACAGCCAGTGGACGCCCGGGTGGAAGAACAGCAAGACTTCGAGAATCCGCTGCGCCAGGTTTACGAGGTGGTCGAACCGCCTCGCGTGGGCCAGCTCGTGGGCGAGGACCGCGTCGAGCGCTTCGGGGCGGGCCATAGCCAGCCATCGCGCCGGCAGCAAGACGACGGGCCGGAAGACGCCGCAGAGGCAGGGCTCGGCGAGCGTCGCGTGGACCCGGATCGCCGGGATGTTCCCGAGCCGCAACAGCCGGCCCAGCCTTCGGGCGCGCTTCCGCACGGCCATCGGCGCTGGGGACGCCTCACGGCGGAGTCGACTCAACCCCCTCACGCCAAGGGCCAGCACCGCCGTCAGGCCCAACACGGCCAGCGACCAGACGGCCAGCGCCGCCGGTCGGGCCGCCTGCGCGAACGCGCTGATGCGATCGAGCGCGGCGCTCAGGGAACGACGGAGCTTCGCCACGGGAGAGACCTCTCCAGGATGAAGCGTCGCGGGGGCCGAAGTCGCGGCCGGCGCGTAAATCGCGGAAGGGTCGGACGACATGGCGACCAAGGTCTCCATGCCCATCGGGTCGACTCCGGGGTCGCGCCAGTCGGCGAGACGCTGGAACGCCGACAGCACCGGCGGGCCGATCGCGACCAGCCCGAGCGCGCCGAGCAGGATCGCGTGCCGAGCCCGGTGCGAGAGCGTCCAGCGGGCCTGGAAGACCAGCGCGACGACGCCGGCCGCGGCGAGGCCGAGCCAGAGGCCGTGCAGCAGGGCGAGCCAGAGCAAGCCCCCGCTCATCCCTGGGGCCGCTTCGATCGCGAGGGCTTGCATCGATCGCCTCCTTCCGTGGTTTCGCTCGAGCTGCGGTCCTGATAGTCGTCGAGGAGCGATCGGATCAGGTCGAGTTCCTCAGGCGAAGGCGCGGACTGGTCGAGCAAGTGCGCGACGAGCAGGCTGGCCGAACCGCTGTAGGCCCGTTCGAGCGTCTCGCCCAGCAAAGAACGGAGCGTCTGATCGCGCGGCTCCGCCGGCACGTAAACGAAGGCGCGTCCCTTGGGGAAGCGGCCCAGCAAGCCCTTCTCGACCATGACGTTCAACAGGCTCATGACCGATGTGTAAGCCCGAGGCGGATCGTGCCGCCGGTTCACCACCTCCAGCACGTCGCGCACCGTCGCCGGCCCGTCGCGCTCCCAGAGGACCTTGAGGATCTCCAGCTCAGCCGGCGTCGGCTGTTCGGCTCGCGGACGTACCATGACGGCAAGAACTCCCAGCTTCAGGACGCGGTTCCAGGCGACAGTCGGGAGTTTACGGGTTTCGCCGTAGTTGTCAACGGCAGAACCCGTAGTAAGTGCCTGGGCTCGGCGGCGAAGCTGAGAATCATGGTCCGGTCAGTCGATCTTTCGTGGAATCGCCTCGGGCTTCGGCGCGTCGGCCGGCTCGATCCAGACCAGGAGGCCGTTGCTCGGTTCGGCGGGCGCTGAGGTCCGGCCTCCGGTCGTCGAGAGGTGGAAGCGGCGGCGGAACAGGACGGCCGGCTGGTCGGCCGGGGATTGCGCGCTGATCGAGTACTGGCTGCCGCCCGTCGACCCCACCCCGGCGTCCCATTCCTTCGGCTCGGTCGTCTCCAGCAGCTTGGCGCCGTCGCAGGCGACGCTGATCCGCCGGACGTCGCCTTCTTGCGTCTGGTCGAGGGCGAGGCGATGCCGGCCCGCCGCGATCGGCGCGCTCTTCGTCGCGGCCGCGACTCCTTCCTGGCCGACCCCGCGCGTGACCATGCACAACCGATAGCGGCCGGTGGGCAGGTGGACGTCCCAGACGTTCTCGTCGTACCACAACTCGTCGAGCTTCACGACGGCGATCCGATTCGGGTCGTCGATCACCAGCTCTCTCGCCAGCGGACGCATAGCCGCGATGCGCGACTGGAGCATCTCGCTCTCGCGTCGGTTGGCGAAGACGGCGGTCCAGACGGCGATCGCCGCCGTGATCAGGAACACCGTCCGCAGCCCGAACTGCCAGGGCTTCCGACCGGGCCGGTGGCCGGCCGGGGCCGCCGCTTCCGAGGATTCCGACACGGGCGTCTCCTTCCAATGCCGAGCGGGTCGATCAGGGCCTTGGCGCGTTGGGGTCGAGTTGCATGTTGATCAGAACGGGGACGTGTCGTTCCACGATGAACGGTTCGAGCTTCTTCCGGGCCTCGTCCGCCATCGAATCGGGAAGCGTCATCCGGAGCACCACCGCCGGCTTGTCGGGAGCGATCGTCGCGACGCCGTCCGTCCCCAGTTGCTCGACGCGGACCTCGTTCCAGCGGTCTCGCAGGAAACCGGCGAGCGCCGGGTCGCCGAGGCTCATCAGGCTGCTGCCGCCGGGCATCTGCGTGTAGATCATGAGCTGGCCCTGGTTGTTCTCGCGAATCCGCACCCGTGCGATCGCCTGAACCGCGCCGCTCGACCAGGAACTCGACCACGAGGTGTTCTGATTCCCCTGGAGTAGCTTGACGACCTGCGTGTAGTTCGGCGGTATGTAGACCCGCCAGGCGAAATTCAGCTTCTCCCCCGTATCCAGGGCCAGGAAATGCACGTTCGACGGGTCTTCGATCGGGAAGTCGCCGGTGATCTGCTTCAGCCGCAGGTAGGTCGACGTCAGCCTGCCGCGCTCGTCGCCGCTCCGCCAGGCCAGGAAGCCGCCGGAGGCGATCGCGACGAGCAACAGGATGTTCAGGGGCTTGTGGATCACGTTGCGTTTCTCCCGCCTGGAACCGGCCCGAGTCCGATCGCCTACACATATCCAGGCGGAGGCAGTTCGTCGAGATCGTCGCAAGATTGGATCGAAGCGGGCGATCGCGCGGAACCCGCCGGCCTCTCGTGACCGTCCTGCGTTCCGGGTATAACCGGATCGCGACGCGACGGCGCGGAGCGCGCCGAACATCAAGAAACTAGCCTGCAAGGAGCCTGGTAAGATGAAACGCCCATGGTCGATCTGGAGCTGGGCCGCGACGGTCGCGATGATGATGACGCTTGCGACGGCGGCGACGGCCGACGAGCCGGCCCGCGCGCCGGGGTACGTCTTGCACGGGACGGGCCCGGGCTGGCGCGAGCTGAAGGAAGCCGACTTCGCGCCGGTCAACGGCGACCCGGACACCTGGACCTGGAAGGACGGGGTCTTCCACTGCAAGGGGACGCCGGTGGGCGTGATCCGGATCAAGAAGCCGGTCACCAACTTCGAGCTGGTCCTCCGGTGGCGGCACCTGAAATCGGGCGGCAACTCGGGGGTCTTCGTCTGGGCGCCCGAGAAGGCGCTTGAGGGCCTCAAGCCGAATCACCTGCCGCCGGGGGGGATCGAGGTCCAGATCCTCGACCACGGCTACGCCGAGCAGTACGAGAAGCAGACCGGCAAGAAGCCCGACTGGTTCACGACCCACGGCGACGTCTTCCCGGTGGGCACGTCGAAGATGAAGCCGTTCCCGCCGCTCTCGCCCGACGGCTCGCGGAGCTTCCCGACCAAGCAACTGTCGCTCGGCCTGAACCAGTGGAACCACTACTACGTCCGGGGCGTCAACGGCGAGATCCGGCTCTGGGTCAACGGCGAGGAGGTCTCGGGAGGGTCCGAATGCAAGCCGGCGTCGGGCTTCCTCTGCCTGGAATCCGAGGGCTCGCCGGTCGAATTCAAGGAGATCCGGCTTCGCGAGCTGCCCTGATCCACGACCCGGCCGTGATTTCGAAGCGGTCCCGCGCGTACAATAGAATGATCAAGCAAGGGCCGATCCCGCGACCGGCCCGAGGCGGGACCGCTTCGCGAGACGACTTCCGGAGGTTGCACGGCCGATGGCTGACGAATATTCGACGATCGACGACGCCCTCCAGGCCCTCAAGGAAGGTCGCGTCATCATCGTCGTCGACGACGAAGACCGCGAAAACGAGGGTGATTTCGTGGTCGCCGCCGAAAAGGCGACCCCCGAGATCATCGAATTCATGATCACGCACGGGCGCGGGCAGGTGTGCATGCCGATCTTGCCCGAAGTCGCCGCGCGGCTGCATCTGGGGGCGATGGTTGATCACAACACGGCGCCCTACGAGACGCCGTTCACGGTCCCCATCGACCACGTTTCGTGCCGGACGGGCATCAGCGCCACGGAGCGCGCCCGGACGATCGCCGCGGTGGTCGATCCGGCCACGCGGCCGAGCGAGCTGTTACGGCCCGGGCATTTGTTTCCGCTGGTCGCCAAGGAAGGGGGCGTGCTCCGCCGCGCGGGGCACACCGAGGCGACCGTCGACCTGGCGAGGCTCGCCGGGCTGTCGCCGGCCGGCGTGCTCTGCGAGATCACCGACGGCGTGAACATGGCCCGCGCCGAGAAGCTGCACGCGATCGCCCGCGAGCACAACCTGCCGATCGTCTCGATCGAGGCCCTGATCAAGTACCGCAGGATTCGCGAGAAGCTGGTCGACCGCGTCGCCGAATCGGCGTTGCCGTCTCGGTACGGCCAGGGTCGGATTCTCGGCTACCGGGTCCAGCACGAGCCCGGCAACGAGCCGGTGGCCTTCGTGATGGGCGACCTCCAGTCGGTCGAGGCCCCGCTGGTCCGCCTCCACTCCTCGTGCTTCACCGGCGACCTGCTCGACTCGCTCCGCTGCGATTGCGGCGACCAGCTCCACATGGCCCTGGAGATGATCGGGAACGAAGGGGTCGGCGCGCTCATCTACCTGCCGCAGGAAGGCCGGGGGATCGGTCTGATCGAGAAGATCCGCGCCTACAGCCTGCAAGACGAGGGGCTCGACACCGTTCAGGCCAACAACGCCCTGGGCCACCGGGCCGACATGCGCGACTATGGCATCGGTCTCCAGATCCTCAAGGACCTGGGGCTCACCAAGGTCCGGCTCCTGACCAACAACCCCAAGAAGACCAGCGCGTTCGTCTATTACGGCTACGACCTGAAGGTCGTCGACCAGGTGCCGATCATCGCCCCCCACGAGGTCCAGCGCGAGCGCTACCTCGACGCCAAGCGCGACAAGCTCGGCCACAAGCTCCCCTCCCGCCCCTGCTGCGCGGCCGACGACGCCGAATAAACCGCGGCAAGCAAGTCGCGGCCGGCCGAGGCGAATTCAGGACGCGTCGGCCGGCGGCGTTCAGGCGACCGTGGCGGTCCACGGCTCGTATTCCGTATTGCGGCTCCATGCGATCGATGCTTCAAGCCATCCTCGTCGGCGCGCCGTGTTGGATATTCGAGACGTTAAGGCGCTGTGATGCCGCCTGGGCGACGATAATATGCATCACTCGACATGTTAATTAGGTTTCGCCCGTACCTCGCACTATCCTCCTCTGGTGCTTGGCCCCCCTGATTCTCGGCGTCGTCGCCGGGGTGAAATCCCAAGGTCGTTTCGGGGCGCTGAACTACTTAATATATGGCGCGAAGCGTCACGGGCTCTCTGCCCGAGAGGAGATGGTCGATGGTTGGTTCTTCGGTGCGAAGATTGATGGCGACTGCGGCGTTGATCGGGTTGGGGATCGTCTCGGCCGGGAGAGCCGACGCGGCTGTAACAACCTATACAAGCTCGGCCGCGTTCACGGCGGGCCTCGGCGGGTTCGCCGTCGCGACCGAAAACTACGCGGGGTTCACGGCGGGGAACTTGATCAACGCCGGCGATTCCTTTAATGGGCTGACTTACAGCGCCTTCACAGCGGGGCCGTCCGGCACCCTGCTCGGCGGGGACATTACCAGTCTGTACAACAGCTTTTCGGGGCTGAGCCTCGGGGGGAGACAGAGCGGCGGCGCTCAGTTTTTCTTCGGTGGCGACTCGTTCACCGTGACCTTCGCGACCCCGGTCAACGCTTTCGGAATCTTCTTCAACGTCAATCCGAATTCAGGGAACTACGGGATTTCGACGTCCGTCGGAAATGCGGTCACGGGCAGCGCGAGTTACGACACCTCGACCTTCGTCTTCGCCGGCTTGATCTCGACCACCTCCTTCTCCTCGGCGACGATCTACTCGACGGATGCGCGGCTCGGCTCCTATAACATCCCAGAGATCGTCACCGCGAGCGCGCCGGCCGTGCCGGAACCCTCGGCTCTGGTGATGGGCCTGCTGGGCATGGTCTCCATGGGCGGGGCGGTTCTTCGATCCCGCCGGGTCGTTCGCTGATCGTTGCGAGCCTCCCAGCGGATGGCCGGGGCCAAGCCTTCGGGCCGGGCCCCGAGCCGCGGAAGATCGATTCGAAGGTCAATGCCGGGACGTCGCCGTCCGGCGCGCCGAGGAATTCACGAGCCCAGGTTCGTACCTCGACGGAACGCGCGCCGGCCGGCTACGATGAAGGCTCTTATTGACTGGACCGGAATTGCGGGCGGGCTCCAGAGCGCGGTCGCCGATCCGTCCTCTCGAACGATCAAGGTGAAGGACGATTCATGGCTTCGACTTTCCGCACGCACGCCCGGTTCACGCGACTGGCGACGGCGATCTGCCTGACGCTGGTCTCGGGCGCGGTCCTGGCGCAAGACCCCAAGCCGCCGACGATCAAAGCCCCGGCCAAACCGGCCGATCCCAAGGCCCGGGCGTTGCTTGAAGAGGTCGTCAAGGCGTACCAGGCGCTCGGCAGCTACTCCGACCAGGGCGAGTTCATCGTGTCGATGACCGTCGCGGACAAGGCCGAGAAGCAGACCGTTCCGTTGAAGCTGACCTTCGTCCGGCCCAACAAGCTGGATCTCGACGCCGGCCCGGTGCGGATGATCAGCGACGGTAAGACGCTCACGACTGCCGTGATCCCGCAGAAGAAGTTTATCTCCGCCGACGCCCCCGAGAAGCTGAGCGTCGAGACCTTCCGCGAAGGCCCGATCGGCGCGGCGCTGTTCGGCGGACCGTCGGGCGTGCCGATGTACATCCTCGTCAACCTGCTGACGTCTCCCGAGCCATTGAAGGTCGTCGAACAACTCGGCGGGTCGCTACAACTGGACCCCGCCGACCCGAAGGGGCAGACCCTGCTCATCGACCAGACCGAAGGCCCCGACCTTCGGCTCGTCGTCGACGGCGGCGCCAAGCTGCTGAAGGCCATCGATCTCGTGATCGATCCCAAGCAGCTCGAACAGAGCGCCCAGGCCGGTCGGCCGATCAAGGTCGAGCGGCTGGGATGGAGTTCGGGGGTCGTCTCGACCGCGGTTGCCAAGGACCGGTCGTTCGCCTACCAGCCCCCCGCGGGCTTCGCCAAGGTCGAGTCGTTCCAGCAGCCCGGCGGCGAAGACGGCGAAGAACAGAAGTTCGCGGTCAACGACGCCGTCGGCAAGCCCGCCCCCGACTTCACGCTCACCGTCCTTGACGGCCCCGGCAAGACCCGGACCCTCAAGAAGGCCGAGCTGGCCGGCAAGGTCGTGGTCATCGACTTCTGGGCGACCTGGTGCGGCCCCTGCCTGATCGAGCTTCCCGAGATCCAGAAGCTCGTCGACGAACTTGCCAAGGACAAGAAGAACGTCCTGGTCGTCGCCCTCAGCCAGGACCGCGACCCGAAAGAGCTGGCCGAGGTCCGCAAGCTCGTCGAAGAGACGCTCAAGGAGAAGAAGGTCGACTTCGGCGCCGGCTCGGTCGGCCTCGTCGCCCTCGATCCCAGCAACTCGGTCGGCGAGGCGTTCCAGGTCGAAGGCCTGCCGACGCTCGTCGTGCTCGACGGCAAGGGCGTCGTCCAGTCGGCCCACGTCGGCTACAGCCCGGACATCCGCAAGAAGCTGACCGACGAGATCGACACCCTCCTCGCCGGCAAGCCTCTGGCCCAGCCGAAGAAGGCGACGGAAGCCGCCAAGAAGCCCGAAGCCCCGGCCGAGAAGAAGTAATCCAGCCCGATCGCAACGACGCCTCGGGCCAAGCGGTTTCTATCGCTTCGGCTCGAGGTTCTCAAGGTCGCTGACCGCGATCACGCGGGTTCCCAGCTCGCCGTTGAAACGGGAGTGGCCGCGCACGCCGACCCGGTGGGCCAGCAGTGGCTCGGGGTCGAGGCCGGGGGGGATGTCCAGGTAGGCCACGGCCGTCCCCTCGCGGCCGATCAGAGCGTAAACCTTGTGGCCGTTCACCATCCGCGACGACGGCTGCACGAACCCGACGGCGTCGAAAAGCCGCCGACTCTCCTGCGCGGAAGTCGCCATCTTCCGCTCGACCTTCGCCACTTCCTCGTCGCGCCGTCGGCTTTTGGAAACGATCGCGATGATCCGCTGCGCGGATTTCGCCGCCTGCTCGTACCGTGTGACCTGCGCCAGCCGGCTCCGCAGGGACTCTTCCAGCGCGGGGCGGGACTTCAAGAGCGTCTGGTACTCGGCGCGGACGTCCGCGAGCTTCCAGTTCTCGACCGGCTGGCCCGTGACGATCGCCTGGAGCATGCCGTCGATCCGCCTCAGTTCGGGGTCGACCGCCGACTCCGAATCGGCCGCCGGCTGATACCCGGCGCGGACCGCGTCAACCGGCGGGGGAGCAGCGGGCGAAGTCGGTCGATCCCAGCCGATCCCGTCCGCCGCCGCGAAGAAACTCTGATTCGACGACGGCGCGATCGCCAGCCATCGCCGCCCGCGACCGCCGCCGAACGTCAGCGCGGGGCGATCGACCAGCAGCACCGGCTCGCCGCGCTCCAGGGTCTGGCAAGGCGGACCGGGGAGCCGGGCCTCGGGATTCCCCGACCGCACCACCGCGTGGGCCGTTCGCACCCGGGTCCGCGTCGAAACCCCCACGTGATCGGCCGGGCCGGCGTCCTCGGGACGCTCGACGGCCGCTTCCTCGATCCAGCAGACGACCGTCGGCGGCGGTTCGATCGCCAGCCAGCCCGCCGGCGCGGGCTCTTTCCAGCGAATCCGCACCCGGTCCCCCCGCTTCAACCCGGCGACGACGTATCCGGCGTCCTTCGGCTGGTCGAAGACCTCCAGGTTCTCGGCCACGACCCGGGCTTCGACGACCTCGGCCGCCGTCACGCTCGCGTTCCCCTCCGCCCTCCCATCCACCGGGAAGGCCAGTGTCAAACTGGCGAACGCGGTCAGGAGAGCCGGGATTGCCACGAGGTCACCCTTGAATGGGTTGGTAGGGTGGAGCAGATGAGTAAGAAAGACGCGTCCGCGCGTGCGTGAACTCTCGACCGTTCGACAGGCGATGGCTTGTTACCCGTTCGGCCGATTCCCGTCAACGGCACTCCGACACGAGACCGGCCCACCATCAATTCATCGGATGGTAAGCTCGGCCGGCTGGACGGCTTTCGAGCGAGATCCGTAAGCTGGACCGATCATGGCGATTTCGAATCGAGCCCCTGATCCCCCACCTGTCCTTGCGTCGTTCCGGGGGTTGAAGTTCAGCTTGCGCTCGCTGATGACGTTCGTAGCCTGCGTCGCCCTGTTCTTGGGCCTGTTCAGGTTGTCCTGGCCGATCGCCCTCCTCCTCATCGGTCCTGTGGTGGGCGGTGCGATTCAGATTGCGCGCGACGGGGAGGTCATCCCGGGGAGCATCACGGGCGCGGTGGCGACTAACGTCGGATTCGCCGTTGTGTGCTTTGTGGGCGAATCCTTTTCCGCTCATCCCGTCAAACCGAGAGCGTGGCGGCTCTTCGAGATGGTTGCCTCCATGATCGGGCTGGGCGTACTCTTCGGATTCCTCGTGGGCGCGACGTTCTGGATCGGGGCGGCTCAAATCAAAACGTGGAGAACTCGAGCGCCGCGAGACCCGCCGAAGCCTGGAACGTCTCTTGATTCGGACTCTTAGGATATTGTATGCTTGCGGTTTCTTCGCCGACGGAGCGGAATGGCAGCCGGCAGGCGAGATCTCGAAATAAGAAGACGTCGCGGGGCAGGCTCTCCGGAGTTTCCCGTTCATCCCGTCGTGCGGCCTGCTGTGTCCGCCAGGAGTTTCTCGGAATGTACGCTGTTTTTGAAGACGGAAGCCACCAGTACCGGGTTCAGGAAGGTGACTTCGTCCAGGTCGACCACCGCCAAGGCGTGGCCGGCGACGAGCTGATCTTCGGCAAGGTCCTGCTGATCGTCGGTGAGGGCGAGCCCACCCTGGGCGCTCCCGAGATCGCCGGCGCTCGCGTGGTCGCCAAGATCGTCAACCAGTTCCGCGCCAAGAAGATCATCATCCAGAAGTTCCGCCGTCGCAAGAACATGCGCCGTCGCCGTGGTCACCGTCAGCCGTACACGACGGTCCAGATAATGAGCCTGGCCGCCGCCTCCTGATTGCGGCCTCGCACGCCTGATTCGTCGGCTTTGCAGAATTTACCGCTCGCCCGGCAAGACTTCTTGCCGCGAGCGGTTTTTTTTTTGCTCCTCCGAATCTGAGAGCAAGAGTTGAGGGTTCGAAACCACCAAGATGGGAGTCGCCATCGTCGGCCGTCGGATGACGCCCTCGAATTCGTAGGGTGGGCACCGCCCACCGGGTTTTATAAGCCGCGAACGCGAGGGAGGTGGGCGGTGCCCACCCTACGAATTCCGATCGGACCGAGTTTCGGTTGTAGCGACCGACGCGGCCCCATCATCGAAGCCGGACAGGATCAACAAGACCAGCGGCATTCGGCTTGCTGGTTATGACTCATGTTCGTCCGTCCAGACGCCGATTTTACCTCGACAGACGAACACCTGGACTGCCGGACACGCCACCTGGTTAAATGGGTAAGGGTCCATCTGACTCGCAACCCGAGCGTCCCATAGGAGTGCGTCAATGTCGAGAGCAGGCGAGCGGACAGGAACATCCTCTACGGAGCAGGCCGAAGGACATGCGGCCAAAACGAAGGACCAGGCCAAGAAGCGGTCTGGCATGCAGGTTCCTCGCGTCTTCAGCGCCGAGGGCGTGAATCCGTTCGACCAGGTGGAGTGGGATTTCCGGGCGGCGGAGATCAAGGACGAGCGCGGTCGGGCGATCTTCCAGCAGCTTGACTGCGAGATCCCCAAGGCCTGGAGCCAGCTCGCGACCAACGTCGTGGCGAGCAAGTACTTTTACGGCGACGTGTCCGCCGGCAACGGCTCGCCCCGCGACGGCAAGCGCGAGTTCTCGGTGCGGCAGCTCGTCGGCCGGGTGACGCGGACGATCGCCGACTGGGGCCGTGAGGACGGCTACTTCGCGACGGTCGAGGATTCGGAGCGGTTCCACGACGAACTGTCGTCGCTCTGCCTCAACCAGTACGGGGCGTTCAACTCGCCGGTCTGGTTCAACGTCGGGCTGTATCACAGCTACGGGATCAACGGCCCGGCCAACAACTGGCGGTGGGACGAAGACGCCCGCGCCATCGTCGCGGCGACGGGCGCCTACCAGACGCCTCAGGCTTCCGCCTGCTTCATCCAGAGCGTCTCCGACGACATGGAAGGGATCATGAAGCTGGCCCATAGCGAGGCCATGCTGTTCAAGTTCGGCTCGGGGACGGGGACCGACCTGTCGACGCTCCGCTCCAGCCGCGAGAAACTCGCCGGCGGCGGCAAGCCGTCGGGCCCGGTGAGCTTCATGAAGGTTTTCGACGCCGTCGCCAGCGTCGTGAAGTCGGGGGGCAAGACCCGCCGCGCCGCCAAGATGCAGACCCTCAAGGTCTGGCATCCCGACATCCTTGAGTTCATCGAGTGCAAGATCAAGGAAGAAGGCAAGGCTCAGGCGCTGATCCGCGAGGGCTACGAGGCCAACTTCAACGGCGAGGCGTACAGCACGGTGCTGTTCCAGAACGCCAACCTGTCCGTCCGCTGCACCGACGACTTCCTGGAAGCCGCCGAGAAAGGCGGCGACTGGACCACCAGGGCCGTCCTGACCGGCCGGCCGATGGAGACGTACAAGGCCGGGATGTTGCTCGACCGGATCGCCGAGGGGACCTGGTTGTGCGGCGACCCCGGCGTCCAGTACGAGGACACCATCCAGCACTGGCACACCTGCCCCAACACCGCGCCGATCAACTCGTCGAACCCGTGCAGCGAGTACATGTTCGTCGACGACTCGGCCTGTAACCTGGCGTCGCTGAACCTGGCGAAGTTCGTCGCCGAGGACGGCTCGTTCGACATCGAGAAGTTCCGCGCGGCGGTCCGGATCTTCATCACGGCGCAGGAAATTCTGGTCGACCACGCGAGCTACCCGACCGAGAAGATCGCGCTGAACAGCCACCGGTTCCGCCCGCTCGGCCTGGGCTACGCCAACCTCGGCAGCCTGCTGATGTCGATGGGCCTGGCGTACGACTCCGACGCCGGCCGGGCGCTGGCCGCGTCGATCACGGCCGTGATGCACGGCCAGTCGTACCTGAGCAGCGCCGAGCACGCCGGCCAGGTCGGCGCGTTCGACGGTTTCGCGCTCAACCGCGAGCCGATGCTCCGGGTCATGGAGATGCATCGCGACGCCGCCCGGGCGATCGATAAGGACGCCCCGGCCAACATCCTGGCCGCGGCCCACGCGGTCTGGGACGAGTGCCTGGAAATCGGCCGCAAGAACGGCTATCGCAACAGCCAGGTGACGGTCCTCGCGCCGACGGGCACCATCGCCTTCATGATGGACTGCGACACCACCGGCATCGAGCCCGACATCGCGCTGGTGAAGTACAAGCTGCTGGCCGGCGGCGGCATGCTCAAGATCGTCAACCGCACCGTCCCGGCCGCGCTGGCCAAGCTCGGCTACGACGAGCCGGAGATCCGCGGCGTCCTCGACTTCGTCGACAAGCACGACACGATCGAGGGAGCGCCCGGCCTCAAGGACGAGCACCTTTCGGTCTTCGACTGCGCCTTCGCCCCGCCGCAGGGGGGCCGGAGCATTCACTATCGCGGCCACCTCAAGATGATGGCCGCCGTTCAGCCGTTCCTCTCGGGGGCGATCTCCAAGACCTGCAACCTGCCCTCCGAGGCGACGGTCGCGGACGTTCGCAACACCTACCTGGAAGGCTGGAAGCTCGGCCTCAAGGCGCTGGCCATCTACCGCGACGGCTCGAAGGGGAGCCAGCCGGTCTCGACGTCGAGCGAATCGTCCGGCGACAAGTCGAAGGCCGCCGCTGACGCCGCAGCCGCGGCTGCCGCCCCGGCGCCCGAGCCGGTCGCTGTGGTTCCGGTCGTTGAAGACGTCCGACCGACCGCCCCTTCGACGGCCTCGGCTTCCTCGGTGGTCCGGCCTCATCGCGAGCGGCTGCCGCACACCCGGAGGAGCATGACCCACAAGTTCGACATCCAGGGGCATGAGGGGTACATCAACGTCGGCTTCTACCCTGACGGTCGGCCCGGCGAGCTGTTCATCACGATGGCGAAGGAAGGCTCGACGATCGGCGGCCTGATGGACGTGCTGGGGACGTCGATCTCGATTGGCCTGCAATACGGCGTGCCGCTCGAAGTGTTCGTCAACAAGTTCGCTCACAGCCGGTTCGAGCCGGCCGGATTCACCAAGAACCCGGACATCCCGATCGCCAAGAGCATCGCCGACTACATCTTCCGATGGCTCGGCATGGAGTTCATCGAGGGCTACCGCGAGGCCAACGCCCCCAACCGGGGCGTTCCCGACGAGCCCCCGGCGTCCGCCCCGGTCCTGAAGGTCAACGGCCAGCGCACGGCCACTATCGCCGACCTCGAACACGCCGAGGCCGTCATGGGGACCGCGCCTTCCGCCAAGATCCAGCCCGTCGCCCCGGTGGCCGCCGAAACGTCGGTCAGCGTCCAGGACCGCCAGTTCGCTCACTTCCAGAGCGACGCCCCGGCCTGCGACAACTGCGGCGCCCTGACCGTCCGCTGCGGCACCTGCTACCGCTGCTTCAACTGCGGCAACAGCATGGGCTGCTCCTGATCCGACTCATTGAAAATCGCGAAAACCATCCGAAGGTGCCGATCCGCAAGGGTCGGCGCCTTTTCGCGTTTCCGGGCGCGGACCGAGGCTTTCGGCGCACGGGGCGAGTACGACCCGTGGCACCCTCGACCCATCGAGAAAGTTGCTCTTTCCTATCCGTTCCTGCTCGATTTATTGCTTCGTCGAGTCTCAGCTCAACGGGTCTCAACGGCTTCCCGCTTCGCCGACCGGGCCGAGATCGCGTGCGGAGCCGGCGACGACGACGAACCGCGCCGGAAGCAGAACCGCACCGCTCCCTTCACGCCGGCGAACATCCAGTGCAGCGAGCTCCGTCCCATCATCATGACGACGCCGATCACCGTGGCGACGATCGACGTCACCGGCAAGACCGTCTCGGGGCCGAAATACGCAAGAACCATGAATGATGTGAACATTTTGCATAATCCTTCAGGCAAGGGATTTGGAAGGGATCGACCGGGCGCGGACCGGCGCGGTGATCGCGAGCCGGCGGAGGTGGTTTCATCGTCGCTGGCGGACGTTGGCGAGGGCGGAGACGCCTGTCGGGCCAGACGCTCAGCAGACGAGTCGGCACAGCACGGAATAGAGGCCGGGTGATCGGGCGAGGTTGGGCGCTGGATCGAGGGAAGGGCGGCCGTCGCGGCGGCCGATCCAAATGAGGTGGGAGGCGGGATTCATCGCGCCGTCCCATGACTTGGGCGGCTTGGAGACCTGGTACGCCAAACCAAGTTCGGGCCATACGAGCGGGCAGACGTCGCTTGATTCGTGTTCGAAACCCCGCGGCGCGAACCCGTCGTTCCAGGCGTCGTCGAGGGGCGTCGTCGTGTCCGCGCTCCATCGGAGATCGCGGGGGATCGTTGGCGACTCCACGGCCGGCGCGGCCCGTCCGGTCGATTCCGCGCGGAGGGCGAGCGTCAGGTCGAGTGTGTCGGGCGTCAACGCCGAGAGGGCGAACGCGACGACTACGGCTCGACGGAGGAACGCGCGGATCTTTGGGGTCTCATCCATGACCACACCTATCGATCCCTGATCGTTCCGCGGTTGGCGGAAAGAAGAATTCCGTACGTCTGAGGGGCTTGGGGAGTCAGCCCATGCTTGAATCGAGGTGATTGGGGTGATTAGATACCAAACTGAAAGTCGCCTCAAGGCGAATTCGCATGAAACTTGCTTAATCGAATTCTCCGTCGAGGTCCCGACACGAATCCGGATGAGGGGCGTTTTGAGCCCTACACAACGCCTAAAGCGTCGAAACGCTCCGACAGGGCGCGCTAAGCCCGAGAAAACGATGAAATTCTTCGTTGTTGCTGCGCCGTGATGGCTGCATGCTGTTGGTGCCCGTGCTCTCCTCGGCTCGACCTTTCTTCCAAGGACTCTTGATGATGCGCCGATTTACGATCTGCATTTGCCTGTCGTTTCTGTTCTGCCTCTCCGCCGTCGCGACCGCCGCCGATCGTAAGCCGACGACGACCCTGGACGTCTGGCCTGGCGCTGCGCCCGGCGAGGTCGGCGCGGTCGGTCCGGAGCATTTCGTCGATGCCAAGCCCGGCGAGCGCGAGGTCAAGCGGCTCACGAACGTCTCGCATCCGACGCTGACCGTCTTCCGCCCCGATCCCGCCAAGGACACCGGCGCGGCGGTCGTGATCTGCCCCGGCGGCGGATACCACATCCTGGCGTGGGACCTGGAGGGCGAGGAGGTCGCCGCCTGGCTGAACTCGATCGGCGTGACCGGGATCGTGCTCAAGTATCGCGTCCCCCGCCGCGAGGGGACGCCCGACAACCAGTCGCCGGCCCAGCCCTTGATGGACGCACAGCGCGCGCTGAAGGTGGTTCGTAGCAAGGCCTCCGAATGGGGGATCGACCCGCACCGGATCGGCATGCTCGGCTTTTCGGCCGGCGGCCACCTGACGGCCGCCGCCGCCACCCGCTCCGACGAGTCCACCTACCCGCAGACCGACGGGATCGACAAGCAGAGCGCGCGGCCGGATTTCGCCGTGCTCGTTTACCCGGGCGGCATGGACAAGAAAGACGACCCCGCTAACCCCATCGCCCACGTCACATCGCAGGCCCCGCCGATGTTCCTGGCCCACGCCGGCGACGACAAGGTCAGCCCGCTTAACAGTGTGGATATGTACGCCGCCTTGAAGAAAGCCGGTGTGCCGGCCGAGCTGCACGTGTTCGCGACCGGCGGCCACGGCTTCGGCCTGAGGCCGAGCGCCGACCCGTGCTCGACCTGGCCGAAGCGGTGCGAGGAATGGCTCCGCGTGATGAAGTTCATCCCCAAGGCCGACGCCGCCAAGTAACTTGATTCCCCGCCGCGCCCGGCCTGTCAGCGAGTGAACGTCAGGCCGGGCGACTTGTCGCCGGTGCCGGAGGGGTTGAAGACGAACTTGTTGGGCTCGTTCTGGGTCACCTTGCCGGCCAGGGGGGGCCCCTCGACCTGGAACAGGGCAAGGGTCTCGTCCTTGAATCCCGCCTGGCCGGTGAGAGTCTCCTTATGGCCCTTGCTGTCGACCTCCCACGAGAACTTGCCGTCCTGTTCGAGCGTCAGCGCGATCGCCACGTCCGCCGCGGGCTGGGCCTTCCACGTACCGACGAGATTCGCCGGCGGCGGCGGAGGAGGCTCGGCCGGCTTGGCGTTCTCATCCTTGCTCTCCGTCGCCACGGCGTCGGCAGGCGCCTGAGCTGGCGCGGCTGCTGCGGCGGCAGGTTGTCCCGGCGTCGCAGCGGGCTGCGCGGGCGCCGCCTGGGCCAAGGCCGGCGCCGCGGCCGGCTGCCCGGCGACCTTCTTGAGCGCCTTGACGAACGAGGCGGCGAGCTTGTCGTCGGGCGCGAGCTGGGAGACCTTCTCGAACTGGGCCGCGGCGGCCTCCTTGTGTCCTTGCACCAGATAATGATAGGCGAGCAGGAACTGGGGCGACGGCGAGGTGGGCGCGTTGCGGACCACGGCTTCGAGGTCGCGGACCTGGCTCGTGTAGGTCTCGACGCTGGGATACAGGCCGACCAGCGTGGCCCAGTTCCAGCCCGGTCCGGCCGAGAGGACCGCGTAATCGACGGCCGACGCCTCGTCGTACCGCTTGAGGGCGAAGAGCGCCAGCGCCCGGAACTCGTGGACGACCGGAACGTCGGGGGTCTTCTTCAAGACCTGATCGGTCAGGTCGAGCGCGTGCTGGTAGTCGCCGGCCTTGAAGGCGTCGCGAGCCGCCGAGAAGACTTGCTCGGTGCTCTCCGCGACATCCTCGGCGGGGGCCGGGGCGGCCACGTTGATCGGCTGCGAATAATCGTAGACGACGGCCGTCTGCGCCGGCTGCGCCGCGACCACGGTGGCGTAATACGGGTTTGTGTAGTTGCTGTAGACGAGGCTGTTCGCGACCCCGCCGAGACCCCAGCTATTGAAGTTGGAAACGCTCCAGGTCGGGAAGTAGTCGTACACTCCCATGGTGGAGTAGCCGTACGCGGGATATCCCATGACGCCGTAATTGACGGAGCCGAAGCTGGAGCCCAGCGCGCTCAGGCCGAACGAGGTCAACGCCCCCGCGCCGAAGCCGCTCCAGAAGCCGTTTCCGCCCCAGCCGCCCTGATACCAGTTGCCGTAGTACGGCGAGGCCCAGCCTCCGCCTCCTCTCCAGCCGTTGTTCCAGTTCCCGCCGCCGCCCCAGCCGTTGTTCCAGTTCCCGCCGCCTCCCCAGCCGCCTCCTCCCCATCCTCCGCCTCCCCATCCTCCGCGGTTGAAGTTGTAGTTGTTGCCGCCGCGAAAGACGTTGTTGTTGATATTATTGACGTTCGTGACGTTGTTGATATTGGTGTTGATGTTATTGATGTTGTTGTTGAAGCTGGGACGGTTGACGACCCCGAGGTTGTCGCCGATCTGGCCGACCCCCGGCCGGTTGTTCCATCCGGGTCGGACGTTCCCGTTCCAGCCCGGTCGGTTGCCGCCGCCGGTCCACTGCTGGCCGCCGCCGTTCCAGCCCGGTCGAACCCCGCTGCCGTTCCATCCCGGTCGATTGCCGCCGCCGGCCCACTGCTGGCCGCCGCCGTTCCAGCCTGGCCGAACCCCGCCGCCGGGACCAAAGCCGGGACGGTTGCCACCGCCGCCGATCGGGCCGGGGCGGTTTCCACCCGCGATGGGGCCGGGTCGGGTTCCCGCCCCCGGGTTGAACCCTCCGCCGGGTCCGGGACGGTTTCCACCTGGTCCAGGACGCAGGCCGGCTCCAGGCGCCGGGCGGGTCGAGGCGCCCGGAAGTCCTCCAGGGCCGGGTCGCATGGCGCCGCCGGGGAAGCCGCCCCCCGGGTTCGGCCTGTTGACGCCGGGCCCCGGCCGGTTCATCCCGACCTGACCGGGTTGGCCGGCTGGCCGATTCATGTTGCCCTGGAAATTCGGCCGCGCCATGTTGCCCGGCGCGGGGCGATTCATGTTGCCCATGGGGCGGGACATGTTCGCGGGCCGGTTCATGGGCATCGCCGGCCGGGCCATTCCCCCGGGCCGTGCCTGGGCGCCGCCCGGCCGTGCTCCTCCACCTCTCATGCCTCCGGCCCCGGGCCGTTGGGCGAAGGCTGGACTGGCGGCGACGAGCCACGCGCCGAGCGCCGCGACGGGAAGGAGACGTCGATGCCTGAACATGGGTGTCCTCACACGATGAAGTAAAGCCGATGGTCGGATCGATCGCGGTTGGTTCTTGTAGATCAACGCGCTTCGCTCGGAACGGAACGGGGCGGTTCAGGACGGGCCGAGGGTCGTCACTTCGTCGCCGCGGGCTGGGAGGCGGCGGGCGCGGGCGCCTTGCGGACCATCACCACGTCGTTGATGTCGGGGGCGACCTGGCCGCCGATGATGCGGTCGATCGAGCTGGTCTTGGCCGAGTCCTTGTTGAGGATGGTGTGGACCTGCGTGGCCGAGGTCGGCAGGCCGTCGCGGAGCACGCCCTGGGCCTTGACGACCCACTGGTCCTCGCCCGTGCGGGTCCAGAAGCCTTCGCCGTGGCCCCCCTGGGAGTCGAACAGCCACGACTTGATCTGGCCGGACTGCGGGTCCCAGCCGATGAACATGGTCCCCGACGACCGCTTCTCGCCTCGAAGCTCGACGGTGTAGGTTCGGATCAAATAACTCTGGCCGTCGGCCCATCGGACGCTGGCGGTGACCTTGTCGTCGGCTCCCTCGTTGATCCAGTCGCCGACCATCCATTCGAGTTCCTTGAGCCTTTCGTACGGCGCGACGTCCTCGGCCGGGGCCGCGTGCTCGCGGATCTCGGCGATCTTCCACTTGCCGTCCTTCAGGACGACCAGGGTGCTGAACCGGGTGAACTCGGAGGCGTCGCCGTTGGGCGTCGACAGCCGCGACTGGCCCTCGACGCGCGCCACGTCGTTGGTGAGGAACGAGACGGCCTGGATGTGCGACTCCAGCTTCAGGCCCTTGAGCTCCTGGAACGAATCGGCGTACATCTGGGCGATGGCCGGCTTGCCCCGGGTTTCGCCGCCGTCGGCGTCGACGATGATCGCCGCGTCGGCGTAAAGGTCGGCCAGGGCCTGCGCGTTGGCCTCGGCGTAGGCCTTCGTGAAGGCGCCGATCTGGTCGACGATCGCCTTCTCGGCGGCGTTGGCGGGGCGGAACGGCTTCACCGGCGGCGTTTCCGCGACGGCCGGCTTCGTCGCGGCGGGCGCCTGCGCGGGCGCTGCGCCCGTGGGCTCCTGGGAATGCGCGGCGGCCGTCATGAAGCCGACGGCCGCGAACGTCATGGCGAGCATTTTGAATACATAGGTTCGCATGTGTGTGTCTCACGGACTGGATTGGCCGGGCCCGGCCTGGATGGGATTCACCGCCGCTTCCGACGTCGTCCGCGCGACGTCCACCAGATAGCATAGTACGCTAGGGGCGATGCCAGGGAGTGCGCACCCGCTTCGGGTCGGAATTCCTATTCATCCGCGATCGAGTGGATACAATAGCTTCTCGATCAGGCTGGGCTGGTCGGCCTTGGCCGCGCGTGGCCATGACGTCGTACTTTTAGCAGGAATCCGATCATGAGCGTGGAGCAGGCGGCCCCTGAGAACGGGCGACTCGTCGCCACGGGCGTCGAAGGGCTCGACGAGATCTTGGGCGGCGGGTTGACTCCAAACCGCGTCTACCTCCTCGAAGGGAACCCCGGCTCGGGGAAAACGACTCTCGCGATACAATGTCTGCTCGACGGCGTCAGGCGCGGCGAGTCGGTCCTTTACGTCACTCTGTCCGAGACCAAGGCCGAACTCACCGCCGTCGCCAGGTCGCACGGGTGGTCATTGGACGGCGTCCACATCGTCGAGTTGATCGCTGAAGAAGCGGACCTTGAGCCGGACAACCAGTACGCTATGTTCGAGCCCTCCGAAATCGAGCAAGGCGCCATGGCGAGGGCCATCCTCTCCGAGGTCGAGAATCGTAAGCCCAGCCGGGTCGTGATCGATTCACTCTCGGAGATTCGGCTGCTCGCGCAGAGCTCGTTGCGGTATCGGCGCCAGGTTCTCGCCTTGAAGCAATTTTTCATCGGCCGACGCTGCACCGTCCTTCTCCTCGACGACAAGACGTCCGAGGTACAAGATTTGCAGCTTCAGAGCATCGCCCACGGCGTCGTCTCCTTGGAGCAGCTTTCGCCAGAATACGGTGCCGAGCGACGACGCCTCCGGATCGCCAAGCTCCGTGGCCAGTTGTACCAGGGAGGATATCATGACTTCACCATCCGTCCCGGCGGGCTTGCCGTCTATCCTCGGCTCATCGCCGCCAATCACGGTGCGGAGGACAGCGTGGAACCGCTCAAGAGCGGTATCGACGAGGTCGACGCCCTGCTGGGCGGCGGCATCGAGTTCGGGACGAGCGTGCTTCTCGTCGGCCCGGCGGGGAGCGGTAAATCGACGCTCTCCACCCAGTTTGCAAAATCCGCGGCCGAGGCGGGGATGAGGGCCGCCGTGTTCGCGTTCGACGAGCGGCGTCAGACGCTTCTCAAAAGGTCCAGGGCGCTTGGCATGGACCTGTCGGGCGTCATCGAGGAGGGGACCTTGACCGTGACCCAGGTCGACCCGGCGGAACTCTCGCCCGGAGAATTCGCCCACCAGGTGCGCAAAGCCGTGGAAGGCGAAGCCGGCGAGCCCGGAGCGAAGGTCGTCGTCATCGACAGCCTGAACGGCTACATGAACGCGATGCCCGAGGAGCAGTTCCTCACGGCGCAGCTCCACGAACTTCTCACGTATCTCGGAAACAAGGGGGTCGTGACCTTCCTCGTCGTCGCCCAGTATGGTCTCGTCGGAGACATGCAGACCCCGGTCGACACGAGCTATGTCGCCGACGCGGTCATCCTCTTTCGATTCTTCGAGGCGAAGGGACATGTCCGGCAGGCGATCTCCGTCATCAAGAAGCGGATCGGCGAGCACGAGCGGACGATCCGCGAACTCCGGCTGAGCCACCGAGGCATCGAGGTCGGCGGGCCGCTCGAGCAGTTCCAGGGCATTTTGACCGGGACGCCCCAATTCAGCGGTCCAAACGATTCGCTGATGAGGCGCGGCGATGACTGAGTCCGGCGGCGTCGATGACGATCTTGCCGAGCGAGTACTCGTCCTCGCCCCGACGACGCGGGACGCGGTTGCGACCGAGGCCGTCCTCCGCGGCGTGGACGTCGCCTGCCGCGCGTGCCGGAGCGTCGATCAGCTCTGCGAGGAAGCGAGGCGCGGCGCGGGGACCGTGATCCTCACCGAGGAAGCGGCCTTGTCGGACCAATCGGGCGGCGTCGCGGCGCTCTTGCGGGATCAGCCTCCGTGGTCCGACCTCCCGCTGATCGTCCTCACCGCGTCCGGCGCCGACTCGCCGACCAAGCTCGCCGCACTGCGGGCCATCGGCCACACGACGTTCGTCAAACGCCCCGTGCAACGTTCGACGCTGGTGAGCACGGTCCTGTCGGCCTTGCGAGACCGTCGCCGACAGTATCAGGCGAGGGACTATCTCCGCGAACGCGAACTCCAGGCCGAGATGCTCCGCGAGGCGAAAGACTCGCTGGCCTTCGCCCTCGAAGCCGGGAGACTGGGCTCGTGGCAGCTCGATCTCGAGACGGGCGACATTTCCTGCTCGAGCCTCGGTAAGCGGAATTTCGGCCTGCCGGCCGACGCCGAGCTCACGCACGCGACGCTCCTTAAACTCATCCATCCCGATGACAGGGCCTGCGTCGAGGGTGAGATTCGAGCGTCGCTTGAGCGGGGCGCGGAATACAATGTCGAATATCGCATCGTCTGGCCCGACGGCTCGGAACACTGGGTTCACATCCGCGGCCGGGCGGCGTTCGACGAGCGGGGGAGGCCGGTCCGCATGGCGGGCGTGAGCCTGGACGTCACCGAGCGAAAGCAGGCGGAGCAGGCCCTCCGCACGAACGTCGAACGGCTCAAGACGGAGGACAAACGTAAGAACGAGTTCCTGGCCATGCTCGCCCACGAGCTTCGGAACCCGCTCTCCGCCATCTCCAACTCCACGGAGGTCGCCAAGCGAAGCCAGTCCAAGCAGCACGTCGAATGGAGCCTGAAGGTCATCGAGAAGCAGGTCAGGCATCTCTCGCGGATGATCGACGACTTACTCGACGTGTCGCGGATCACGCGCGGCGCGATCGACCTTCGCGCGGAGTCGCTCCAACTCTCGTCCATCCTCTACTCGGCGGTTGAAACCGCGCGGCCGTTCATCGAGGAAAAGAAACAGACCCTTTCGGTTGATATCGACCTCGACCTCGAAGGGATGAAAATCCAGGGCGATGCGAC
Source organism: Paludisphaera borealis (assembly GCF_001956985.1). Lineage (NCBI taxonomy): Bacteria > Pseudomonadati > Planctomycetota > Planctomycetia > Isosphaerales > Isosphaeraceae > Paludisphaera > Paludisphaera borealis. The sequence goes on from NZ_CP019082.1 coordinate 4,935,181, forward strand.
GAGGCTCGAACAGACCTTCGTCAACTTGCTCAACAACGCCGCGAAATACACGAATCCCGGCGGACGCATCGGGTTGTCGGCGCGCCGCGACGACGGTTTCGTCGTCGTCCGCGTGAGCGACACGGGCGTGGGAATGACGCCCGAGCTGCTCGCCCGGGCGTTCGACCTGTTCGCGCAGGGAGACCGCGCGGCGGCCCGCGCCGAGGGGGGACTCGGCATCGGCCTCACCCTGGTCAAGAGCCTCGTCGAGTTGCATGGCGGCACGGTTGCGGCGTCGAGCGCCGGCCCGGGCGAAGGCAGCGAGTTCACCGTCCGCCTGCCCCTCGCCGAAGTCGCGGTCGCGGAGGGAACGCGCTGGAAAGAGGCCGATCTCGACGCGGAAAAGCGCGGCGTGCGCATCCTGGTCGTCGATGACAACGCCGACACGGCCGCTGGCATGGCGCGCCTGCTCAAGCTCCTCGGTCACGACGTCGCCGTCGCTCAGGACGGCCCGACCGCCGTTGAGGCGGCGCGATCGCACCGTCCCGACGTCGTCCTGCTCGACATCGGACTCCCGGGGATGGACGGCTACCAGGTTGCGAGGGCTCTGCGAAATGAGGGTTTCGCGACCGCGGTCATCGTCGCCGTGTCCGGCTATGGTCAGGAGGACGACGTCAGGCGGTCGCAAGCCGCCGGCTTCAACCATCACCTCGTCAAGCCGGTCGACTTCGACTCGCTCATCTCGCTCCTCGGCGGCCTCTAACAACGCGAGGAACTTGTACAACCCGCGACCCTCGACCGCACCTCCGACGTACCAAGATTGTGCGAGGGCGACCTGGCCCAACTCCGGAGCCCTTCACGCGTCCTCGATACGTGGGAGAGTACCGATGAAACTCATGAGTGGATTCACCCGAAAAGTGGCGGCGGCGACTGTGGTGTTGGCCTGCGCGATCTCGCCGGCTTTCGGACGTGGCGGTGGCGGCGGCGGACACGGCGGTGGTGGTGGGCACGGCGGCGGGGGGCATATGGGCGGTGGTGGCTACCACGGTGGCGGAGGCTACCACGGTGGCGGCGGTTACGTCCATCGCGGAGGTTACGGCGGACTGGGCTACGGCGGTTTCGGCTTCGGCGGGTTCGGCTACGGCCTTGGCTATCCCGGCTATGGCTACGGCGGGTATGGAGGGTACGGGAATTACGGCTACGGGGCGGCGTATCCAGACTACTACTACTCCAGCGGTTACTCGTCGGCCCCGACGACCGCCGCGGCCCCGTACCTCACCGACCAGACCTACGAGCCGGGCGACGGCTACCGCTATCCGCTGTACTACAATCCGGCCACGGCGAGCTACTTCTACTACCCGGTGGTTCACTAGCCTTGACCTGGCGAGGGGAGCGAACCTTCACTCTCTCCTCGCCAGCCCGCAAAACCTGATCGGGATTTGAGATCGTCGCTTCGGCGGCTTCGTGGTCGGCTCAAGATGGGTTTCGGGGTGATGGGCGGAATCGTTCGCCGGCCGTGGGACCGACTCACAGAGGCCGGCTACAAGATCTCTTGGGGATTCGCAAGAAGAAAAGTCGCCCGAGCGTTCGAGTCGGATTCGGATGTGGAGTGCGGCGGCTTGCCGCCGCATGAAGGTGTTAGGCGCGGGAGCAAGCTCCCGCACTCCAGAGGGAGAGACGGTTCGGTCGGACGCCACGCGTCCCTGGTGGTTCAGACGAGCCTTCTGTTCACCCCATAACCCCGAGCGGTTTGCTGCTCGACGATGGTTAGAGCCTCGTGGGGCGAGACGCGCCCGCCCGCACGAGGCTTTCTCGAAATCAGGCGGGACGCGCGACGTTGAGCCAGGCGTGGACGTGGGGGGAGCCGCGGAAGTACCAGGAGAAGGCGGGGCCTTCGAGCTTCCAGATGTCCCAGACGCCGTCGTCGTCGATGTCGCCTTCCTTGAAGAAGGTGATCCGCAGTTTGTCGACGCCGCCGGCGGCTTCGAGGCAGTGGCGGACTTCCGCCGCGTCGACCTCGCGGAACATGCGGAGCATGGCGTCGACGAGCTTGGTCGTCATGGCCTTCTGCTGGCCGTCGAGGTCGGCGATCGCCAGGCCGGTGGGGGGGAGTTTCGCGCCCTTCAGGCTGATCGTCTTCTGGTCGTCATCCTCGGCGTCGTCGACCAGCGCCCGCGCCTTCTGCTTGTCGTCGAGCGTCTTGAAGATGTCGTTGGCTAGCTCGCCCTGGTGCCACCAGACGTTCGCCGTGTGCTTGGCGTCTTCTTCGTCGCGACCGCCGGCGGCGTGGCCGTAGAAGATCGGCCCGCCGAACGCCGAGCCCGCCACGCTGTCGCCGTCGACGCGCAAGGTGTCGTGCCGGCCGGTCAACACCCACTCGAACGGCTTGTCGGTCTCGGGCTCGCCGAAGACCGCGACGTGGTAAGCGTTGAAGCCGCCCGAGTCGTCCTTCATCTGCTTCATGAACCGTTCGTAGCCTTCTTCGCTGCAAAGGTTCTTCATGATCTCACGACAGAGCGCTTGCTGCTCCTTGTCGAGATCTTTGATCGTCGGCTTGACGATGCTCCAGTTGTTTTTGACCACGGTGCGGAGGTTGTGGTCGAACGGGAAGCAGATCGTCTCCCGCTGGGTCTTGTTGAGGGTCTTGTAGAACCGCGCGACGGCCGTCTCGGAGAGGTCCGAGGGGCTGGGCCGGTCCTTCGACGGCTTGGCGTCGGCCGCCCAGGCGGGCAGTCCGATCCAGGGGACCGACGCGCCCAGAACCCCGGCACCCAGGGTCCTCACGAAATCACGACGCGAGAAACCCTCGCAATCCGCCGGTGTTTCCGATTTGCGATCGTCGAACCGCGCCATGATCTGGGCTCCTTTGGGAGAGAAGGGGACCGCCGCGCCACCGAAGCGGGCGACGACCAGGCACCGTCGGAGTGTTTCAACATCGGTTCAACCTAATCCCGCCGCTTCCCTCCGTCAACCACGTCACGAGCGGAATACCGCGCGTCGTCCCACAAAAAAAGCCCGGCGCGATCTCGGGTCGGTCGAGAGCGCGTCGGGTTCAGGTAGGCGAAACGTTCGAGAGCGGAGGGCCGGGCGATCGTTGAATCTCAGTTCGTCTTGGGGCTGTACTGCGGCGTGATGCTCAAGGTCTGGGGCGTCTGCGCGGCGGTGGGCAGTTGGCTGATCGGCAGCATGCCCACGACGGTCCAGGTGACGTCGCTCGTGGCGGTGATCTCCATGCCGAGGTTCCGGAGCGTGCTGAGGAAGTCCGAGAAGTCGCCTTGCCCGTTGCCATGGATGTTCACGCCGACGTTCGATCCGTCGATCGGGATCGAGCCCGGGCCGGTCTCGATGGGTTGGTTGCTGTTCGTCAGGAAGTTCTGGTAGATGACGTTGAGCTCGCCACTGACGTTAGGCGGCAGGTTTTGCGCGGCGGTCCCGGCATTGTTCGTCTGGTTAGGTGGCGTCATGGGTGTAGTCGGCACGGGGGTTGGGGTTGGGGTTACGACGGGTATTGCCGGCGCACTGGTCGGAAAGCGAAGGGACGAGGCGGTCATCCAGGCGTGGTTCGGCGTCGCGGCACCCACGGACGAAGAATGAGCCTGCGCGGCGCGGCGGGCCTGCGCCTGGGCGAGCAGCGCGGCTCGCCCGGTCGGGAGACTGGCGGCCGAGTTGACGTTCGATGTTTCGCCGAGAGAGACGGCGGTGGGGCCTTGAAACGTCGTACCGGACCGGGCGATGCGGAGCGTCTGTTGCATTCCCTGAAAGTGAAACGCCCGGGCCCCCGGATTTTGAGCTTGGGCGAGCGCCGCTTGCCAGGCGCTTGAGATTCCCACGGCCGGAGCCTCGCGGGATTCGAGACTCTCCAGCTGAAAGTTCGGCTTTCGGTTTGTGCGGGTTCGAGTCGTCATCGGAGTCATCCTCCCTGTTTTCAAGCGACAGGGCAAAGGAGTAGGCGCGAAGTCGTTACTCGATGCTGGCTTCGCGTGGATTTCCTGATATCGTGTCCTGACTCGGAAAGCAAGACTGCGAAAAACATGCCGAAACGTCAGTTGTTGATGCGACTGCCGGCCGTTTCGACTGCCGGAAGCCGCGAGACGACCTCTCCCGCCGCCCGACGGGCCGCGAATTCAATATGCGAGGATCTGCGAGATGAGAACATTTGTGCTGACGGATGTGTCTCACGATGCCTGGGTCGAGTCGTTCGCGATCGAAGGCGAGGCGCTCGGGTCGCCGGCGTTTCGGGGCTGCTCGGTCGCCAAGCGGAGGCTCCACGGCGGCCGGCGCGAGGGCGTCGACTTGATCGAGATCGACAACGGCGCGCTTGCGTTCTCGATCATCCCGACCCGCGGGATGAACATCTGGAAGGCGTCGTGCGGCGGCGACCGGATCGGCTGGGATTCTCCCACCGCCGACGGTCCCGTCAATCCGGCTTATGTGAACCTGTTGGATCTGGGCGGAATCGGCTGGCTGGCGGGTTTCGACGAGCTGCTGGCGCGTTGCGGTCTGATGAGCAACGGCGCGCCGCACCGCGACGGCGATACGATCGTTCCCTTGCACGGCCGGATCGCCAACATCCCGGCGTCGTACGTCGCGATCCACATCGACGACAAGCCGCCGCACGAGATTGTGGTCGAGGGCCGCGTCGACGAGTCGTTCCTGTTCGGGGCGGGGGTGCGGATGACGACCCGGATCTCGACGGTGCCGGGCTCGAAGCGGCTGACGGTCCGCGACGAATTCGAGAACCTGAAGGATCAGCCGGTGGAGATGCAGATCCTTTACCACTGGAACTTCGGCCCGCCGTACCTGGAAGAAGGCTCGCGGTTCGTCGCCCCGGTCAAGACGCTGATCCCGCGCGATCCGCGCGCCGTCGAGGGGCTGGCCGCGTACGACGTCTACGGGCCGCCCGAGCCGGGCTTCGCCGAGCAGGCGTATTTCTTCGAACTGCTCGCTGACGGCGACGCCGGCAAGACGGTGGCGATGCTCCGCAACCAGGGCGGCGACAAGGGGGTGGCGCTTCGCTATCCGCTCGCCCAGCTCCCGTGCTTCACGCTCTGGAAGAACACGGCGGGCGCTCGCGACGGCTACGTCACCGGCCTGGAGCCGGCCGCCAACTACCCCAATCCGCGACCGTTCGAGAAGGCCAGGGGGCGCGTCTTGACCCTGCCGGTCAACGGTCGCCACGTCGCCGAGACGGTCCTCGAAGCCCTTGACGACCGCAGCGCCGTGGCCAAGGTCGAGGCCGAGATCGGTCGGCTGCAAGCGCACGCCGCGCCTGTCGTCCACTTATCGCCCAGAGAGCCGTTCGCGGCCGAGGGCTGAGGCCGAAGTCGGATTTTATGGGGATCGCCGCCATGTCCACGATGTTCACGATGCGGACCGGCCGGCTTCTGGAGGTTTGCGAGTACGGCGATCCGGGGGGGCGGCCGATCTTCTTCTTTCACGGGCTGATCGGATCACATTATCAGGCGTCGTACGTGGCCGATCAGGCCAAGGCGCGGGGGCTGCGGATCATCGCGCCCAATCGGCCGGGGGTCGGCGAGTCGGAGTTCGTCGAGCGCGCGAGCGTTCTGGACGCCGTCGACGACGTGGAGGACGTGGCCGAGGCCCTGCGGATCGACGATTTCAGCGTGATCGGGATCTCGGGAGGCGCGCCGTACGCCCTGGCGGTCTTGCATCGGCTCGCCGGACGAATCCGCACGATCACGGTGCTCAGCGGAATGGGGCCGGCGCGGCTGCGCGGGGCGTTACAAGGGATGGAACGTCGCCGTCGGCTGTTTTTCGAGCTGGGTTCGCGGTCGCCGAAGCTCGCGCGCCAGGCGTTCGAGCAGGCTGGCGTGCGCTACCGGGCCGATCCGCCGCGATTCCTCAAGTCGCTCGTCCGCACGTGGTCGGCCGCCGATCGCCGGCTGTTCGAGCGTGAAGACGTGTTCAATCTGTTTCTTAAAGACCTGGACCAAGTCTTCGACTCGTCCGCCGCCGCGGCGGGTCTGGCGCAAGAGTTGAAGTTCTATCGCAAGTACGGCTTCGCGATCGAGAACCTGCCGGCCGACAAGCGGGTGACGCTCTGGCAGGGGCTCGACGACAACATCACGCCCCCCACCATGGCCTGGCGGCTGGCCCAGGTCCTGCCGAACCGTGAGGCCCACCTGGTCCCTGGCGGCCACTTCGTGGCGATCGAGATCGCCGATCAGGTGATCGACCGGCTTGTTCGGCAACTCGACGGGCATGATTGACGATGAAACATTGAGGGGTCACGCGGGCGACCACCGAATACAAGCCCGAAGCGCAAGCGAGTGCATGGTTTTGCGTTTGTTCATTCGGCAACCCTACCGGGAATGCACTCGCTGGCGCTTCGGGCTTGTGTTTCGCTCGCTGAGCGGCTTTCAATCCTCGGCCGGCCGCAACAGGCGCAGGGCGTTGGCAACGACGACCAAGGTGGCGCCGACGTCGGCGGCGACGGCCATCCAGAGGTTGGCGAGACCGAACAGGGCGAGGATCAAGACGGCGAGCTTCGAGCCGACGGCCAGCGCGATGTTCTGGTGGATCATCCGGAGCGTGGCGCGGCTGTGGCGGATCAGCCAGGGGAGCCGGCGGAGGTCGTCGGCCATGAGGACGACGTCGGCCGTCTCGAGCGCCGCGCCGCTGGAGACGCCCCCCAGGGCGATGCTCACGCGGGCGGCGGCCAGGGCGGGGGCGTCGTTGACGCCGTCGCCGACCATGCCGGTCGGCCCGTGCAGCGATGAATACTCGTCGATGGCGCTCACCTTGTCGGCGGGCAGCAGCTCGGAACGCTGTTCGCCGACCCCCAACTCGCTGGCGACGGCCGCCGCCGTGCGCCGGTTGTCGCCGGTCAGCATGATCGTCCGCAGGCCCAGCTTGTGCAGCTCGGCGAGCACGGCCGCCGCCTCGGGGCGCGGCTGGTCGGCGAGTCGAATCCAGCCGAGCGGACCGCTCGTCGCCGTGAGCGCGACCGATGTGCCGACGGCGGTTTCGGCCTTGTCCAACTCGTCGTGGAACTCGGGACGGCAGAGGCCGGCCTCGTCGATGTAGCGGTGGCTCCCCAGGTGGTACTCGATCGTGTCGACCCGGCCGAGCGCTCCCTTGCCGGGGATCGCCGTGTAGTCGTCGGCGGCGGGGACGTCGATCCGCAGCTCGCGCGCGTGCCGGGCGATCGCCTTGCCGAGCACGTGGCCGCCTCGATCGCCGAGCGCCGCGGCGATCCGCAGGACCTTCGCTTGATCGTCGTGGCCCGGCGCGCAGACCACCTCGACGACGTCGGGCTGGCCGAGCGTCAGCGTTCCGGTCTTGTCGAAGGCGATCGCCCGCAGCCGGCCGACTTCTTCGAGGAATTCGCCCCCCTTGATCAGGACTCCGCGACGGGCGGCCGAGGCCAGGCCGCTGACCACGGCGACCGGCGTGGCGATCACCAGGGCGCACGGGCAGGCGATCACCAGCATCACGAGCCCGCGACCGAACCATTCGCGGCCCAGCTCCCAGGTCACGGCCGAGCCGCCGACCGTCGCCCAGGCGTAAAGCAGGGGGACGACCATCACCAGCAAGGCGACGGCCACGACGATCGGCGTGTAGACGAGCGCGAATTGCGAGATCCGCCGCTCGACGGGCGCGCGGCCGGCCTGCGCGGCGCGGACTTGCTCGACGATCCGCGAGATCAGGGCGTCGCCGACCGGGCCCGAGGCTTCGACTTCGAGCGTGCCGTCGCCGTTGACGGTCCCCGCGAAGACCGTATCGCCGGGACCTCGGTCGACGGGGACCGACTCGCCGGTGATCGCCTTCTGATCGACGCTCGACCGCCCCTTGAGCACCGAGCCGTCGATGGGCACCTTGTCGCCGGACCGGATCAAGATGCGGTCGCCGGCGACCACCTGATCGGCCGGGATCGTCGCGACCTGGCCGTCGAGGCCGATCCGCTCGGCGGTGTCAGGGGCGACTTCCAGCAGCTTGCGGATCGCGCGGCGGGCGCGGGCCACGCTGAGAGCTTCGAGTGATTCGGAGACGCCGTAAAGGAACGCGACGGTCGCCGCCTCGTCCCACTCGCCGAGGGCCATGGCGCCGAGGATCGCCAGGCCCATCAGGACGTCGACGTCGAGCCGCAGCCGCCGCAGGCTGCGCGCGGCCCGGGGGAACAACCAGACGCCCCCCGCGACCACCGCCAGGGCCATGCAAGTCATCGCGGCTCGATGAGAGCCGAGCCAGCCGAGGAGAATCCCGGCCGCGAGCGCGACTCCCGAGACGACGGTCGTGAACGTCCGGCCGTGATGCGACCACCACGAGGCGGCGGTTTCCGCACCGGGCTCGACGTCGCCGACGAGGGTCGTCTCCAGGCCGCTGTTCTTCGTGATCCGCTCGGCGAGGCGGCGGGGATCGACCTGGCCGTCCTGGTAATCGACGGTCATCATGCCGTTGATCAGGTCGAACCCCAGGTTTTCGACGCCCGGCGCATCCTTCACCGCGGCGCGGAGCAACTCGACTTCATGGGCGCAATCGAGGCCGCGGACGTGGAACGTACAACGAGAACCGCTTGCCATTTCCACCTCGTCCGACAGTGCGAAGGTTACGACCTCTCGACGTTGCGAGGTCCGTTGCCGTCGTAAACGCCTTGACGCCCCCGATCCGGTCGGGCACAGTTTTCTTACTTGAGTGGGTATAGTCGATTATAGGTTCAGCGGGCGTCGTCGGGAACGGCGGCGGACCGATTCCCATCCCATCATGTCGACGGGCGTTCGAGCGTGGCTCGACATTTCTGACGAGGGAAGGTTCGAGCATGGATCCGGAATCGGATTGTCTGGTCCGGTACGGACTGATGGGGCACGTGGGCTGGTTCGCCCTCGACGCCGGCCTCGGGTCGCGGTTCGAGCGCGGGCAGGCCGTCGTGATCCGCACCAGCCGGGGGATGGAGCTGGGCGAAGTCCTGGTCGTGCCGGGAGCGTCGGCAGACCCGACCCGTCGTCGCGCCGCCGAGGATTCGATCGGGACGTTTCGGGTGCTTCGCTCCGCCGACGCCGACGATCTCGCGCTCGGCCGCGAGGTCGAGCGGCTTCGCGAAGCGCGGTTCGACGCCTGTCGACGGATCGTGTCGGATGCCGGCTGGCCTCTGGAGCTGATCGACGTCGAGCCGTTGCTCGACTTGACGACGGTTCTCCACTACTTCTATTTCGGCGGCGACGAGCTTGACCTGGGTCCGGTGCGCGCGCGGTTTCGCGCCTCGTGCGACTTCGACGTGAACTTTGAAGATCTGCGAGCCGAACCGGCGAAGGCGGACGAACCGCCCCCCGTCGCGGCAGCCGCGGCTCGCAAAGGGGGCTGCGGCGATTGCGACTGCGGGGCCGGCGGCTGTTCCACCGCCTCGAAGCCGCCGCGCGAGGCCGTCGCCGCCGCGACCGATTGCGCCGAGACCCCGCATTCGGGCTGTTCCAGTTGCGGCGTGGCCGCGCTCTTGAAAGACCGTCGCCGCGCGCCGACCGCGGCGTCGTAGCCGGGAGCCGTTCGGCCTTTTTTAACGGCCTTTTTTGGAATTGAGGATCGCGCGGATCGGGATGCGGACCGGCGTGAACGCTTCGTCTTGAAGGAACCACTGCTCGTAGTCGCGGTTGGCCGCGATGGCCAGTCGCAAGTGGTCTGCGGCGCTTGGAATCCAGTTCGGTTCGGTGCGGGCCGCCAGGCTCTCGACCGCGGCGACTGTATAGTAGGCGCGGCCCGACGACTTGCCCGCCGCCAGGATCAGCTTCAGGGTTTTCTTGGCGAGCCTCAGGGCGTCGCCGACCTCACCTTCGACGGCGAGGCAGCGGCTCGCGTCGAACAGCGCCTCGGCGCGGTGGACGCTCGAAACGACGTACTCGATCAGCCTGGGGTCGTCGAGGATGAGATCCAGGTCGTCGCGGGCGTCGTTGAACCGGCGCGTCTCGATCGCCAGGCACATGTGATCGATGCGCGCGACGATGTAGAGGGGGTCGATGGCGAGGATCTTGTCGATCTCGCCCGCCGCGATCGCGATCTTGCCCCCCTGGCGGATTTTGGCGGCGAGGACGGCCCGAGCGGTCAGCTCGCCGGGATCGATTTCCTCCGAATCCTGGGACGACTCGCCGGCCGCCGGCCGCGATTTCCGTGGCCTCGCCAGCGGCATCCCGCGCCGGGACGCGGGGACGGACGCGGCGATCGGGTTCGCCAGATCCATGATCGGCGGGCTGCGGAAGAAGGATTCGGGGATCAGGCTCTTGAGCATTTCATAGCGGCGGATGTCCGCTTCCAGACCGCCGGACTCGGGCAGTCCGGCCCGGATGAAGGCCCGGGTCTGCACGAACTCGGCGTGGTCGGGGGCCGCGTCGAGCGCCCGGTTGCTCGCGGCGAGGGCGGCGTGCGAGCGATCAAGGTTGAACAGACAGGTCGCGAGGAAGCCGTGGAGGATCGGATTGTTGGGGCGGCCGCGGAGGCAGGTCTCGATGCCGGCCGCCGCCTCGGCCCAGCGTCTCAGGCGGAAGGCGATCGTCGCCGATCGGTAGTGCCCCCAGAACGAGTCGGGACGCATGCTCAGCAGCCGGCGGTAATGCTCCAGGGCCGTGGTCAGGCCGGCGTCGGGATTCTCCACCTGGCGGACGTCGGCCCAAGGGTCGGCCTTGGGGTCCAGGAGCTTCATCCCCGGTTTGCCGTCGCCGCGTCCGGCCGCCGCGCCGTCGTCCAGCTCGGCGGCGACCCCCTGAAGGTATTCCTCGACGCAAGGGGAGGCCGGGACCGAGTCCGGCCTCGTCGCGGTCGCGACGCCCACCGTCGCGAGCTGGCCGTCGAGCCGGTTCCGAAGGGCGGCCAGAACGCGCGGCGCGGCGGCGCCGCAAACGCGGTCGATCAGCGTTCGGGCGCGGAGCCAGTCGTCGGGCGAGTCCGGACGATTCGCCAAGGCGCGGCAGGCTCGGAAGGTCTGCTCGACCAGCCACAGCTCCAGATCGTCGCGGTCGGCCGCCGGCAGGAATCGGTAATTGTCTTGCTCGCGCCAGTCGCCCGACTCGAGGATCTTGTAGTCCTTCAACGCCCGCAGGGCCGACCCGGTCTCCTCGACCGAGTCGCGCCCCCGCGGCGAGGGAAACCCCGGACGCTGGTAGTGGAAGGCCGGCGACGCGACGTCGTCCCAGGACAGGGCCAGGTGGTCGACGGCGTGGTGTTCGAGGGCGACGGCCATCGCCCGGCTTCCCTGGACGATGAAGACCGCGGCGGTGAGCGTCGACAGCGTGACCGCGAAGGCCGCGATGGCGACCCCTCGGCGGTTGCGCCGCGTCCAGCGGCCGATCGCGCGCCGTCGCGAGGGTTCGGGGGCGAAGGCGAGCGGCCGATCGGCGCGCCAGCGGTCGAGGTCCTCGGCCAGCTCCAGAGCGCGGCCGTAACGGGCCGACGGGTCGGCTTCGAGGCAATGCGTCAGGATCGATCGCAGGGCTGGGGGGACGGTCGCGCCTCCCGATTGCTCGGCGCGGCGGACGACCTCGGCGGCGCCGCGTTCGCGAATCGCGGCGTAGCGTTCGGCCGCCTCGCCGAACGCCCAACGGCCGGCCGGCCCGGGTTCTCGACCGTCGGCGTCGTCGTCGGTCGGCGACCATCCGGCGACCGCTTCCAGGAGCACCATCCCCAGCGAGTACACGTCGGCGCGGTGGGGACCGGCGGCCGTCGCGTCCGGGGGCGTGGGCCCTTGCGAATCGATCGGTTCTCTTCGTCGACGCTTCAGCGACGTCGCGGCGAGCGCTCGAAGCCGCTCGGGGGCCATGTAGGCGAGCGTGCCGCCGGGATCTTCAACGGGCGATTCCGGGTCGTGGAACGACCAGTCCTGGGCCAGGTTGAAGTCGAGCAGCATCGGGACGCCGTCGGCCGTCAGCAGGATGTTCGAGGGCTTGACGTCGCCGTGGGCCACGCCCTGGCTGTACGCGTGGTCGAGCGCCTCGGCGAGCCTCGCGACGATCGAGGCGAACGCCCGGACGTCGGTCATCGTGCGGAGCAGCTCGCGGGCGGGCCGGGCGGGCTGCGTCGCGGGATACTCGGGCGCGGCGACGGCGTCGAGGTCGTCGAGCAGCCGTCGGTCCGAATTCTTGAGCGTCGGCCGCTCGCGGCGCCGGCCGAGGATCGCCGACAGCGTGGCGCCGCCACGGAACGGCATGCAGATCATCTGCAAGGCGCCGTCGTCGACCTCGGCGTGCGAGACGATCTCGACGATGTTGGCGTGCCGCGCCCGGGCGAGCAGCCAGGGCTCGCGCGTGGGACGCGTTGAGATCTTCACCACCACGAGCCGGTATTCGAGGTCGGCCTGCTCCGCGAGGAAGACCCGGGCGAACCCGCCCCGACCCAGCTCGCGCTTGAGGATGTAAGGGCCGATCTCGTCGCCCACCCGGGGCAGAAGCGCGTCGTCGTCGCGCGGCTTGGAGAGCCGCCGGAGCAGCGAATCCGAGCACGCCCCGTCGAGCCGGAGCAGCGTTTCGAGGGCCTCGCGATGCTCGGGGAACCGGGCGAGGAAGGCGTCGGGCGAGGGTCGGCGGCCGGCGACCTCGGCCAGCCGGAATTCGCGGTAGATCAGCTCGACGGCCTGGCTGGCCGTCCAGTCCGACAGACCGTCGAGGTAGAGTTCCGCCCCGGGCGTCTCGCCTCGCTCCCAGCGCTCGGTCAGATCGGCCAGCGCTTCCAGGTAGGCTCGCGACGTCGGCCCGATCGTCAGCGTCGACGAACCGTTGGTCTGGAACGCCGCCGCGCCGAAGCGGCCGTCGCGCGGTTCCAGCAGCAGACCGCTTGATCGCGACCGTGACGCGGGGGTGGAATCCAACGGCGACGCGCGGTCCGACGTCATTGCCATCCCCGGGCCTCCATCCGCGCCCGGGCCGAATCGATGATCCGCCGCGCCGACCGCTCGCACATCCCGGTGCGCGCCGCGATCTCGTCCAGGGTGAGACCCTGGTAACGGAGTGTGATGACCTCGATTTCGCGGGCGTTGCAGCCCGAGGTCAGCTGGGCGAGGCGTTCGCCGGCCTGCACGGTTTCGCTCGGCGACGGCCCGCGCGCGATCAGCTCGCGCTCGACCTCGCGGTCGCCGCGGCGGACGTACAGCCGCTCTTCCCGCTTCACCGCGTATTTCTCGGTCTTCGTGAGCCGCCTGTGCTGCTCGAACACCTTGTTGCGGGCCATGCCGTCGAGAAACTTGCGGAGATGACGGGCGTTCTCGAACTCCTGCGGCCTGTCCTTCAAATCCGCGAAAAAGCTCTGCCACACGGCCTGGACGAAATCCATCGAGTCGTACTGGCCGCGCATCGTCTTCGGCAGCCGACCGCGCACCATCATCCGCACCTCGCCCTCGAACCGGTGCAGCAACTGATTGAACGCGGCCTCGTCACCGAGCTTGGCGCGCGCGATCAGGTCGGGGACGTCCAGCTCGTCTCGCGAGACCAAGCCCTCTTCTTCCGCCGGCTTTCTCACTGGGTCGTCCCCCTGATATCGGAACGTGCCAGCTCGTCCCGCGTCATGGCGGGCCGATCAAGATTCAAGCGACCGTGAAACCCACAACGCTCTCCGCCCCTGACTCCTCGGTGGAGTCCACTGGCGCGAGCGCATGCGAGCAATGGCGGCCCTGGTAGCTAATTAAACATCCTCGGCCATGTGATTTCCAGACAATTACCAAAAATTCGGAGTCGATCGGTCGCGGACGCGGTTTTCCCGGATTGTGCGAAGAGTTCACCACTCTCCTTCGCGTTTCACGTAGATTGGGTAATTTAGAGTTTGTCGTAATTGCGTGGTTGCGATCGTCACGACTCGCCGAATCGGACGTTATGGGAATGTTCTCGGAATCTTGTCCGGTTATGAAAAGCGATTGCAACTGAGTGATGTGATGCTCCTTTCCAAGGTTGGACGACTTGAGACGTGGACGGTTCGCAAGGTTGCTTAGGGGCGCCCGGTGATGATCCGGGGTGCGATCAGCGAGCCTGCTCAACCTCAAATCCTGCAAGGAGCGGTCGACTGCCGAGCGGAATCTCTTCCTGATACACCCATTGATGGCGATCGCGAGCCGGGAGTTCTTCCATGTACCGCACCGAGGCGAGGGAATGCGTGGTCTCGCATGATCTTCAGACCTACTTCCGCGACATCAACGAGGTTTCTCTGCTCTCCGCCGAAGAAGAGCGCGAGCTGTCCGAGGCGATCTCCCGGGGTGACGAGGACGCCCGGACCCGCATGATCGGCGCGAACCTCCGGCTGGTCGTGCGGATCGCCCGCGACTACCTGGGGCGAGGTCTGGTGCTGGACGATCTGATCGGTGAAGGCAACATCGGGCTGATCCGGGCCGTCTCGGAATTCGACCCTCGCTTCGGCACCCGATTCAGCACCTACGCCAGTTACTGGATCAAGCAGGCGATCCGCCACGCCTTGATCAACACGACGGCGACGATCCGGCTCCCCGCCCACATGGTCGGCCTCTTGACCCGGTGGCGACGCGCCGAGCGGCTGCTCACCCGCGAACGCGGCCAGGCCCCGACCTTCGACGAGATCGCCGAACACCTGGAGCTGACCGAGACCCAGAAGGGGCTCGTGGCCAAGGCCCGGAGGGCCAACCAGCTCAAGCTCGAAAGCGGCGTCGGCGACGACGAGGAATACTGGTCGCCCGACGACTCGATCGACCCCGCCGTCGGCCCGACCACGGCCCTTGAATCGTCCGACGAACGCTCCGACGTGCTCCGCCGCCTCGACTGCCTCGACGACCGCGAGCGGCTTGTGGTGCGGCTCCGCTACGGGCTCGAAGGTGCCACGCCCTTGACCCTCAAGGAAATCGGCTCGCGGCTCGGCATCACTCGCGAGTGGGTCCGGAAGATCGAGCTTCGCGCCGTGAACAAGCTCGAAACCGCGGCCTACGCCACCGCCGCCGCCCCCGCGACCACGAAGCCGGCCGCCCCCCGAGGCCTCGCTCACCGCAGGTCGCGCCAGTCCGCATCGAACTCGGTCCGAACGGCCCCGAAGTCGCGGCCCATGTCGTACTCGGCCCGCCCGGCGCAGGTCGCCGCCGCGTGCTGAGCTTCGATCCCTCGCTCATCGTCCTCTCCGGACTCCTCTTGCTTTGGCCGTTCCCTGGGTGCTCCAATCGGGAACGGGTTCAAGGGACGAAGGTTGTCAGGGTCTCCCATCACGGGGAGCCGGAGCGGCGGTGATCGTGCAAATCCCGAGGCGAGCTTCCCCCGGCGCGCGAACGTGGCTCGCCGGCCTCTTGATCGCGGCGGCCGCGACCCTTTGCGTCGCCGTTCAGACCAACCCGGCGGCCCCTCCTCGGTACGACGGCGCGGGGTACGCCGTGCTGGCGACCGCCCTCCTCGACGGCCAGGGCTACCGCGCGATCGATCACCCCGACAAACCCCGGCACGCTCATTTCCCCCCTGGATACCCGGCGTTCCTCGCCCTCGTCTGGTCAGCGACGGGGCGATCCGACTTTGCGGCGCACGTCGCCTCCGGACTTTGCACAGTCGCCGCGACGCTCGCCGCCTGGCTCTGGTTCCGGACGATGTACGCGCGGCCCGTCGCCCTGGCGATGGCGACGGCCCTCGCCTGCAACTGGGTCTGGAGTCGTTCCGGCGCGGGCGTGCAGTCGGAGCCGCTGTTCGAGCTGCTCGGCCAGATCGCGATCCTGGGCGCGGTCGCGCCGTTTCCTCGCGGTGAAACCCGTCGCGGCCTCGTGGTCGGCGCGCTCCTCGGCGCGGCCGTTCTGACCCGGCATGTCGGCCTGGCCCTGGCCGCGGCGGTCTTCGTCGACATGGCCGTTCGCCGGCAGTGGCGAACCCTTGCCGCGTCGGCCGTCGTGCTGGTCGCGTTTGCGACCCCCTGGGTCGTCTGGCAGCTCGGGCTCACGGGAACCGGCGGCAGCCAACTCGGCCTGCTGGTACAAGGCGGCCGAAGCGTGTTCGGCGGGCTCGTCGACCAGGCGGTATTCTACGCCGACCGGATTCCCGATCAGTTGACCGGTCCGTTCGTGGAAGTCGCCACGACGCCTGGCCGTCCGCCGGCCCTCAGGGTCGTCGCGCGGTGCTTGGCGTGGCCGGCGACGACCCTCGTTGTGGCGGGCTGGATCGCCGTGCTGGCCGTTCCGCGACGACGGCTCGCGGGCCTGGTTCCGCTGGCGACACTCGCGCTGCTGCTGATCTGGCCGTACACCGAGGCCGGTCGGTTCTTGATCCCGCTGGTCCCGTGCCTGATCGTCGGGGCCGTCGAGGGGCTGTCGCTGGTCGCGAAGTCGGCGCGGCGAGTGGTCGGCCGGGCGTCGGACTGGTCGAACCGGCGGACACGCGTCGTCTCGGCCTGCCTGATACTGGGCGGTTCGCTGCCGTTCACGGCTTATGCGATGGCGACGGCCGATCGTCGGATTCGAGGTGAGGCCGACCGTGGATTCGACGCGGCCTGCGGTTGGATTCAGAGCCAGGCCGGCCGCCCCGGCCCGGTCCTGACCCGGCACCCCGGCGAGGTCTTCCTGCGGACGGGCCGCCAGGCGCTCGAAGCGACGACGTCGGAGCGCCCCGGGGCTGTCGACGCCGACCCCCAGGCGATCGCCGAGACGATCGCCCGGTACGGCGTCGCTTACTTGCTAGTCGACGACCTGCGCTATGCGGCGGCCGTCGCATCGCCGCTCGATCGGTTCGTGAAGGAGCGGCCGGAGGCCGTCCGACAGGTCATGTCGGCCCGCGATCGGAACGGCTCGGTCCGCGTGTTCGAGGTCGTGCGGTGAAGCTCGGTTGAAGGTCAGCCGGCGATCGCGGCGAGCGACTCGCGGGCGGCGGCGATGGTGTGGTCGACATCGGCCTCGGTGTGGGCGGCCGAGACGAACGCGGCCTCGAACTGGCTGCACGGCAAGTACACGCCCCGCGCCAGCATCTCCCAGAAGAACCGGCCGAAGAGGGCGACGTCGCTACGCTTGGCGTCCTCGTAGTCGTGGACCGGACCGTCGTGGAAGAAGAGCGTCAGCATGCTTCCCACGCGCTGAACGATGTGCGGAACACGGGCGTCGTGGGCGGCCTTTTCGAGCCCTTCGGCCAGGCGGGCCGAACGCGCTTCGAGCCGGTCGTAGAACGAAGGCTCGCGGAGCAGCTTCAGCGTGCTGAGTCCGGCGGCCATGGCCAGCGGGTTGCCCGATAGCGTGCCGGCCTGGTAGATCGGCCCGACCGGCGAGACCTGGTCCATGATCCGCGACGACGCCCCGTAGGCCGCCGCGGGGAGCCCGCCGCCGATGATCTTGCCCAGCGCGGTGAGGTCGGGCGTGATCCCGAACCGCTCCTGCGCGCCGCCGTACGAGAGGCGGAAGCCGGTCATCACCTCGTCGAAGATCAACAGCGTTCCGTGCTTCTCGGTCAGCTCGCGGAGGCTCTCAAGGTAGCCGGGCTTGGGCGGGACGAGCCCCATGTTGCCGGCGACCGGCTCCAGCAGGACGGCGGCGACCTGGCCCTTGTTGGCTTCGAGGATCGCGGCGACGGCCTGGGCGTCGTTGAACGGGCAGAGCAGGGTGTCGGCCGCCGCGCCCTTGGTGACGCCGGGGCTGTTGGGCGTCCCCAGCGTGGTCGCGGCCGAGCCCGCCTGGATCAACAGGGCGTCGATGTGCCCGTGGTAGCAGCCGGCCATCTTGACGATCTTGTCGCGGCCGGTGACGCCCCGCGCCACCCGCACGGCCGACATCGCCGCCTCGGTTCCCGACGACACGAACCGGACCTTCTCGATCGACGGCGACGCCGCGACGACGGCCTCGGCGATCTCGATCTCGCGGACCGTCGGCGCGCCGAAGCTCGAACCGAGTTCGAGCGCCTCGACGACCGCCTTGCGGACCTCGGGATGGGCGTGGCCGACGATCATCGGCCCCCACGAGCCGATGTAATCGATGTATTTGTGATCGTCGATATCGTACAGGTAGGCCCCCTCGGCCCGGGCCATGAACGGGGGCTCGCCGCCGACCGCGCCGAAGGCCCGCGCCGGGCTGTTCACGCCGCCGGGGATGACCCGGCTCGCCTTGACGAACGCCTCGTGGCTGCGAGGGAGCTGGAAATCGGGACGCGAAAGGGCGGGGGTGGGGGGCGGAGTCGGCATGGGAGTGTCAGCCTTCCTTGAGCCAGCGGGCGACGTCGAGGGCGTGGTACGTCATGATGATATCAATACCCGCGCGTTTGAATCCGGTCAGGGTTTCGAGGACGATCCGCCGTTCGTCGATCCAGCCGCGTTCGGCGGCGGCCTTGACCATGGCGTATTCGCCCGAGACGTTGTAAGCGGCGAGCGGCACGCGGAAGGCGTCCTTGAGGCGGCGGGCGACGTCGAGGTAGGCCAGGGCCGGCTTGACCATGATGATATCCGCTCCCTCGGCGAGGTCGATCGCCGCTTCGCGAATCGCCTCGTCGCCGTTGGCCGGGTCCATCTGGTAGCCGCGGCGGTCGCCCATCCCCGGCGCGCTCTCGGCGGCCTCGCGGAACGGACCGTAGTAGCCGCTGGCGAACTTCGACGAGTACGACATGATCGGCGTCTGGGTGAAGCCCGACGCGTCGAGCCCCTGGCGGATCGCCTTGACCATGCCGTCCATCATGCCCGACGGGGCGATCAGATCGGCCCCGGCGCGGGCGTGGCTGACGGCCTGCTCGGCCAGCATCGGCAGGGTCGCGTCGTTGTCGACGTCGTACCGGCCGGCGACCTCGACGAGCGGTCCGCAGTGACCGTGGTCGGTGTATTCGCAGAAGCATAGGTCGGTGACGACCAGCAGCTCGGGCGCGCGCTTCTTGATGAGTCGGACGGCCTGTTGAACGACGCCGTCGTCGCGCGACGCGGCCGATCCGAGCGCGTCTTTATGCTCGGGGATTCCGAAGAGGAGGACGCCGGGGATCTTCAGATCGGCGACCTCGTCGATGATCTCGCCGAGCCGATCGAGCGAGAGCTGGTACTGCCCCGGCATCGACCCGATCTCGCGGCGCAGGTTCGTTCCGTGGTAGATGAACAGCGGGTAGATCAGGTCGTCGACGGTCAGCCGGTTCTCGCGGACGAGGTCGCGAATCCGGGGGTGGGCGCGAAGGCGGCGGGGGCGTTGCACCGGAAAGCCGGCGGCGGGATCGAACATGGGGCGATCCTTGATCGGTGGGGTGGGACGAAGCGGGCGGGGCGGGCGAGGGGCGTTTAGACCCCTCGCCCGACCGGTTTGCCTTAGTGGCCGCGACGGTGGCCGGGGGCGGGGGCCGGGATCAGCCGGACCTCGCCGCCGTTGGCGTCGAAGCACTCGATCTGGAGATGCTCGGCGGCGACGTGGTCCTTGAACTGGACCTGCACGCTCATGCCGCTCTCGTTCTCGATCCGGGCGATCTCCTTGCGCTTGCGGTTGTTGAGATACATCGCCACGTTGGGACCGACGGTGACGTTGATGCGGCGGATGTCCTCGCGGTGCGAGGCCAACGCCAGGAGCCGCATGACGTCGATCGCCATGCTCTCGGCGGTCTTCAGGACGCCGGCCCCGGTGCAGTGCGAGCAGTCTTCGTAGACCGACCGCTTGAGGCTCGGCCGAATCCGCTGGCGGGTCATCTCGATCAGGCCGAACGCGCTCATGCGGAGGATCTTGGTCCGCGCCCGGTCGCGCTTGATCGCCTCGCGGAGGGCCCGCTCGACGCCTCGACGGTGGCGTTCTTCACGCATGTCGATGAAGTCGTTGACGATCACGCCGCCGAGGTCGCGGAGCCGAAGCTGTCGCGCGATCTCCTTGGCCGCCCGCAGGTTCATCTCGTAGGCGGTCCGCTCGGCGTCGTCCTCGACCCGGAAGTTGCCCGAGTTAACGTCGATGGCGACGAGCGCCTCGGTCTGGTCGATGACGATCGAGCCGCCTTCCGGCAGCGGCACGTGCCGGCGCTGGATCTTGGCGATCTCGTCTTCGATCCCGTACTTGTGGAACAACGGAACCTTCTCGTCGTAGAGCTTGACCCGGTTGACGAACCGAGGCATGACGACGCGGAGGAACTCCTGGGCGCGCTCGAAGGCGGCGGGCTCGTCGATCCAGATCGTGTCGATCTCGGACGTGAAGATGTCCCGGATGGTCCGGGTGATCATGTCCGATTCCTGGTAGATCGGCGCGGGGGACTTGGCCTTCTTGATCCGCCGGAGGATCACCTTCCAGAGTCGCAGCAGGTAGGCCAGGTCGCGGGCCAGCTCGCGCTTGGTCCGTTCGAGGCCGGCGGTGCGGACGATGAAGCCGAGCCCCTTGGGCGGGTTCAGCTCGTGCATGATCTCGCGGAGCTTACGGCGCTGGCCTTCATCGACGATCTTGCGCGAAACGCCGACGCGGTTCAGGCCCGGCATCAGGACCAGGTAGCGACCGGGGATGCTGATGTAGGTCGAGAGGGTCGGCCCCTTGGTGCCGATGCTTTCCTTGATGACCTGGACGAGCACCTCGTCGCCGCGCCGGAAGATCTCCTGGAGCGGCGGCTTGACCAGCCCCCGACCACGGCCGAACTTGCCGGCGCCCGCGGCGTCGCCGCGCCGAGGACGGGCTTCGACCGGGCCGCGCAGGCCCATCTCGCGCTCCAGTTCCTCGATCTCCTCGATCTCCCTGCGGATCTCCTGTTCGAGTTCGGGGTCGATCTCTTCCTCGACCGCCGGACGCGGGGCCTCGGCGTGGAGGTCGTCGTCGAGGTCGTCGACTTCTTCCAGTTCGTCAAGTTCGAGGTCGAGGTCGTCGTGCAGATCGTCGTGGAGGTCGTCGCCCCGCGCGAACGCCGGAGCGGGCTCACGGAAGCCGGTCGGCTCGTCGAATTCGGCGTCGAACACCTCGGGCTCGCGGCCGGTCGTCGGCTCGCCCTCGGGGCGGTCCCGCTTGCGACCGCGACGGCGACGGCGACGGCGGCCTTCGGTCTTGGCCTGGGCCGAGCCGGCTTCCGATTCGCCCTCGTCGTCGGCCCCCGCGAGGTCGCGCTGGTCGAGTTCGGCGAGCGGGTCGAAGCGGCGGTCGTCGGGTTCCGGCGCGCGCGGGCCGGGCCTGGCTCCGAACTCCGGCTCGACGCCCTTCTGCCGCTCGCGGCGCGGGACGTAGCCCGGCTCGCCGGCCCGGTTGTGAGGACGCGGCCGATCGCGCTCGGGCTCGGTCGGACGGTCAAGGCTCTCGGGGCGGAAGGGCGCGGCCTCGGGCTCGATCGGAGCGGGGGCCGGCCGGGACGGACGTTCGGGGGGCTGATGCTCGCGCGGGCGTTCCGGCTCGGGACGATCGCCCCCTCGCGAACGGATCGCGGCGCGGCCGCCGCGACGGCGCGGGAACTCGTCCGGCTCCGGCGCGGAGAATTCCTCGGCCGCTTCCAGACCCAGCTCGATCTCGTCGGGCTCGACGTCCTGGTTGGCCGGGGGGGCCGGTCGCTGGGCCGCCGGCTGCGACGGCGAACGGCCTCGACCTCGGCCGCGACGCGGCTCGCGGCGGCCGGAAGCGGGCGATTCGGGGTCGACGTCCTGGGGCTCGGCGCGTTCGGCCCGTTCCACGGTCGGTTCCGGGGCGCCGAACAACGACCGGGGGCGGCCCCGATCGTCAAACTCGAAGTCCGGGTCGGACGAGGTCGGGGGCCGCTTCCTGCCCTGCGTGCGACTGGGGGGAAGGTCGGGGTCGACCGGCTCGGCTCCGGTGCGCGACCTGCCCCAGAGGGGGTCGACCGGCTCGGCCGGGCCGAAGTCGCGTTCCCGCTCGCGCGGCCGGTCGCGGTCTCGTTCCCGCTCGACGCCCCAGTCGAAGCCGACCGGCTGCGACCAGGAGGTCGGGCCTTCGTCGCGGCCGGCGGCCGCGCGCTGCTCGGGTTCGCGGACGTCCGCCGCGCGGGGAGGCGGCTCGGGGAGGCTCGGCGGCGCGGCCGGCTGATCGCGGTCGTCGACGAGTCCCTCGCCGAACCGTCGGGGCGACTCCGAACGGTCGCGTTGGCCCTTGACCGAACGATCCGGCCGCTCGCGTTCGGGCCGGTCGCGGAGCCGGTCTTCGGCGCGCGGGGGGAACGAGGTCGGGCCCAGGTCGGGGTCGGCCTTGGGGCGACGGCGGTCGTCGCGGTCGCGGCGCGGCTCGCGGGGCCTGGGGCCGGCGCCGGGCTCGGCGCCGAGGTCGGCCTCGTCGCCGCCCTCCTGGTGGCGGTCGTAGTACTGGGGCTCGACGTCGGAGACGTGGAGGAACCCGTTGCGGCCTACCGAGAAGTCGACGAACGCCGCCTGGATGGCGGGCTCCAGGTTGACGACTTTACCCTTATAGATGTTCCCGGTGTAGCTCTCGTGGCTGGTGCGCTCGACGTAGAGTTCTTCGAGAACGCCGTTCTCAATGATGGCGATCCGGCACTCCTCGGGTTGGAGCACATTGATCAGCATTTCTTTCTTCATGCGGTTGTTTCCGGAATTTATCGCGGTTGCGGTTGGTTGTTTCGTCAGGCGCCGGCGGGCCGCATGGCGGCGTTCGCGCGGCGGAATTCGGTCACGGGGCCAGCTCCACGTGGGTTCGCACGAGCACGGCGCCGTCGTCGAGCAGGTCGCGAATCCCGAGGCTGGCGAGCAGCTCTTCGGGTCGGACCGAGCCTTCGGGGGTCACCTTCAGGCGGGCGCGGAATAATCCCTCGTTGGTCAGTTGGGCGTCGATCAGGAACGGTCGCATGTCGAAGACGACGTCGCGGTCTCGGTCCGGCCGCCGCCGCGTCACGTCGCAGGACGGGCTGGCGAGCAGCGCTTCCACGGCGGCCGCCGCGTTCTGGCGGCGACCCTCCGGGATCGGCAGGTCGTACTCGACCCACAGGGGACGGGGAGGGGGGGCCGAAGGCTCCAGCGCCTCGGCGTCAAGCCACTCGAAGCCGGCGGGCGAGACGGCCGACAGCCGCTGGAGCAGCTCGGCGGGGTCCGTCGGCTCCGTCAGCTCGAAATCGACGATCTCGCGACGGCCTTCGATCCCCAGACCCATCGCCAGGGCGAAGACGATCTTGGGACGGGGCGAGAAGCCCTGGCTGGCGGCGACGGGGATCGCGGCGCGACGGACCATCCGCTCAAGACAGCGCATGACGTCGTGGTGGCTGGTCAGGCGGAGATCGCCGCGCTTGGCGAATCGGAGACGGACCTTGGTGGCTTTGGTCATAACAATGCGGTGGATCACTCCACGAGGGCCGGCGGACGAGCGGCTGGGGTCGCCGTTGGCGGGCGAGGCCCGGTCGGCGCGGCGGTTCTCAACGGTCGTCGATCGGGGCCGGGCGGGGGCCCGGTGCTTCGGCGATCGTCCGGGAACCGACCAGGGCGTTGCCGTCTGGTCGCAAAGGGCGTCGTGGGTGGAATCGGCTCGGGTTGTTTCGGGTTGCTCGTGTGTGTTCGGCGCGGTCGCCTCGAAGGGCGCCCGGGGCGAACCCTGGGGACGTCAGTGTACGGTCGACCGGTCGGACGGCGTCGGCGCGGCGGGCGTTCGCCCGGTTCGCGACGCTTCAACGAGAGGTCGTGGGAGTCTCCATCGCCTTGGCGTTCGTCAGGATCGGCCGCAGCGCGGCTTCGAGCAGCGCGACGACCTCCCGCGCGGTGTCGAGCCGGAGCGCCTCGGCGGCCAGCACCCGCGCGGCGTCGAGCCGCGCGCCGCGGATCACGCGGCGGACTTCGGGAAGTTGGTGCGGAGGCATGCTCAAGGATCGAAGGCCAAGGCCCAGGAGGAACAAGGCGTAAAGCGGTTCACCCCCCATCGATCCACAGACGCTGACTTCGATCCCTCGTTTCTCGGCGGCCTCGACCACCATGGCGATCAGGCGGAGGACCGAGGGGTCGGCGGCGCTGTAGAGGTCGGCGACGGTTTCGTTGGTCCGATCGACGGCCAGCGTGTATTGGATCAGATCGTTGGTTCCGATGGAGAAGAAATCCACCTCCTTTGCGAATTGGTCGGCCATGAGGGCGGCCGCCGGCACCTCGACCATCACGCCCAGCGGCACCGCGTCGCGGAGCGAGTGGCCCTCGGCCCGAAGCTCGGCGGCGACTTCGCCCACGACGGCGCGGGCGCGGCGCAGCTCGTCGAGCGTGGACACCAGCGGGAACAGGATGCGGACGTCCCCCTGGACCGCCGCGCGGAGCAACGCGCGCAACTGGGTGCGGAACAGTTCGGGGTGGCGGAGCGAGAACCGGAGGCTGCGAAGCCCCAGCACCGGGTTCGCCTCAAGCGAGCCCGCGCCGCGGTACGACGTCAACTTGTCGGCCCCCAGATCGAGGGTCCGGATGATGATCGGCTTGCCCTGGAGCGAGCGGATCACGGCCGAATAGGCCTGGTACTGCTCTTCCTCGGTGGGGGGCGTCGGGGCGCGGAGGTAGAGGAACTCGGTCCGGTACAGGCCGACCCCCGCGGCGCCCCACTTCAGGCAGGCGGCGACCTCGTCGACGAACTCGATGTTGCCGAACAGCTCCACCCGGACGCCGTCGAGCGTCTCGGCCGGCAGGCCGGCCTGCTCGGAGAGCACCCGGTACCGCGCCGAGCGGTCGACGGCCGCCGCCCGGTAACGCTCCAGCGTCGGCGCGTCGGGGTTGAGGACGACCAGGCCCTCGTCGCCGTCGATGACGATCAGCCGGGCCGACCGCGCCCGGTCGACGATCGACCCCAGGCCGACGACCGCCGGGATCTCCAGGGCGGCCGCCACGATGGCCGTGTGGCTGGCCTGGCCTCCCGCCTCGGTCGCGAAGCCGAGGACCCGGTCGGGGTCGAGCTGCGCGGCCTCGCTGGGCGTCAGGTCGTGGGCGACCGCCACCGACGGCGCCGCCAACCCCTCCTGGAACGACTTGGGACGCTGACCGATCAACTGGCCGACGATCCGCCCCTGGATGTCGCGGACGTCGGCGGCCCGGGCCGACAGGTGCGGGTCGCTGAGCTGGTCGAGTCGGCTGGCGAGCGTTTCGAGGACCTCGATCACGGCGTGCTCGGCCGAGATCCCGTAGCGCTCGATCCGCGCCCGAGCGTCGACCCGGAGCGTTTCGTCGGTGATCATCCGGGCGTGGGCGGCGAGGATGTCGGCGTATTGCGGGCCGAGCCGATGGCGGGCGTCGGCCTCGGCCTGCGCGGCCTCAAGGCCGGCGGCTGCAAGCCCTTCTTCGAGCCGGACGAGTTCGGCGGCGAGGGCTTCGGGGGCGACCTTGCGGGGGGGCAGGCGCATCCCCAGGGGGTCGAGCACCACCACCGGGCCGATCGCGATGCCGGGGCTCACGGCGATCCCCTTGACGACCTGCATGGCCGAGGCGTCGAGGTCCGGGTCGCACGGGCTGGTCGAGGAAGCCTTCGGCTGCATCCCTGGGTTCCCGTCGCGTTGGTCGAGTCCGCCGCCGGCTTCGGCGTCGGCGTCGAGAACCAAAACCTCGCCCGCGTCGAGCGTCGGCCGTCTCGGCGAGGCGTTCCCGTTCCAGGACGTGCCCTCATTCCCGACTGTCATCGGGGCGGCTCCGCAACGGTCGGCTGTTGGATCGCTTCGCCGTTTTCGTCCTCGTAGAACCCGGCGGAGACCAGTTTCGCGAGCGCTTCGACGGCCTCCTCGGCGTCGTTCCCTCGGGCTTCGAGTTCCAGCAGAGTGCCGCGCTCGGCGGCCAGCGAGGTCAGGTCGAGGATGCTCTTGCCGTTGAAGTGACTACCATTATACAGAACCCGGACGTCGGACTGAAACTGGATCGCCAGCTTGACGAACTTGTCGGCGGGCCGCAGGTGAAGCCCCAGGCTGTTGGTGATCTCGATCTGGCGGCGGGCGACAGTCGTTTCGTGGGTCATCAGCGGCTCGATCGGCGTGCGTTGGCCTTGGACGATCGACCCTCGGATCGGCCGGCGGTTCGCAGCGCCGGCCCGGGGTCGTCGATCTTGGCGATGGTGTGGTTCGTGAACCCTCTGCGCGAGGTCGCCGCCCCTGCCGGGTCGGAACGGCGATTCCGGTACGTGTTCCGTCGACTCCAGCGAGCGCCGACCCGGCGGCTCTCAGTGCGCGTTCGCGTCGGCTTCCTCCAGCACCTCGACCACGGTTTCCCGGGTCTTCGCCTGCCGCAGGAACCTCACGAACCGTTCGTCCTTCAAATGCCTGGAAATATTCTCGAGCGCCCGCAGGTGGTCGCCGGGCTGGTTCTGGGGGGAGACCAGCAGGAAAAAGATGTTGACGGGATCGCCGTCGAGGGCCGCGAAGTCGACGCCGGTCTGCGACAGCGCCACGGCGCCGACCAGGCGTTGGAGCGTCGGGTGCCGGGTGTGGGGCACCGCAACCCCCATGCCGATCCCCGTCGAGCCCAGCTCTTCACGGTTCAGGATCGCGCGAATCACGCTCTCCACCTCGCCGTCGGCGAGCTGGCCGGCCTTGTTCAGGCCGCCGACCATCTCGCGGATCGCGGCTTCCTTGGTGGTCGCCTGCAAATCCACGATGATGCTGTCTCGGACCACGAAATCCAAAAGCTTCATCCGCCCCTCCATCGACGGGCCGCCAGGCTGGCTGATCGCGTCCTTCCGGCGTCGTCACGGTGACGCGTCAGGCGCTCAACCGCCGTCGGGGGATGGCGAGAGGCCAGCCCGCGAGGCTTCGCACTAGGCGGCGATGCCGAGAAATGCTCGCGTCAGAACGCGCGCCGGTTTCCACTTCGTCGAACACCCGTCAGGACGGTTCGCCAGGCTGCGCCTGGTCTCCCGATCGCGAGGGGTATCCGCCTTGAGGGACGTCGCCTTTGTGGTTCTGCGATTTCTCTTTATACCGTCGAAGCTGATTCTCGATCTTGTGTAGACACTGGTCCGTCGCCGCCTCGGGCGTGGGCCCCACCTCGCGAGCCACGAAGTCGTGCTTGTGCTCGGCGGAAACCAGGATCTCCACGTCCCAGGCGTTCTTCTCGTGAGCGACGGCGATTTCGATGGCCATCAGGCGACCGAACTTGGTCAGCTTCTCCGCCTTGTCGCTCAGATATTTTTGCTGAGCCGCGCTCAGTTCGCCGTGTCGCGTCGAGATCTCGATTTGCACCCATCGACTCCTTGCATGTGCGCTCCGTGAGCGCCGGGCAGGCACCCGTCCAAAGCGGCGCAACAGACGATTCAAGGTTAACCCCGCTTCGACCCCAAGGTCAAGATGCATCCCACCCAAACGCTTGCGAGCTTTCGGTCTTCGAAGGCCGCCTCCGACCCGGTCGAGGGGCGTCGCGCGCCTCTGTCGTCGACCTTTCGGGTCGCGTATCGTGGACGATCCGGCGGCCGTTCGCCGTCGGCCGCCTCCTGCACCTTCCCCTTTCCTGGGCTTTGACGAGGGACGCCTCGCGTGTGGATTCAGAATTACGACCCGAGGGGAAGCTGGCCGGTCTCGACCCTCCTGGCGGCGCTCCCCGTCTTGACGCTCCTGGGCCTCCTGGTCTCCGGCAAGGTCAGCGCCGGCAAGTCGGCCCTGGCCGGCTTGACTCTGGCCTGCGTGATGGCCTGGGGGGCGTTCGGGATGCCCCTGCCGATGGTTCTCGCCAGCGCCGGGGTGGGGATGGTCTTCGCCCTGTTCCGGATCGTCTGGCTGATCGTCGCCGCCGTGTTCCTTTACGACCTGGCGGTGGCGACCGGCCAGTTCGAGGTCATGAAGCGGACGATCGCCGGGCTCTCGCCCGACCGCCGGTTGCAGGCGGTCCTGGTGGCCTTCTCGTTCGGGGCGTTCATCGAGGGCTGCGCCGGCTTCGGGGCCCCCGTGGCGATCTCGGCGGCCTTCCTGGTCGGCCTGGGCTTCCACCCCTTTCAGTCGGCCTTATTATGCCTGATCGCCAACACCGCGCCGGTGGCCTGGGGGAGCGTCGGCATCCCCCTGCGGACCCTCAGCGTGGTGACCGAGCTGGACGTCGAGGCCCTGAGCGCCACGGCGGGCCGCATTTTACCCATCCTCTCGCTTCTGATCCCGTTCTGGCTGGTGTCGGTCGTGGCGGGGTTGCGGGCGACCTTCGCGGTCTGGCCCCCCTTGCTGGTGATCGGCGGGGCGTTCGCGGCGGTCCAGTTCCTCTGGTCCAACTACGTGGGGTTCGAGCTGGTTGACATCGCCTCGTCGGTCGCCAGCATGATCGCCGGGGTGGTCGTCCTCCACGTCTGGAAGCCGCGGGACGTCTGGCGGTTCGAGCATGACGGCGACGACGACGGCTCGCGAGGGGGCCGGCCCGCCGACGGCCAGGTGGCGCTCAGCCCCCGGACGATCGCCCGGGCCTGGATGCCGTTCGCGCTTTTGACGGTCATGGTCCTGATCTGGGGGCTGCCGGCGATCAAGTCGCTGGGGACGACCGCGACCAAGGACTGGCTCGACGCCCGGTGGTCGTGGAAGCCCGAGGTCCCGGTCCTCCACCTCCAGGTCGCCAAGGGGAGGGCGGTGACGGGCCGCGCGACTCCCGCCCCGGCCGACCTGGAGAAGGCGGTCCTCGACGTCGTGCCGCTCTCGGCCACGGGGACGGCGGTCTTCGCCGCGGCGGTCCTCAGCGGCCTGCTGCTGGGGGTGTCGCCCGGTTCCCAGGCCCGCATCCTCGCCAAGACGGTCGTCCGGATGATCCCGGCGATCTTCGCGATCCTCTGCATGCTGGCGCTAGGGTTTGTGACGAAATATTCGGGAATGGACGCCGTGCTCGGGCTGGCGTTCACCCGGACGGGGCCGCTGTTGTACCCGATCTTCGGCACCTTGCTGGGCTGGCTGGGGGTGGCCCTGACGGGGTCCGACACGTCGAGCAACGTGCTGTTCGGCAACCTCCAGAAGATTACCGCGACGAAGCTGGGGCTGGACCCGATCTTGATGGCCGCGGCCAACTCGACGGGGGGCGTGATGGGCAAGATGATCGACGCCCAGTCGATCGTGGTCGCCGCCGCCGCGACGGGGGAGGACGGTCGGGAGGGGGAGATCCTCCGCGCCGTGCTCCGGCACAGCATCGCCCTGGTCTTGATGGTCGGGGCGATCGTCTGGATCTACGCCCACGTCACCCCTTGGGTGGTGGTCGCCCCTCGGTAGGGGCCGGCCGGGGCGGGGCGGAATGAGAGACAGGGGGCCTTGGCCCCCCGTCTTGCTTCAAACCGGTGGGACGGACTCCGGCCGGCTGGGCTCCTGCTTCGGGAACGAGAGCCGCCGGGGGAGCGGTGCGGTGGGGCCTTCGGGAAAACCAGGACGTCCTGGCCCGACCGCTCAGCTCCGGTCGCGTCCCCGGTTGGAGAAGTCTGACGATTCGGTGTAGCGGGCGTAGCCGGCGTCGAGCCCTTCGGCTCCTCGCGCGGCGGCTTCCGGCTCTTCGCGCGGCCGGTGGGCGTTTTCATCGGGCTCCCGCTCGTTCAATTTCCCGACGACATGCGGGGCCGGGGTCGCTTCCTGGGGCGGAAGTTCCTGGACCGGGTTCGCCGGCTTGCGGCGAGCGACCTTCTTGACGGTCTTGTTAGTACGCGATTCAAGTCCGACGGCCACTGGACACCTCCCCGCGCGGCGCGGGTAAAAGCTGGGAGGCGCACGATCGACGGTTGGGGCCTTGACGCCCGCGCGAATCGAACGCATCCCGCGATCGCCCAGTCCCAAAGTAGGGTCGATCGCGCACCCATCACCACTGATGGGGTGCGAAGCCGGGGATGTTGGCCAAGAGCGGTGTTCCGACGTGTTCCGTACGGAATCATCCGCACAAGCCGACCCCTGGTCCTCTAGTGATGAAGTCTACCGGACGGGCGCGACTTCGGCCAGTCTCGGACGTCCGGAATTTGCCTTGTCGAGTTCCGTTTGCGATAACGGATGCATCAATCGAGTCGAATCCGGCCTGGGAATGCCGCGATTTGATGCATTTGTGAGACAGGACACGAATTTCATGCGCATCGGCATCCTCTCCGACACCCACGATCAGGTTGCGCGAACCCGGCGGGCCGTCTCGATCTTGACCGCCGCCGGGGCCGAAGCCCTGATCCACTGCGGCGACCTCACTATCCCCGAGGTCGTCGACGAACTCATCGGCGTCCCTTCCACGTTCGTCTTCGGCAACTGCGACTACGACCAGGCGGACCTCCGCCGGGCCATGAAGCGGATCGGGGCGAACTACCTCGGCCTCGGCGGCCTGATCACCCTCGGCGACCGTCGAATCGCCGTCACCCACGGCCACTCCGACGCCGAGCTGCGCCGCTTGACCGACCTCGAACCCGACTACCTGTTCTCTGGCCACACCCACCACCGCCGCGACGTCCGCGAAGGCAAGACCCGGTTCATCAACCCCGGCGCTCTCTACCGCGCCTCGTCCTGGACCGTCGCCCTCCTCGACCTCGCCGCCGACGACCTCCAGACCCTCACCCTGACCGAATGACCCCCGGCCGCAATTGGGTTCGTTCGCGCCGCAAACCACTACGCCCGAGCCCCCGAAACGCCTCGCCGCCTCCGTCCGACCCGCATGTTTTCAGGCCGTCGAGCCGACCTCCGACCCGGCCGAAATTGGGTTCGTTCGCGCCGCCGCAATGGTGGGTCGGCGCGGTGTAAAGCACTGTATCCAAGCGGTTTGCGTTTCGTTTCTGGTTTGGGTTCGTTCGCGCCGAAAGGCCCTTGTTCCGACGCCTGCAACGGTCCTTTCCGCACCCGGCTCGGCCTGCCCTCCTCGTTCGACGGTCTCTCCGAGAAATTGGGTTCGTCCGTCCATTTTTTGGGTTCCATCCGGACCGACCCGCCTTGTGTCGAGCGGCTGATTCTCACCGATTCCGGGTTGCCAACGAGCATGCGGGCGCAATATCCCACTTGTAATTTACGACACGATGACGCCGAACCGAGTCGAACAATCGGCCGAGTCCGTCGTTCTTTCTTGGGGCCGAAACCACTGGCGTTACAATCGGTGCATCCCGAATGGGACCTCGTCCTCTGGAGCCTCAAGAGTCCATCGGAGGGATCAAATATGGATTGGAAATACACCGAACCCAACTACTCCATGGCGACGGTCGATTCGGGCGATTCGGTCGATCAAGCCATGGCTGAATTCTGTCAACACATTAAGACGCAAGTCACGCCGAAGAATGACTCGGTCGCCTGGGATTATCTGCGTGTCGAGATGTGGTCCGATTCGGGGCGGATGATCGTGTATCCTGCATCAACCTTAAATCCGCTTCGAATCGAGAAAGCAGCATGCCAAGTCTTTTTCAGCGACCTTCTCTCGGCGTACGAACTTATCGCCGATTCTGGCCTAAATGACGAAGCTTTCGTCGCCGAAATAATTCGCGAAGAAGGAGAGTGGATCGATCGGTTTCTTGACGCCGCCCGAAGGGTAGGGCTTTTCGGCAAGCCTATTCAATTCTGGGATGGCGATGGTGACGAGCCGATCCGCGTTGAGCAGATCTGACCGAGTGGCTCCTGCCGGTGTGCGGTTCCTCCTAATCGATAAGGCGGAGGCCACGGCACAGGTGGAAGCGCTCGAGCCGCTGCGCCCCTCCGGCATGGCTAGGCCTGACCGTCCCGCCCCTGGGCCGTGTATCCGGGGTGTGCGGGGGCAGGAAGCTTGAGCGACAGGTTCCGGCGCGATGAACTGGGTTGGCGCGCCGGATTCGTTGCCTCAAGCTATATTGAAAGACGTGCATGCAAAACCGTCGCCGACCAGGACAAGGAGCAGGCCATGCCGTCACCTTTTCCGGGAATGAATCCGTGGATCGAGCAGGAGGGGATCTGGGTCGATTTCCATGCCGCGTTCATCCCTGCGATCCGGCGACAACTCGCTCAGCAGGTTTTGCCGAAATACATCGTCCTGATGGAGGAGCAGGTTTCCATCCATGAGGTGCCGGCTTCTCGTGTTCGGAGCATGCGCCCCGACCTGGCGATCACGCGACCCGAACGCGGGCGAGAGCCTCGCGCCGCGGTGGGCGTCGCGGAGATCGAGGCGCCGTATCATCCGAGTCTGCCGGAAGAAGAGGTTGAGAGGCAACCTTACCTGGAGATCCGCGATCGCGAGAATCGGGAACTGGTGACCGTTATCGAATTGCTCAGTCCATCGAACAAGCGACCCGGCGAGGATCGGTGGAAGGATCTCGAAAAGCGTCGCGCGGTTCGCAGAGGGACCGCTCACCTGGTCGAGATCGACCTACTGCGGGGCTACCCTCCGATGCCGCTCGAAGATCGTCCCGAGTGCGATTACTCCGTCCTCGTCAGCCGCGCCGAACGGCGTCCGGTCGTCGACTTCTGGCCGATCGACGTCCGTGATCGCCTGCCAGTCGTCCCGATCCCGTTGCGATCGCCCGACGGCGACGCCCAGGTCGATCTCCAGGCGGCCCTCGACCAGGTTTACGACGACGCCGGTTACGTTCATTTCATCTATCAGGGGAATCCCAACCCCGCCCTCGCGCCGGAAGACGCGGAATGGGCCGAGTCGTTCCTGCCCGAGGTGTCCTGACCGCTCGTCCGGTCCCTTCCCCCAGCATTCATTGCGAATCCACGCAGCAAAACAGCCCCGTCGGTCACTCCTGTTCGTGGAAGCGAGGAAAGACGGCTCCTCAGTCGGGGGTGAGCGACCGTGAGTCAAGATGACGAGGACGACGTCGGGCGATGTCTGGGCGGGGAGCGGGACGCTTTTCGGGGGCTGGTCGGTCGCCACGAAGGGCCGTTGATCCGGTATCTCACCGGGCAGTCGGGCCGGGGGGATCTGGCGGTCGAGGTCGCTCAGGAGGCTTTCGTCAGGGCGTACTTCGCGCTGTCGAAGCTGCAATCGCCCGCGCTCTTCCGGCCCTGGCTGCTGGGGATCGCCGAACGGGTGCTGAAGGAGACGTTGCGGGCCAAAAGGCGCTCCGCCGTCGCGCTGAGCGTCGTCACGGCCTCGGGCCGCGCGTCGCCGGCTTTCGACTCTCCGGACGATGAAGGCTCCGAACGGGAAGGGGCGCTGAACGCGGCTGTCGCCGAACTCCCGGAGCTGTATCGCGAGGTTGTCTTGCTTCGCTTCCACGCCGGACTGTCCTGCGTCCAGATCGCCGACAAGCTCAACGTGTCGACGGGGACCGTGACCAGCCGGCTTTCGCGCGCCTACGCTTTGCTGCGCCAGGCGCTTCGGGATTCTCACTTGAGACTCGGACTCGAACACGATGCGGAGGCGCCAAGATGACGTGCTCGGATTTCGCGGATGAAGTCGTCGCATGGGACGAGGGGCTGCTCGACGAGGCGTCGGCCTCGCGGCTCGAAGCTCACCTGGCGACGTGTCCGGAGTGTCGCGGACTGCTCGCCGAGATCCGCGACCTTGTGGGCCGGCTTTCCGGCGACGAGCGAGGCCGGCCGGTCGGTTCGCTGGTCGCGCCGGTGATGGACCAGATCGCGGGCCGGACGATCGTCCAAGCTCGGCGAAGAGCGTTCGTCGGGAGGGTGTCGCGGGCCGCGGCGGCTTCGATCGTGATCGCGTTGGGCGTCGGCTACCTGGCGTTCGGCCCGAGCCGTCCGGGGGCGCGGGTACACGCGGCCGGTTTGAAGGAGGCGAAGGCCGGGATGGAGAACGCCGCATCCGCCACCTGGAAGGTATCCTTCTATCAGGAGCTGTTCGCCAAAGGGGGGCGTTCGGGCCGCTGGTTCCGCGACGCGAACAGCGATAAGAGCTACTCTTACAAGGCCCCGGGCAGGTATCGGTGCGAGCACCTGTCGCCCGACGGTAAGGTCGTTTTCGTGGCGATCGAGGACCGGGCGAGCGGCACCCGAATCGAGATCAACCATCTCAACAAGACGGCCGCGCTCACGACGATGGGGATCGCGTTCGAGTCGCACTATGATCCCAAGGGGCCGTTCGCCATGTATCTCGACGCGATGGAAAGCCCCGACCTCATCGCCTTGCCCGCTCGCAAGATCGAGGGCGTCGACGCCGTGGGATTCCGCAAGGAGCCGCCCGACGGCACGCCGTATCCCTACGATCGGATCGCCTTTGATTTCTGGCTCGGGGCGAAGTCGAAGACGCTGGTCCAGTGCCGGTGGCCGGGCGCTGATTTGTTCGACGAGTCGGACGTCGCCCAGAATGCGGTCGCGTTCCCGATCCCGCGCGAGCAAGGAGTCGACGACGGCGGGCGGGCCTATTTTCTGGCGCCGGATGCGCCTGATCGGCCCGCGTATTCCGGCCACGTCTTTCACGACATCGTTTTCAACCCGCCGCTCGACGACGCCCTGTTCCAACTCGATGCGCCCGAAGGGTACGTGGTGAAGGCCGCCCAGCCCCCCCGGATCGTCGAAACCGACGTGACCGGATTTCTCGGCGTGGTCGCCGACTTCTTCGACGGAAACTTCCCCGACCGCTTCCCGCACTTCAGTCGCGATCCGGAAGCCTCCAAACGCTACGCCAAGGCTGAGCGGGCGGTGCTGACCAAGGCCAATCCTTCCGCCGCCGAAACGGCCCTGATCGAGGCGATGCGGCGGTGGTACGCCACGGGCATCCCCGGCCCCGGCCCGGTTCACGTCTTCCTTCGCGATCAGATCGCGCCGGGATCTTGGAAGTACCTCGGCAAGGGGGTGAAGCGGGGCGACAAGGACCGCATCGTCGCCTGGTACCGCCTCAAGAACGCGTCCGGTTATCGCGTGATCCACGGCGATCTCAGCATCAAGGACGCCTCCGCGTCCGAACTCCCCTTACCGGTCTCGCCCTGAGCGGCTTGTTCGGCGAGTCCTGAAAACCTCGACGGCGGCCACGGGATCTCGGCGGGCTTCACACTCGTCGAGATCCCGTGCCGTTGCGCGGTGGGATCGAGTATCCTGCGGGGAACGACTTCGCCCGGGAATCCCGATTCATCTGGAGCGACCCATGATCCTCGTCTTCCTGACCTGTCTACTGACGCAAGCCCCGAAACCCGAACCGGCGCCCGTCAAGGCTCCCAAGCTGCGAGACGAGTTGCAGGCCAGGGTCAAGGAGGATCAGGCGGCCCGGTTCGCGATGATCGACTTCATGGCCAAGCACCAGACGGGCGCCAAGTCCGCCGACGGCCGGACCGCCGTCAGTCTGTCGCCGGAGCAGAACAAGGAGCTTCAAACACTCATCAAACGTGTCAAGAAGGCCGACGACGACAACACGGCGTGGCTGGCGGAAATCGTTCGCGAACACGGTTGGCCGGGGAAGTCGCTGATCGGCGAATCCGCCGCTCACGACGCCTGGCTGCTGGTTCAGCACGCCGACGCGCACAAGGACTTCCAGGACGACTGCCTGCAAAAGATGAAGGCCGCGCCCGCCGGCGAGGTCGCCCCCCGCGACGTCGCCTACCTGACCGACCGGACCCTGACCAACCGAGGCAAGAAGCAGATCTACGGCACCCAGACCCGACTCGAAAACGGCAAGGCCGTCCCCTTTCCCATCGAAGACGAGGCGAACGTCGATCAAAAGCGGAAGGAATGCGGCATGCAACCCCTGGCCGAATACCTCAAGCAGGTGGAGGAGACGTACGTCAAACCGAAGCCGTGATGCATCGAATCTGAGCCATGTGTCTTGGATGCTACGCGCCAGCCTCCTGGTTGACTCCTTGTTGAATTTTTGATTGCGAGCGGGGCCGGCAGGTCGTAAGGTGTGGTCGAACGAGTCCATCCCTCCCGCGACGTCTCGCCGGCCGACGGAAATCCCGCCATGACGATCCGTCTCCTCCTATCCTCCCTGTTCTTGCTGGCGGCGACGGCCGCGCGCGGCGACGACGATCTGGATTTCTTCGAGCAGCGGATTCGTCCGATCCTCGTCGAGAAGTGCCAGTCGTGCCACGGGCCGGAGAAGCAAAAAGGGGGGCTGCGGCTCGACTCGAAAGAAGCCTGGCGGCGAGGGGGCGGTCGTGGGCCGGCTGTTGTACCGAAGGATGTCGAGCAAAGCCCGCTGATCGCAGCGGTGCGCCGCGACGACGACCTCGCCATGCCGCCGAGCGAGACCGCCAAGCTGAATGACCGCGAGGTCGCCGACCTGGTCGAATGGGTCCGCCGAGGCGCGCCCGATCCTCGGGAAGGGGTCGCCCAGATCGGCGGCATGACCCGTGACGAGGCGTCCCGGCTCTGGTCGCTGCGGCCCGTCGCTCGTCCAGTCGTTCCCGCGAGGCAGAGCTTGACCGGAAACGCGATCGACGCGTTCCTCGACGCCCGGATCGGTTCGTCCGGGTTGACCGTCGCGCCTCGGGCGGACAAGCGGACGTTGATCCGCCGGGTCACGTTCGACCTGACCGGATTGCCGCCGACGCTCGACGAGGTGAAGATTTTCGAGGCCGACGAATCGCCTGGGGCGTTCGCGAAGGTCGTCGACCGCCTGCTCGCCTCGCCGCATTACGGCGAGCGGTGGGGAAGGCGCTGGCTGGACGTCGTCCGCTACGCCGATACGGCCGGCGAGAACTCGGACCGGCCGTTGCCCCACGCCTGGAAGTACCGCAACTGGGTGATCGCGGCGTTCAACGCCGACCTGCCGTACGACGAGTTCGTCCGGCTCCAGATCGCCGGCGACCTGATGACGGCCGGTCGTAGCCCGACCGAGACGGCCGACCGGATCGTGGCCACGGGGTTCCTGGCCATCGCCCGGCGGTTCGGGCACGACATCGACAAGGACGTGCACCTGACCCGCGAGGACGTCATCGACACGACCGGCAAGGCGTTCCTCGGCCTGACGATCGCCTGCGCGCGGTGCCACGACCACAAGTTCGACCCGATCACGGCCGACGACTATTACGCGCTCTACGGGATTCTCGCCGGCACCCGGCTGCCGTTCCCCGGCTGCGAGCCCACCCCCGCGCCGCGCGATCTCGTGCCGCTGGCGACCGGCGGGATGGCCTTCGCGGTGGCCGAGGGGACGCCGGGCGACGTGCCGATGCATATGCGCGGCGACCCCGAGAAGCCCGGCGTGAAGGTGCCGCGGCGATGGCTCGAAGTGCTCGGCGGCCAGCCCGTCCCGCCCGGCGGCGGCAGCGGCCGGCTCGCCCTCGCCGGCTGGCTGACGGCCCCCGAAAACCCCCTCGCCGCGCGGGTGATGGTCAACCGGATCTGGCTCGGCCACTTCGGTCGGGGTATCGTGGCCACGCCGTCCGACTTCGGTTCGCGCGGCCGGCCGCCGACGAACCCCGAGCTGCTCGACTGGCTGGCGTCGGAGTTCATCGCCTCGGGCTGGAGCGTCAAGGCGATGCACCGGCTGATCGTGTCGTCCGACGCCTACCAGCGGTCGTGCGAGACGTCCGTCGACGCCGATCCTGAGAACGCCCGCGTCGCCCGGTTCGAGCGCCGGCGGCTCTCGGCCGAGGAGCTGCGCGACGCCTTGCTCGTCGCGGCCGACCGCCTCGACCGCACCCCCGGCGGGCCGCACCCGTTCCCCCCCGAGAGCACCTGGCATTTCTCCCAGCACGACCCGTTCGCGGCGACGTACCCGAACGACCGTCGAGCGGTGTACCAGATGACGCTGCGGAACCGCCGCGACCCGTTCGCGAGCCTGTTCGACGGCGCCGACCCGAACTCCTCGACCCCGGTCCGCGACGAGTCGACCGTGCCCACCCAGGCGCTCTTCTTCCTCAACTCGCCGCTGGTCCACGAGTGCTCGGAGCGGATCGCCGGGCGGCTGGGGGCGGATCGGTCCGAGGATCAAAGGATCGAGCGGCTTTACGAAATCCTCCTCCAGCGGTCGCCGTCGATGGAAGAGCGCGAGCGAGGGCGGAAGTTCGTCGCCGACTACGCCGGCGCGGTGTCGGACGCGGAGAAGCCGACGGCCCCGTGGTCGGCGTTGGCCCGCGTGCTGATCGGCGGCAACGAGTTCCTTTACGTCGAGTGAGGCGGGACGATGCGAACCGAACCGAATCCGGGCCGCCGACATTTCCTCCGCTCGGCCGTGGCGGGCTCGATCTTGATGCCCGCACTGATCGACGAACTGACCGCCGCCGACGCCTCGAAACCCCCGCGCGGCGTCGACCCGCTCGCCCCTCGGCCGCCGCACTATCCGGCCAAGGCGAAGTCGGTGATCTTCGTCTACCTGAGCGGCGGCGTCTCGCACGTCGATTCGTTCGATCCCAAGCCCCGGCTGTTCGCCGACCACGGCAAGTCGGTGACCCTCGACCATCCCGAGACCAAGAACCGGCCGGGCTACGAGAAGCTCTATCTCAAGCGGCCCGGCTGGACGTTTTCGCCTCGGGGCGAGAGCGGCACCGAGGTCAGCGACCTGTTTCCCGAGATCGGCGGATGCGTCGACGATTTTGCGTTGATCCGATCGATGCACACCTCGCATTCGAACCACTACAACGCCACGCTCGGACTGCACACCGGCTCGTTCGCGTTCGCCCGGCCGAGCCTGGGCTCGTGGCTGAGCTTCGGGCTCGGCAGCGAGTCGAAGGACCTGCCGTCGTTCGTGGTGATCGCCCCCAAGGTGCCGTACGCCGGCTCGCAGGTCTGGGCCAGCGACTTCCTCCCCGGAGCGCATCAGGGGACGCGGTTGACCCCCGGCCCCGAGCCGATCGCCGACCTCGCCCGCCGCGTCCCATCGTCCGCCCGTCAGGAGATGGAGCTGGCCGCGATCCGCGACGTCAACGCCGCGCACCTGGCCGCGCGAGCAGGGTCGGACGACGGCCGGCTGGCGGCTCGCATCCGGTCGTTCGAGACCGCCTTCGGCATGCAGTCGGCCATGCCCGAGGCGCTCGACGTTTCGCGTGAGACCGACGCCACGCTCGCTCTTTACGGTCTGGCGCGCGGCCAGGCCGACGGCTTCGGCTGGCAGTGCCTGGCGGCCCGGCGTCTGGTCGAGCGCGGGGTTCGGTTCGTCGAGCTGATCGACACCGGATCGAGCGGCAACTGGGACTCGCACGGCGACATGGCCGACCACGGCCGCCTGGCGAAGAACGTCGACCGGCCCGTCGCCGGCCTGCTGCGCGACCTGAAATCGCGCGGGCTGATGGACGAGGTGCTCGTCGTTTTCACCACCGAGTTCGGCCGCACGCCGTTCAACAACACCGTCGAAAACAAGGGGCGCGAGCATCACTCGTGGGCCTTCAGCTCGTGGCTGGCCGGCGCGGGGGTGAAGCCGGGCGTCGTCCACGGCGCGACCGACGAGCACGGCGTTCGGGCGGTCGTCGACCCCGTCCACATCCACGATTTCCACGCCACGATCCTCCACCTGATGGGCCTCGACCACACGCGCCTGACCTACCGCCACGCCGGCCGCGACTACCGCTTGACCGACGTCCATGGCGAAATCGTCAAGGGCGTACTCGCTTGACGTTGATGGAAAGGAGGCCCTCATGAGCCGTCACAAACGACCGCAGCCGAAGCACGACCACGGGCACGCTTTCACCGGCTTCAATGCGCTCGAGCGCGAGGGCCTGGTCGTGGCCAGCCGGCGGAACATGCTCAAGGCGAGCGTGGCGGGCCTCGCCGGCCTGGGCCTGCCCGACCTGCTCGAACTCCGCGCGCGGGCCTCGGCGGCGGGGACGCCGGTCAAGGGGCGCAAGGCGGTGATCCTGCTCTGGATGACGGGCGGTCCCAGCCACATCGACACCTGGGACCCGAAGCCGAACCGGCCGCTCGAAAACCGGGGGCCGTTCGGCGTGATCGCGTCGAAGCTGCCGGGCGTCTTCGTCTGCGAGCATCTGCCGAAGCAGGCGGCGATGCTCGACAAGTTCACGATCATCCGCTCCGTCGACGCCAAGTTCAGCAACCACGAGCCCAACAAGGTCTTCCAGACGGCCAACCTCGACGCCGAGCCCCGCCTGGCCGGCCCGAGCGCCGAGATGTATCCGGCCATCGCCTCGATCGTCGCCAAGCACCACGGTGCGAACCAACCGGGCATCCCGCCGTACGTGGCCTTTCAGACCTCGCGCAGCCACATCGCCTACGGCGGCCACCTCGGCCGAAGGTACGACCCGTTCATCGCCAACCGGGCGGGTCGACTGCCGATCTACAACGACGTCGGCGTCGACACCGGCAAGATGACCGAGGCCGACTTCTTTCACCTTCCCCGAGGGCTCACCCACGACCGGCTCAAAGACCGCCGCGCTCTCCTGACCGACATCGACGGCCTGCGGCGCGACCTGGACCGCTCGGCCGACGTCGAGGCGATGGGCCGTTACGGCCACGAGGCGATGGAGCTGCTGGTCGGCCGTCGCGCGCAGGAGGCGTTCGATATCAGCAATGAGCCCGAAGCGGTCCGCGACCGCTATGGCAAGCACCTCTGGTGTCAGCAGGCGCTGTTGGCCCGGCGGCTGGTTGAGGCGGGCGTCGCCTTCGTGACGCTCGATTTGAGCTATCACACGGCGTCGGGAACCTGGGACACGCACGGCGACAACATCCCGCCCTACGGCGGCATCAGCAAGGGGCTCAAGCCGCTCCTGCCGATCTTCGACCATTTGATCACGACGCTGGTCTCCGACCTCGGCGAGCGCGGGCTGCTCGACGACGTGCTGGTCGTCGCCATGGGCGAATTCGGCCGCACGCCGCTGATGGGCACTCAAGGGAGCACCGACGGCCGCAACCACTGGGCGGTCGTGATGTCGATGGCAATGGCGGGCGGCGGCCTGCGCCATGGCCAGGTGATCGGCTCGACCGAGTCCGACGGCGGCCACATCAAGGAGCGCCCCGTCACCCCCGGCGACCTCGCCGCCACCATCTACCGCCACATGGGCGTTCCCCTCGACGCCACCTACCCCGACGGCACCGGCCGCCCCCGCTTCATCGTCGACCGTGGCGAGCCGATCGCGGAATTATTCTGATCGCTTCGTGCTTGCCCGTGTGATTCCGGCAATGGGGTGGCCCGGGTTCGTACTCGACCCCGGGGACGCGTGCCGTGGCTTCTCTACCAAGCTCGGACGCGCCGGACCTGGTCCACCTGTGGCTATTACAACGGACGAGGGATAGGGTAACCGGCAGTTGACGAATGCCTCTGCCGGTTCCCGTGCTCACGTCACGACGTAACGCCCCAACGGCCCCATCGCTCTGCGGGGCCTCATCTCGATATCATCTGCCCAGTCAAGCTCCCAATCTTGACTATAGAGGCCGCCGCCCCGCTTTCTGACACGGTCATTCCACCGTCGGCGGCGGTTCAAGATGCTTGGCTTCAAGTAAATGTTGCGCCGTGGCTTGTGCCACTTGCAGTGATTAAGCGGATAGGCTCCCTCGGCGCGGATTCGCTTTCGGAATCGGCGGAGCGTCTCTGCGATCAGCTCGCCTTCCTTCACCTCGATCCAAACACCCATTCTGCGGCGTCTTGGCGGCTGACGCACTGCCGGTGGAAACGTGAACTGAATCTCGATTGTCAGGATCTTCGCAGGGAGATCGCGGGGATTCAAGGCGATGGAGCCAGGAATAATCGGCGGGCGGCCCAAGTTCGTACTCGACCCCGGGGACGTGGGCCGTGGCTTCACTGCCAAGCTCGGACGCGCTGACCCGGAGGCTCCCGCTGCTCAACGAGGCTAGGCGGTCTCAAGTAGGGTGGACCTAGTTTGGAGCCTCCTCCGTGCATGGCACCCCTCGCTCCTTTGCCCGACTGATAATCTCGGGGATGGCATCCTGGAGGAAACGGTCCGAGCCGGGGTTGACTTGGATGTGGACTCTTTCACCAGTCTTTTTCGTGAAATCCAGATAATGAACATCCTGGACCGTCCTACCGATCGGGATCTTCTTGACTGTGTGTTCGATCCCGCCAAGTTCATCAAATTGGAAATTGAAGTAATTGAAGCCCCGGTTCCACTCCACATGATTGGGGTCAATCGTTGTTCGGCTTACGGATAGGCCGGGGACTGTCGTGCAGAGGACGAGGACTCCACCGCCGAGCACGATGGAACCCAGCCATTTGCGCTTCTTTCGTATATACCACCCCGCCACGCAGGCCGATGCGGCCGCCAGGGCCACGACTGCGATTAGCCAGGTCTCAATTGTATAAGTGGATGTATCTCCTTCCACATGCCGTTTGACGCAGCCGAGCGGGACCATTGCGGCTGAAGTCAAACATACAGCCAAATATCTTTGTGATCGCCGCACTCTGTGCGCCTCCCTGATAGGACGCCAGGCAACTTCTCACCACCGTATACGCGCCCGGGATGGACGGATGGGTGGCCCGGGTTCGGAGACCGGGCCACCCGTCGCCGCATAATTCAATCGGTCAGGACGCGTTCTCGCTCCAGTAGCGATCGAGTTCCAGGTGTCCCTCGGCGTCGAAGTGGAGCGGTGCCGGCTCCGCGACGACATGGGCGTCGACGGTGCATGCGATGTCGTCCATGGCGGCGGGTGTGAGGAGCAGTCGCGTCATTTCGAGGGTGCTGAAGATGACGGCCGCGCGGACGCCGGTGGCGCCCGACGGGCACACGGCGAGCGCCAGTTGCAGGGCGTCTCGATCGTTCTCGCAGACGATCGGCCGCATCGCCTGGTTCGGGGTGAGGGCGGAGAGGCAGTTCACGGCCGTCCGCTCCCAGTCGACGGCCTCGTCGAAACGACGCGTGATGAACTGGCAAAGCCCGACGCCGATCGCGTTGCCGTGGCTTCCCTCGGTGAGCCGACCGCCGATGATGGTGTGGATACGCGGCATCGACGGCTTCCACGCCTGTCCCTGGATGTATCCGTAGGGAGACCGACCGATCGTCTTCGTATGCATGCCTTGCCCGGACTTGTCTTTGCCGAGATAGACGCAGTAGAGCAGGTCGAGATCCATGACGGGGAGCGAAGGCATCAGCGCCCTGGAGCGTCCGAGCGCCGCCGCCTCCGTGGCAAAGAAGCGGTCCACCGTCTCGACGGGCGAGCCGATGATCTCGGCCGTCTCGTCGAACGCATTCTCGACGATGCCCAGGCCGCCGGCGATCTTCAGTTCCGTTCCGCCGATCGTGCGGCGGGCCGAGGTCTCGATGGCGGCTCCGAGGCCGATGCCCGGGATGTGCTTGTGCATCTCGATCGCCTGCATCTTCGACAGCCCAAGGGCCAGGATCTTGGCGAAGCCGGACTCGAGGCCGTAGCGCCCCGCAGGGAGCGGGACGGGCCAGTCGATGTCGGTGTGATCCTTGATGCGGTTGACCAGGACCACGAGATCGCACGCCAGCGCGTCCTCCGAGACGTGGACCTCGACGCCGTCCACGGTGGCGATATGACGCGTCTCCATCCGCGAGCAGACGCGCGCGCCGACCGACGCCTCGGTCACCCCGCGCGAGCCCGCCATCTCAAGCTCGCCGTCCGCCGTCCCGCCGCCGTGCGTGCCCATCGCCGTCAGGACTCGGACCTCCTTGCAACGCGGCTTCAGAAACTCGACGGCCGAGCGGACGACGGTCTGGATGTCGCGGATTCCGCGGCTGGGCATCGTGAGCCCGACGATCTTGTCGACCAAGTGCGCGGGGACCGGAAAGATCTTGTGCATCTCCTGAAACACCGCCGCACGCACATCCGACACACGCGGCCTCGCGAACACCTGCTCCACCACGGCGAAGGGGGGCAGGTTCCTGACGCGTGGGCATAGATCCAGCTTCATTGAAATCACTCGTGGCTGAATAAGATGTATTAAAAGTTGCCAGTCGGTATGCTGATTTAATGCTTATGCGCCACGCTGTCGCCTCAGCTTGTATTTCAGGCCGGTGACGAAGAAGCAGGCGCCGGCGACGACCCCGAAGATGATCGGGGCGTAGCGAGGATACCAGGCCATGGGGAAGACGGCCAGGAAGACGGCGGCGGCCTGGAAGTAGTAGAAGCCCGAGAGGATGCCGGCCTTGGTCATGAACAGCATGCCGTTGGTCACGGCGATCATCGGCGAGAGCGAGAGGACCGGCAGGCCGAGGAGCCATTCGACGAGGAAGACCAGGTTGATCGCGACGATTCCCGAGCCCCAGATATGGGCGAGCTGGCGCTCGACGAAGCTGATCGGCCCTCCCTTCCTGCGGAGGCTCCAGAAGAACGCGGCCCACGCGCCCAGGCCCACGGTGAACAGCAACACGTAGGGTAGGCGATCCGTCACGCCGGCCAGGTGCAGGGCGTTGGTCACGCCGAAGAAG
The DNA here is from genome assembly GCF_001956985.1 of Paludisphaera borealis. Classification (NCBI taxonomy): domain Bacteria; kingdom Pseudomonadati; phylum Planctomycetota; class Planctomycetia; order Isosphaerales; family Isosphaeraceae; genus Paludisphaera; species Paludisphaera borealis. The sequence goes on from NZ_CP019082.1 coordinate 4,978,988, forward strand.
AAGAGCAGGGCGACGCTGTGGTAGATCCAGAGTTGGCCCCAGTTCTCGAGGACGGCCGCGTGGTGGCTCTCGCCCAGGAGGCGGCTCGCCAGGGCGCGGAGGCTCATCGAACGGGCGCTCACGGGCTCGTCGCGGAGGAACGCTTCGAGGTCGTCGGCGAGGGCCCCGGCGGTCGGGTAGCGCAGCTCGGGCTGCTTCTGGAGGCATCGCAGCGCGATCATCTCCAGGTCCGGGCTCACGCCGGGGTTCAGCACGCGCGGCGGGACCGGGTCGTGTTCGAGGACCAACAGGATGGTCTCGATCGGGCTGGCGGCCTGGAACGGCGGCCGCCCCGTCAGCATCTGGTAGAGGATCGCCCCCAGGCTGTACACGTCGCACGCCGGCCCGAGCGGCGTCCGCCGCGCGTCGCGAGCTTGCTCCGGAGGCATGTAGCCCGGCGTCCCCAGGATCGCGCCGGTGGGCGTGAGCGAAAGATCGCCGTCGAGATCGAGCCGCTTGGCCAGGCCGAAATCGCTGACGTAGGGGTGGCCGCCGCGATCGAGGAGGATGTTCGACGGCTTCAGATCTCGATGGAGGACGCCTTGCTCGTGCGCGTATTGGATCGCCCGGCAGATGGGAACCAAGAGCCGGGCCGCCTCGGACTCGGGCATCGGGCCTTCCGCCAGCCGGCTCGCCAGGGTCGTCCCCTCGACGTACTGCATCGTGAAGTACGGCTGGCCCGCGTGGTCGCCCACCCGGAACACCGGCACGATGTGCGGATGTGCGAGGTGCGACGCGGCCGTCGCCTCGGCGCGGAACCGCTCGACGTCGCGCGGCGACGAGCCCAGCCCGCGCAGCAGCCGCTTCAGCGCCACGATCCGATCTCGACCCGGCTCGCGGGCGCGAAACACGACCCCCATGCCCCCCTGGCCCAGCTCGTCGAGCAGCAGGTACTCCCCGAAGCGGCCCAACTCATCATGGTCGTCGACTTCCTCAATTCGTGGTTCGGGTCGGTCGGCGAAGGCGAGCGTCTCGGCGACCCAGATCGTCGCCCAGAGCGACCGCAGCTCGTCGGCGATGCGCGGGTGACTCTGGGCGAGGGTCTCGACGTCCGGCTCCTCGCCCTGTCGCGCGGCGGCGCAGAGTGAATCGATCAGCCCGACCAGGAGCGCAGCGTCGGCGTCGTCGATGGGCGGCGGCTCGATCGCGGAAGACCGGGGGCGTTCGGGCTGGGTCATGGAGGAGTTCTCGCCGGGGCGGTCAGCAGAGGGAAGGGGCTTCGCCGAGGATTCCGCGAAGCCGCCGGAGGGCCCGGAGGTGCCGCATGCCCGTCGCGGCCTCGCTCAACCCCAGCACCTGCGCGGCCTCGCCGTTGGCGAGCTGCTCGAAGTGGCGGAGGAGGATGATCTCGCGATCCGCGTCGTCGAGGAGGTCGATCGCCTCGCGGAACCGCTTCCTCAGCTCGTCGCGCAGGGCCTCGGCCGCCGGGGTGAGCGCGGGGTCTCTCAGGTCAGCGGCCAGTTCGAAGGACGAGCGGTCGGCAAACGCCACGGCGGGCCGCTCGCGGTCGAGGCTGCGCTTATCCGCGCCCCGGTGGCGGCGATGGGCGTCGATCACATGATCGCGCGCGATTTGACGGAGCCAGAGATGGAACGGCATGCGGGGGTCGCGGAGGTAGTCGCCCAGCCGCTGGCTGGCTCGCAAGAGCACGTCCTGCACGACGTCGCTGGCGTCGACCCGCCGGCCGAGCGTGCGGTCGAGGCGGGCGTCGATCATCCGCCGGAGGGCAGGGCGGTGACGCTCCCACAGCTCGTCGACCGCGCAGGGGTCGGCCCGCTCGACCTGCTCCAGGAGCCGCTGCGTCTCGATCGCGTCCGGCCACATCGTCGACTACCTCGGTCGGGAAGAGCTGCGGTCTCACCCCGCCAGTATAGCGGCCTTCCGCCACTCGGCGTAGGACCGGCCTCACAGAGGCCAGCCACAAACTTGAGCTGTCCTGTTAATCCCGGACCTCTCCCTGCGGTTGAGAGTTTGTCGCGTGCCAATCGACGATTCAAATGGCCGACATCCTCGAAGGAGATCGCAATGTACACCGTTCAAGCCTATCTCGCGTACCTGTTCATCAGCGTGACCGTGACGGTCTGGGTCGCCCGGACCCTGGCCCGCAACGGTCGAGTGTTTCTCATCGACACGTTCCACCAAAACGTGGAAGTGGCCGACGCCGTGAACAATTTGCTCGTCGTCGGGTTTTACCTGCTCAACGTCGGCTACGTCGCGCTGGCCCTGAAGTACGGCGACCGCCCGGTCGACCTCGCCGGCGCCATCGAGACGATCAGCACCAAGGTGGGTTGCGTCCTGCTATTCCTGGGAGCGATGCACTTTTTCAACCTCTACGTCTTCGCCCGGATGCGGCGTCGGGCGCTGTTGAAGAACCAGAAGCCCCCAGTACGGGCCGAGCAGTTCATCACGCCGGACCCGGCCGTCGTCGCGCTCGACTGAACAATCACCCCCGGCCAGGGCGGCCGTCGACCGGTCGGCCGCCCACTTGGAGACATCCCGATGGAGAAACTTTATGTTCTTTACGACGCTGACTGCGGCCTTTGCAGTTGGGCCCGGCGCTGGATCATCCAGCAGCCGGCGTTTCTGCCGCTCCGTTTCATCCCGGCCGGGTCGGACACGGCCGCGCGGCTGTTCCCGGGCCTCAGCCGGCCGGACGAGCCCAAGCAAGAGCTGGTGGTCGTCGGCGACGACGGCGCGGTTTATCGTAATGAGAACGCCTGGATCATGTGCCTGTACGCGCTGGAGGAGTATCGCGAATGGGCCGTGCGCCTGGCGCATCCGCTGCTCCGGCCGCTCGCCCGGGAAGGGTTCGCGCTCCTCTCGCGGCAGCGGCCGCGGATCTCGCGGTGGTTGAGCCTCGCCAGCGAGGTCGAGATCGCCGACACGCTCGGCCACGTCCACGCGCCGTCGTGCGCCCGGACGCCGTCCGACGTCTTTGATTCCACCGCCGGCTCGTCTCCGCGCGGGTTCGTCGAAATCGACGCGAGCCCCTGACGCGGTCGGGGGGGCGACGGTTACATTCTGTTACAGTTCTGCCTTCATCGCTTCTTTACAATCAGCGTGACGACCGAAACCGTGGAACGACGTTGCGTCGCAATCCTTTCTCAGGTGCCGCCATGCCGAGAACGACTCTGGGGATTTTTCTGTTGGTGATCGCGGGGGTGCTGATCGGCCTCGCCGCCATCGGCGTGATCGACGATCCGGGCGCCTTCGAGGCGTCTCCGGCGCTGGCACAAGGGCCGCCGCCGGGCCCCGGCGGGCCTCCCGGCTTCGGCGGTCCCGGCTTCGGCCCCGGCATGTTCCTGGCGCCGACGGTGGTCAAGGAGGCCGACGCCGACGAGGACGGCAAGCTCTCGCCCGAGGAAGCCGGCAAGGCCGCCGAGAAGTTCATTCGCGACGCCGACAAGGACAAGAAGGGCTCGATCGACGCCGACGCGCTCGGCCGCGCGGTGAATCGGCGGATGCCGCCGCCTCCTCCGGGCTTCGGTCCTGAAGAACCGTCCGACGAGTTCGGACCGGGGACGTTCATGGCGCCGGGGATCGTCGAGGCCGCCGACGCGAACAAGGACGGCCGACTCTCGCCCGAGGAGGCCGCCAAGGCCGCTGAGAAATTCGTCCGCGACGCCGACGCGGACAAGAAAGGCGGGCTCGACGCCGACGCGCTGGCGAAGGCCATGAGCCAGCGGATGGGCCCGCCGCCGGGCTTCGGCGGTCCGGGAGGTCCGGGAGGCAAGGAGAAGAAGCTCGTCAAGGCGTTCGACAAGGACGGCGACGGCCGCTTGAACCTGGCCGAGCGGGTGGCGGCCCGCGAGTCGTTGAAGAAGGACAAGGCCGCTGGCGGCGGCCGTCGCGGCTTCGGCCCTCCTCCGGGATTCGGCGGCGGTAAGGAAGAGCCCGTGAAGCCCGGTCCACGCATCGCGCCCGGCGACGTCGCGACGTACTCCGGCAAGCCGCTTTACGACCCGACCATCGTCCGCACCCTGTTCCTGGACTTCGACGACAAGGGGTGGGAGGGGGAGATGGCCGACTTCTATAAATCCGACGTCGAGATTCCGGCCACGCTCACCGTCGACGGCCGCAAGCTGCCGGGCGTGGGCGTCCACTTCCGCGGCATGTCGTCGTTCTTCACCGTCAAAGAAGGGCACAAACGGTCGTTGAACGTCTCGCTCGACTTCGTGAACCCGGACCAGAAGCTCGACGGCTACAAGACGCTCAACCTCCTCAACGCGCATGAGGATTCGAGTTTCCTGCATACGATTCTCTATTCCGAGATCGCCCGTAACTACCTACCGACGCCCAAGGCCAACTTCGTCCGGGTCGTTATCGACGGCGAGAGCTGGGGGCTGTACACCAACGTCCAGCAGTTCGACAAGCAATTCCTCGCCGAGAACTTCGGGACCGATAAGGGCGCGCGTTGGAAGGTTCCGGGCAACCCCGGCGCCGACGGCGGGCTTCGCTACCTTGGCGACGACCTCAAGGAGTATGAAAGCCGGTTCGAGCTGAAATCGCCCAGCGTCAAGGGGAAGGGTAAGGACGACTGGAAGGCCCTCATCGATCTGTGCCGGACTCTCAATCAGACTCCGCCCGACAAGCTGGAAGCCGCTCTGGGTCCGATCCTCGACGTCGACGGCGTGCTCTGGTTTCTGGCCGTCGAGAACGTGCTCGTCAACGGCGACGGCTACTGGACACGCGCCAGCGACTACAGCATTTACCGAGATCCCAAAGGCAAGTTCCACGTCGTGCCACACGACATGAACGAGACCTTCCAGCCCGCCATGATGTTCGGCCCTCCAGGAGGCCCCGGTGGGCGTGGCGGGCGGGGTGGACGCCCCGGCGGCGGTCCTGGTGGTCCTGGCTTCGGCCCCGGCGGTCCCGGCGGTGGTCCTGGCGGGCGTCCTGGCGGTCCTGGCGGCATGGGGGCCGCGGGGGTCGATCTTGATCCGCTGGTCGGGCTCGACAACGAGCGTACCCCGCTTCGAAGCAAGCTGCTGGCCGTGCCCGCGTTGAAGGCTCGTTATCTTAGCCATGTCAAGACGATCGCCGAGACCTGGCTCGACTGGAAGACGCTCGGGCCGATCGTCGAACGCTATCGGGCGCTGATCGAGAAGGAGATCGAGGCCGACACGCGCAAGCTGTCGTCCCTCGCCGCGTTCCAGAAATCGGTGGCCGAGGCCGACGAGCCTGCGCCCGCACCCGGAGCCGGCCCCGGTCGAGGACGTCGCGAACTGAGCCTGAAGGCGTTCGCCGACGGCCGCAGGCGCGCTCTGCTCGACAACGCGGAGATCAAGAAAGCCAAGGCCGACGAGCCGAAGTGAACGACAGAGACGACGTACGAGCCCGAAGCGCCAGCGAGTGAATCCCCATGTGAACCTCGTCGCGCGTCGGGCTCGTATTTCAACGGCGAACCGCACTGATACAAGGAGATTTTGAATGCCGGAATGGCTCGGTGCGTCGTTGTCGAACGGTCAGGCGTCGGCTCCGTCGCTGCTGGCGTGGCGGATCGGGGCGGCGCTGGTGCTCGGCGTGGCGGTGTCGGGGATCTACCGCTGGGCGCGTCGGGGACAACTCGTCCAGACGACGTTCCTGACGACGCTGGTGCTGTTGGCCGTGGCGATCGCGATGGCGACCCAGGTCATCGGCGACAACGTGGCGCGGGCGTTCAGCCTGGTCGGCGCCTTGTCGGTCGTCCGGTTTCGGACCGTGGTCAAGGATACGCAGGACACGGCGTTCGTGATCCTGGCGGTGGTCGTCGGCATGGCCGCGGGCGCCAACAATCTCGCCGTGGCGCTCGTGGGCTTGGGGATCGTCGGCGTGGCGTCGTGCTTCCTCTGGCCGCATCGGCAGGGGGGCGACTGGCGCGCGACCGACTGCGTGCTCACGATTCGCGTCGCCCTGACGCCGGGGGCCCAGGCCGTGGCTGAGCAAGCCGTGGCGGCGGTCGTCTCGCGGTCGTCGCTGGTCTCGGCCGGAACGGCGCGGCAGGGCGTCTCGCTCGATTTGGTCTACCGCATCCGCCTCCGGCCCGGCCTGGCCCCGGCGCAGGTCGTGGCCGACTTGAATTCGCTGGAAGGAGTTGAGAGCGTGGAGCTGCGCCGCGCCGATTGAGGACGAGATGATGACGCACGAAACGACTCCCGCCGCCGAGAAAGAGCCCCTCGCCCAGGGGGTCTCGATCTTGCTCATCGACGACGACGTCGAGCTTTGCGAGCTGCTCCGCGAGTTCTTCGCCGGCCAGGGCGTGCGTCTGGAATCGGCGGACGACGGCCGCCGCGGCCTGAGCCTGGCGCTGGAGGGCCGGCACGACCTGGTCTTGCTCGACGGGATGCTGCCGGGCCTGGACGGCTTCGAGGTGCTTCGGCTGGTGCGGCGGCAGAGCCAGGTTCCGGTCATCATGCTGTCGGCCCGCACCGCCAAGGCCGACCGGCTCGCGGGACTCGGCGCGGGGGCCGACGACTACGTGCCGAAGCCGTTCGACCCCGACGAACTGCTCGCCCGCGCGCGGGCCGTGCTCCGGCGCTCGGGCCGGCCGGCGCAGGCCGTCGATCGGTTGGAAGTGGACGGCATCCGGCTCATCCCCTCGGCCCGCGAGGTCTGGCGAGAAGGCGAGATCGTGCCGGTGACGACGATCGAGTACGACATCCTCGAATTCCTCATTCGCTCCGCCGGCCGGATCATCACCCGCGACGAGCTGACCGCCGCGCTCTACCGCCGCCGCAGCTCGCCGTTCGACCGCGCCATCGACGTCCACGTCAGCCGGCTCCGCAAGAAGCTGGGCGCGTACGGAACGCGCATCCTCACGGTTCGGGGAACCGGCTACCTGTTCCGCGCCGGTCCGTCGGGCGAGGCCGAGCGATGAGGTCGATCTACGCCAAACTCGTGCTCTGGGCCGTCGGCGTGTCGGTCCTCTCGCTGGTCGGATTCATCGCCACGTTCTCGTATCTGGAGGAGCCACATCCGGGGCGTCGCGGGTTCATCAACGGGCTGATGAGCCTCCAGCTTGAAGGGGCGAGAAGGGCTCTCGCCGACGGCGGCCCTGATCGGCTCGCGGCGTACCTGAGGACGCTCAACGAGGACTTCCGGGTCGAACACCATCTGGTCGACCGCAACGGGGTCGATCTGGTCGACGGCCGCGACCGCTCGGACGATCTGGCCCGAGCATCGAACCCCCCTCATCCCCCCGCGCCTCGCGCCAACGGCGGCCAGGCGACCAAGCTGGCGATTGACGACGGCCCCCGCCTGCTCGTCCTCATTCCTCGGCCGCCGCGGTGGACGACGACGCTGCCGTACTACCTCTGGATCATCGTGCCGGTGCTGGGACTCCTCTACGCCCTGGCGGTCCACCTGGCGCGTCCGTTGTTGAGCTTGCGGCGGGCGGTCGACCGCTTCGGCCGGGGCGAGCTGTCGACCCGGATCGGCTCGCAGCGCCGCGACGAGATCGGCGAGCTGGCCCGCGCGTTCGACCTGATGGCGCAGCGGATCGAGTCGCTGATGGCCGCCGAGCGGCGGCTGATCCAGGACGTCTCGCACGAGCTGCGGTCGCCGTTGACCCGGCTCGGCCTGGCCGTCCGCCTGGGCCGCGACGGCGGCGACTGCCAGAAAGCCATGGATCGGATCAAGCGCGAGACCGACCGGCTCTCCAGCCTCGTCGACGAGTTGCTCCGGCTCAACTCCGCCGAGGAAGACGCGGCGTCGCGCGGCCGCGACGAGGTCCCGCTGCACGACCTGCTGCGGTCGCTGGTCGACGACTGCGCCGTCGAGGCAGACGCCAAGAGGTGCCGCCTGGAACTCCGCATCGCCGCTCCCGCCACGATCCTGGGCGACCTCGAATTGGTCCGACGGGCCGTCGAGAACGTGCTCCGCAACGCCGTCCGCCACTCGCCCGCCGACATGCCCGTCGAGATCGACCTTCGCTCCGACGGCTCGACCGCGACGATCACGATCCGCGACCACGGCCCCGGCGTCCCCGACGACGCCCTGACCGCCGTTTTCAAGCCGTTCTTCCGGATCGAGGGGGACCGCAGCCGATCGAGCGGCGGCGTCGGCCTGGGCCTGGCCATCGCCGAACGCGCCGTGCGCCTCCACGACGGCACCATCGCCGCTGCCAACGCCCACCCGGGGCTCCAAGTCAATATTCGACTGCCCGTCGTCACAGACCGTGATTCATCTCCGTAAGAATTCGTCCGAGCCTGGCCTCCTTGCGTGCCTGCAACTGGTCTTGCGGGATTCATGGAGGTTTGATGAAAATGAAATCGTTAGGAGTTGAGGGGTCCGCGCTTCCTCGCGTGATCATCACGCGATCCGGTCGCCCCCTTCAACCTGACTCCTTGCGCTCATCCTCTCCGTAGTTGCTTGTTTCTCTTCTTCGTTGATCCGAGATTTTCACAGGGAGGCGTCATGGCACGTCGTCGTGCTTCCGTGCGCGCAGCGTTCACGTTGATCGAGCTTTTGGTTGTGATCGCGATCATCGCGGTTTTGATCGCGCTCTTGCTGCCGGCGGTGCAGTCGGCCCGCGAGGCGGCCCGCCGCATCCAGTGCACCAACAACCTCAAGCAACTCGGCCTGGCGATGTCGACTTATCACGACGCTCTGGGCACGTTCCCTCCGGGCGCTCGCTACGTCGGCTGGGGAACCTGGTATCACTATTCGCTACCGTTCTTGGAGCAGGGCTCGGTTTTCAACGCGTTCAACTTCATGGGGTCGAACATCACCACGCCGCAGCTCGGCTATCTTGATGTGGCGAACTCGACGGCCACGACGATCCGGCTCGCCGCGTTCCAGTGCCCGAGCGACCAGGCGACGGCGCCGATCGGCGGCGTCACCGCGGGAAACTACGCGGCCAACTACGGCAACACCGGAACCGGCCTGTTCCAGATCACGGCGTCGAGCCCCTACTGTTGCACGTCTTACAACGGCGTGGTCTTCGGCGGCGCCCCGTTCGCGTGGATCGCCGTCGGCACGGCCCCGGTGCAGTCGTTCGCGGGGACCTACGGCGTTGCGAGCATCACCGACGGCACGAGCAACACGATGCTTCTTGCCGAAGTGATCCAGGGCCAGAGCAACGGCAGTCAGTTCGACCTGCGCGGCTTCATCCAGTACGGCTCGTCGAGCGGCTTCGCCACCTACCTCGCGCCGAATTCCAAGCAGCCCGACCTGCTCAACGACGCGACGTATTGCGCCTACCCGTACAGCAACAACCCGCCGTGCAAGTTCCGCACCGCCTCGCCGCCGGCCTACCCCGGCGACACCACGCCGGGCATTAACGGCGACACGTACGCCGCGCGCAGCCGCCACCCGGGGGGCGTGAACTCCGTCTACGCCGACGGCAGCGTCCACTACATCAAGGATTCGATCTCGCTGCCGACCTGGCGTGCCCTGAGCACGACGCACGGTGGCGAGGTCATCAGCGCCGACGCCATGTGAGCCGGCCGCCCCGCGTCGATTTCATTCCATCAGGCCGTCACATGAAAGCGAAAGAAGGAACCGCCCCGATGCGCAAGTTCGTCCTCATCGCCGTGCTCGCCACATTCACCAGCGGGATCGTCGGCTGCGGCGACTCCTCCGCGCCCGCCTCCGGCTCGGAAGGCCCGAAGCCTCCAGGCGTCCCCACCAGCGGACCCGAGGCGCCCAAGGCGCCGAAGACGTCGAAGGCCGCCAAGAAGCATTGACGCGACCGCGACCGCCGATCGAGTACGCCGGGCGAGGCGAGGGGCGAATCCCTCGCCTCGCCCGTTTTCGTTGCGGCGGTCAGGCTCCGCCGCCTGTGCCAGTGCCGGGGTAGGTCTTGCCGTCGATCGTCCACTCGGTCGGGGTCTTGCGGCGGACGAGAGCCTGGAGTTCCTCAATCCGGCCGATCTCGTCAAGCGAGGAGCGGCCGTTTCTCGCCATGTCGGCGGCGGCGACGCCCGCCGCCGTGCCGCTCGACCATTCGATCGGGTGGAGCCGGGTCGCCGCGTTGGCCAGGAAGCTTTGCGCCATCGTCTTGCCGGCCGCGAGCAGGTTGCCGAACCGCTCGTTGGTCAGGGCGCGAAACGGGATGTAGAACGGCAAGGTATCGTGGGCGGCGACGATGTAGGCCGGCATCGCGCAGGTCGAAAGCGGATGGACGTCCGACGGATACGCCCCCAGGGCGACGCGGTCGAAGAACCGCCGGCCCGTCTTCTTGCCGGCCGAGCCGGCGAGGTCGCCCCCCTTGAGCACGAAGCCGTCGAGGCCCACCGAGCGGCGGGTGTCGCGAATGTACGGCATCTTCGCGAGGCCGTGGCCGGTGCCGAGCGCGTCGCGGTCGAGCGTCACCTGGCGAGGGTCGATCCCCTCCGGCGCGTGGGCCTTGAACCAATCATGCCAGCCGAGCGCCCGCTGCTCGGCGGCGGCCATGACGGCGAGGTCGACGCCGCCCCGCCAGTCGCCGCCCTGGGCGTCGGTCTCGGCGCGGGAGAGGAACAGGTAGCCGAACGGATAGTCGTTGCCGCCGGCCTTCAGCTTGGCCGAATACCCCCAGTTTTGCAGGCAGAGGTCTCCCACGGCCGCCGCCCCGCCCCCCTTGGCGCTCTTGATCCGGCGATAGGTCCAGACCTGGTTCCAGGCGTCGCCCTGGCCGTGGAACTCGTCGAAGCCGAAGCCGCCGACCCCCTCGGGCCCCGGGGGCTCGTCGACCGGTCCGGCGTTTAGCCGCTGGACGAAGTCGAACACGGTCGACTGCCCGCAACGGTCGTCGCCCAAGCGGCCGCCGTCCTCGGACTCGACCCCCTGGAGGTACGGCGAGCCGGCCAGCACGAGCAGCTCGCCCCACTCGGTCGCGTCGATGAAGACGACGTGGCGGCCCTTGCCGGCCTCGAACCGGAGCACCGACTTCGCGAACCGATCGGACGGCTCGGGGCTGTACCAGTCGGCGAGGTCTTGCGACAAATGCCGGTCGTAGCCCGCTTGAGCGACTCCCGGCCTCGGCGTTCGCCGGACGGCGACGATCGCGGTCACGAGCCCCTTGCCCGCGTCGGCCTCGACCCGCTTGACCACCGTGTCGCGGAAGACGACGAGCGTCCCCTTCGCGACCAGCGACCGTTCGAGGGGGAGCAGGTGCTGGTCGAGGAAGTTCCGGGGCTCGAAGCAGTAGTTGCTGACCCAGCCCTTGCCGGGGTTGCCTGTGGCGTCGAGCATCGCGCGGAAGTTCGGAGTCATGTTCACGCGGTCGCGGGCGATCGCGGCGACGTCGTACTCGGCGCCCGTCTTCTTGTCCTTGACCTTGTGCCAGGCCTCGTCGATCGCCGACACGGCGCTGGCAGTGAGCTGGCCGCCGACCCAGTCGGTCGGCTCGATCAGGCAGGTCCTCGCGCCGCTCTCCGCCGCCGCCACGGCCGCCGCGAACGCCGCCGTGGTTCCGCCGGCGATCACGACGTCGAAATCCCGGAAGACCTCCTCCCCCGCCGCCCGGGCGCCGTGCCACTCTCCCGAGGCCGCCAGCCCCGCCAGCCCCGCCAACCCCGCTCCGAGAAACCCTCGTCGTCGCATGCCCTTCTCCTCGATGGTCCGCGTCGAACTTCCGTTGGATCCGCGCCGTGAATCCCCTTCGCGAGTCTATCACCCGCCGATCTTCTTGGTCGAGACGCGTCTTGCGACGGATCTCACTAAAATGGAATGGGTTGTGAAGCCTAATTCATTAATCGATAGGCGGCTCTACGGCATGGGGCGCTCGGGGGAATCCGGCCGAATCGAGTTTCCGGGATGCTTGCAGAAAAAGCTCGCGCGCGAGTAGCCTCGTGGCGTTCGCTCGCGAGTGTTGATCTGAGAATCCGATTCAACCGTGACCGAGGACGACGTGACGTACCTAGCCGATCCGATCGATGGTCCACCCATCGAGCCGCGGGCCGTGCCGACCAACCGCCGGGTCGACTCGGTCGACGCGCTGCGGGGGTTGACGATCCTGCTGATGGTCTTCGTCAACGACCTGGGGCCGGCCGCCCCGTCGTGGATGCACCACATCGAGCCGCCGTCGGCCGACGGCATGACGCTGGCCGACGTGGTCTTTCCGTGGTTTCTGTTCATCGTCGGCGTGTCGATCCCGCTGGCCTTCGAACGTGCGTTCGCGGCCGGCGCGTCCGTCAGAGGGCAGGTCGGTCATATCGTGATTCGCACGGCCGCGCTCTTGCTTCTGGGCGTGATCGGGATGAACAGTGACGAGCACCAAGGCCTCGGCGGCTCGCAGTGGAGCCTGCTCGCGTTCATCGCGATCCTTCTGGCCTGGTCGAGCGTTCCCAAAGAAACAGGGACGAAGCGGACGTTGTTCCTGGCGTTGAAGGCGGTCGGCGTCGTCGGGCTCTTGATTCTGCTGGCGATCTTCCGCCGCAAGCCGGTCGATACAAGCTTGCCGTTTTACGGCCCGGTCGAGGGCTGGGTCTGGATGAGAACCGAATGGTGGGGAATCCTCGGCCTGATCGGCTGGGCCTACCTGACGGTCGCGCTTTTGACCCTCTGGCTGGGCCGGCGTCGCGAGTGGCTGGCCGGCTCGATCGGGGTGCTAATCCTGCTCCACCTCGCCATGAATCACGGCGGCCTGTTCGCGCATCTGGAGCGCAAGGCGTGGCTGGGGCCGCTGCTGCCTCTGCTGCAGAGCCTGAGTCACGGCGTCGATTCTCTCAATCAATACGTCGGGCTCGGCGATGCGACGGGCTCGCTGGCGGCGATCACGATGGCCGGCTGCCTGCTCGGCTCGATCCTCCGCCGCGACAGCGACGTGGCGGCGCCCGACGAACGGGTCACGTGGACGTCGACCTTCGTGGTCGGCCTGCTGATCGCCGGATTCGCGACCGACACGTTCGAGGGGATCAACAAGATCGCCGCGACCCCGACATGGTGCCTCTGGTCGGCGGCCCTGGCCGCGGCGGTCTGGCTGGCGCTGTACCTCGTGATCGACGTCGCCGGCTGGCGCGCGTGGTCGATCCTCGTCCGCCCGGCCGGCGCCAACCCGCTGGTCGCCTACTTCCTCCATCCGATCGTCATCGGGGCCGTCTCCGCCTCGGGCCTCGGCGACGCCCTCCTGGGATACCAAGGATCACACAACCCGGCGGTCGTCGTCGCCGGCTCGTTCGCCATGGCGGTGGTCGTCTGCGCCCTGACCGGGCTGCTCGCCCGCCTGGGACTTCGGGTGCGGCTGTGAGCACGGATTGAACCCGTCGTTCTCCGACGATCAGATCGTTTGGACTTTGATATCTCACCGACGTAATATTCCCGCGAAGCGTCGACTTTCTGATTCGTCGTGGACGTCGATAGGACGGGAAAGAGTTGGTCCGACCTGACTATCTGAAAAAAATGACCCAGAGTAGAATCAGGCGACCCGCGGAATCGGCTTGCGCTATGCGTGCGTGGTTGGCTGGCTGATTGCGAAGTGATCGCGCCGAGGATTGATGCGCACGGGGACCGCACGGATTGGGGGTGCAACAATGCGTCTTTGCCTGGTCGAGGATCTCGCCGTAGCCGGACTCGAACCGCTGACTCTCACCCGGCCCGTGTACGAGCTTTGGCTCGGTTGCTCGACGCTGGGGGCCAAGATCGCCCGCGCCTTCGGGGTCGGGACGGGGCCGAACCGGCGGGGGGCGTTGATCCGCAACCACTTGACGGCGGTGCAGAGCCGGCGCGACCCCCACGTGGTGCTTAACGATCGCGACTGGCTGGCGCGCGGGCCGGTGGTGGCGGCGTGCGGCCGCTGGGTTCCGCCGCTGGGTTTCGAGGCGCCCGACGCCAGCGTCCCCTGGGTCGGGCTGTGCGACGGCCAGCCGGCGTTCGTCTACGCGGGCCCCGACGATGTGGTGTCGCTGGAACTGAACGGCGTCGACGACTGGTTCGAGAAGATGGCGTCGCGCTACCCCAACGAGGAGGTCGGCGGCGAGTGGATCGGTCGTCCCTGGGACCTCGTGGCCCGGAACGCGGCCCACATCGAGCGCGACTTCGCGACCAGCGGGCGGCTCGCCGTCAGCAACCGCCAGCTCGCCTCGCTCGCTCTGGTCGGGCCGTCGAATCGGCTCTGGATTCATGAGACCACCCGGATCGACCCGTACACGGTCTTCGACACGACCAACGGACCGATCATCATCGGCGCGGGCGTCTGGGTCCAGCCGTTCACCCGGGTCGAGGGGCCGTGCTACATCGGCCCCGACTCGCAGCTCTTCCGGGCGAACATCCGGGGCGCGGTCTCGATCGGCCCCAACTGCCGGATCGGCGGCGAGGTGGAGGCGTCGATCGTCCAGGGGCACTCGAACAAGTACCACGAAGGCTTTCTGGGCCACGCCTACGTCGGCGAGTGGGTGAATCTGGGCGCGATCACGTCGAACAGCGACCTTCGCAACGACTACGGCGAGGTGATGGTGCCGTTGCAGGGCGATCCGATCGCCACCGGGCAGGCGAAGGTCGGCTGCTACATCGGCGACCACACGCGGACCGGCATGGGCTCGATGCTCAACACCGGCACGGCGATCGGCGTGATGTGCAACGTGCTGCCGGCCGGCTTGCTCTTGCCCAAGCACGTGCCGTCGTTCACGGCCGTCCTGTACGGCCGCGTCGAGCCGGGGTTCACGATCGACGAGCTGTTCGCCACGGCCCGGATCGTCATGTCGAGGCGCGGAAAGGTCTTCGACGAGCACGAGGAACAGCTCTATCGCGGCCTGTACGAGCAGACCCGCCTGGAGCGGGAGCGCGCCTTCCAGCGGACGCGGGAGCGGCGTCACGACCTCTGGCCGATCGCCCAGGCGAATTCGCGGTGAGGTTCCGAACCCGGCCGGCCCGGGCCGAGTCCATCAAGGGCGGCTCTTAAAGGCGGATTCCCAGGGAAAAGCGTTCACGCCACTTGCCGAGCGCTCTACGATTGGGAATACTGCCGTCGCAACGATGCCCGCCCATTGAGAACCCCGATGCCAACGCTAGTCGCGCAAGCGGAGCCAGGAATTCAGGATGCGTCCCATGCGAAGATCGACGACCGGCGCAAAACCGCGCAGCCGTCGAAAGCCTTGAGCGAGCCGGCGGCAGCGGCTCCCGCACTCCACGCGTCGCACGCTCCCGACCTGCGCGGGTACATTTACCTGGGGATCATGATCCTCGTCGGGTCGACGACGTCGCCCCTGGCCATGCTGGTCGTCAGGCAGCTTCCGGTCGGGCTGGTGCCGCTCTTGCGATTCGGCTTCGCGGGTCTGTGCCTGATTCCGTTCATCGGGGGCCTCAACCCCTTGAAGGAGCTGGTGCGCCACGACTGGCGGCGGCTGGCGGTGGTCGCGGCCTTCTGCGTGCCGATCAACCAGTGGTTTTTTCTAAACGCCGCTCGGCTGGGGACGAACGCGCACGTTGGGCTGTTCTACGCGATGGTCCCCCTGGTCGTCTGGGTCCTGGCCTGGCGGCTCGGGCATGAACGGCTCGACCTCAGTCGGCTCGGCGGAATTCTTGTGAGCATCAGCGGGGTCGTGGTGATCGGCGTCGGCAACCTGCTGGGGGGCGAATCGTCGTCGCTTGAGCAGACGAGGGCGGTGATGCTCTCGGACCTCCTCCTCATCGGCGCGGTGATCTCGTGGGGGGCGTATGTGGCCCTGAGCCGGCCATTAGTCCTCCGCCACGGCGCGATGCCGGTTCTGGCCGGCACGTTCCTGTTCGGCTTCTTCCTCCAGATCCCGATCGCGCTGGCGACCGCGACGCAGTGGCCGTCGATGCTCAAGCTGGCGACTCCGTCCGCCTGGATCAGTCTGATCGTCCTGGCCGGGTTCTTCACCCCCTTGAACCTGGCGCTCCAGAACCTGTCGCTCCGCCGCCTCGACGCCAGCCAGGTTGCGACCTTCAGCAACGTCGCGCCGGTGTTGACCGTGGTCTGGGGCGTCTGGCTGTTCCACGAAGCCCTCTCGCCGGCCCTGGTGGTCGGCGGCTTGCTGACTCTCGGCGGCGTGATCTGGACCAGCCGCCCCGCGCCGGCCTCGCGGCGTACCACCCCGCGCACGTCGCTGGCGGGCGAAGCCCCGGCGGCTTGCCCGATCGATTGAAGGCGCGGTATCTTGCCTTCCTGTCAGAGGACGAGATTTGCTTGCGCTTTTCTCGATCATGGTGAGTGACGGCTTGATCAGGATGACGCGATGGCGAAGAGGCAGAGTGCGGACCCCCGGGCGAAGCAGGCCGGGGGCGCGTTGATCGTGCATGTGACGAGCCACGGCTTCGGCCATCTCAACCGCACGGTGGCGGTGATCAACCAGGTGCCGGTCGATGTCCCGGTCGTGATCCGGTCGCATCCCGACCTGTTCCCGAACTGGCGCGAGCGGCTGCTCCGGCCGGCCGAGCTTGTGCCGCACGCCTCCGACGCCGGAGCCGTCAACCCCGCCGGAGGCAGCGGCGCGACCGACGCGGCGGCGACCCTCGAACGCGCCTTGCGCGTGCATAATAAGGCGTTGTTCCGGCTCGACGACGACGTCGCCTACCTTCAAGCCGCGAACGCCGGGGCCGTGCTCTGCGACGCGCCGCCGCTCCCGTTGGTCGCGGCCCGCCGCGCGGGGGTGCCGGGGTTCTTGCTCGCCAACTTCACCTGGTACGACATTTACGAGCCCTACGCGCGGTCGGCGAGTGCCGATGCGAAGCGCCTGGTCGCCGACTACCGCGAGGCGTATCGCCAGGCCGAAGGCGTGTTTCGGGCCGAGCCGGCGCTCAAGATGAGCTGGCTGCCGAACCAGATCGACGTCGGTCTGGTCGCCAATCCCGGCCGCGACCGCTCGAAGGAGCTTCGGAAACTGCTGGGCCTGGGGGAGGCCGAGAAGCTCGTCTACTTCTACATCGGCCGATACGGCCAGGACGACCTCGACTGGGAACGGCTCGGTTCGTACGCCCGGCGCGGGGTGCATTTCGTCGGCTATCACGCGGCCCCGGTGGGAACGCCGGCCAACCTGCATCTGGTGTCGGCGAGCGAATGGTCGGGGGGCGATCTGATCGCCTCGACCGACGCGGTCGTGGCCAAGGCCGGCTACGGCACGGTCAGCGAGGCGATGGCTCATGGCCGGCCGATCCTCTACCCGCCGCGCCAGGGATTCTCCGAATACCGGGCGCTCGACCGCGCCCTCCGCGCCTGGGGGGGCGGAGTACCTCTCTCGTCGCGCGACTTCGCCGGCATGCGGCTCGACCGGGCGCTCGATCGAGCCTTCCAGGTCGAGCCGCTGAAGTCCCCCTATCCGGTCGACGGCGCGGCGACGGTCGCCCGCCGACTGACCGAAGTCTGCCGGCCGGCCGGGACGCCCGCGCGACGAGCGGATTCGGCTTAGATTAAACGCCTTCGTGGGCGAGGTAGGCCTCGACCATCAGGACGCTCGGGCCGGCGCGGCGGATCACCGACAGCCGGGTCTCGGCACTGGAAACCTCTTCGAGCTGCTCGGAGAGGAACCACTGGAGGAAGTTGAGCGCGATATAGCTCTTCTCCTCGGTCGCCAGCGCCACCAGGTCGTAGATCTGCTTCGTCGTCTTGACCTCGGAATCGTAAGCGAGCTGGGCCGCGTCGACGGCCGAATCGAACCCGTTCTTGGGCTCGGCGATCGCCGGGATCTTCGCCGTTCCGCCGGCGTCGATCAGGAACTTCACGAACTTCATCGCGTGGTCGCGCTCTTCGTCCGACTGCTTGTAGTAGATCTTGGCCAGGCCGAAGAGCCCGTCCTGCTCGAAGTAAGTCGCGATGGCGAGGTACTGGTTGGCGTTGCCCAGCTCGTGTCCGATCTGGCGGTTGAACTCGGCGTTGATTTTCTCGCTGATTAGCATTGAGGCCCCTCCATCGGGCGATCGTGGTATCGTGGCTCTCAGTCGGAATGGGCGAATCCCATCCAAACTCCCTCTTTCTGGGACCAATTCGTCATCTTACCTGTGGGACCGATCCGGGGCGAGGGGAGAAACACATGAAGCTGGTCGTTCATCCGGCGGTCGACGCCGATCGCCTGGAGGCGCTGCGGTCGGCCGCCCCCGAGGCCGAGTGGATCAACGCGGTGTCGTCGTCGGAGGCGCAAGCCGCCATGCCGGGGGTCGACGGGTTCCTCGGCAAGATCACGCCGGCGATGCTCGCCCGGGCCGACCGGCTCCGCTGGGTGCAGTCGTTCACGGCGAGCCTGGAACATTATCTGTTCCCCGCCCTGGCCGCCCATCCGTGCGTGCTGACGAACACCCGGGGCCTGTTCGGCGACGTGATCGCCGACCAGGTGATGGGCTATGTGCTGTGCTTCGCCCGCAACCTGCATACATACGTCGAGCGGCGGATCGAGCGGCGGTACGAGCCCGAGGGGGGCGAGTCGGCCCGGGTCGACTTCGCGTCGGGGCCGGGCGTGGTCAACGCCATGGACCGGGCGACGATCTACCTGCCGCGCGCCACGATGGGCGTGATCGGCATGGGGGGCATCGGCTGCGAAGTCGCGCGGCGGGCGTTGGCCTTCGGCATGACCGTTCGGGGAGTCGACCGCTTCCCCGATCGGGTCTCGCCGCCGTCGGGCGTGGACCGGGTCGACGGCCTGAACGGGCTCGAAGACCTGCTGACCTGGAGCGATTTCGCGGTCATCGCCGCGCCGCACACGCCCGAGACTGAGGGGCTGTTCGACGCGAAGATTCTGGCGGCGCTTCGACCGTCGACCTATCTCATCAACGTCGGCCGGGGGGCGATCGTCGTGCTTGACGCCCTGGTTGCGGCCCTGCGCGCCGGCTCGCTCGCCGGCGCGGCGCTCGACGTCTACGAGGTCGAGCCGCTGCCCCCGGGGCACCCGCTGTGGAGCTTCCCCAACGTGATCCTCACCCCGCACACCGCCGGCTATTCCCCGGTCGTCGCCGAGCGGCACCGGGCCTTGCTCGTCGACAACGTCCGCCGGTTCGTTCGTAATGAGCCGCTTTTGAACGTGGTCGACAAGGCGCTCTGGTTTTGAGCCTGTCACAGGCCTACACTTAAAATAGGTAGGTATGTATCGATGGCCAGCGCCGCCCGGCGCGGCCGGCTCACGACTCAAGCTTCGGAGGGTGCCATGCGGAAGGCGTTCACTCTGATCGAGCTCCTGGTCGTCATCGCCATCATTGGAGTACTGATCGCCCTCCTGACGCCCGCCGTGCAATCGGCCCGCGCGGCGGCCCGACGGACCCATTGCATCAACAATCTCAAGCAGCTCGGTCTGGCGGCGGCGAGCTATCTCGGCGCTCACACCGTCTATCCCATGAGCGCCGTGGCGGGCGCCGGGCACGGGGTGAACCAGAGCTGCTTCGCGCTTTTGCTCCCCGAACTCGAGCAGCGGCAGATGTACAACTCGTACAACTTCCTGGTGGAGAACTACGCCCTCGTCAACAGCACGGTGGTCGGGACGAAGCTCTCGACGTTGCTCTGCCAGCAGAATCCCCTGGCGACCGATCTGAATCCGTCGGAGCTGGTCGTCAAATCGGACGGGACGAACTATCCGGCCGGGTCGGCGTTCGCCCGCAGCCATTACGCGGCCAATTGGGGAGGCAGCCGGACGATTCTCGGCAAGGATTTCGACCAGGCCAAGTCGTCGTACCGCGGGGTGATGGTGACCGTCCGGGTCATGACGCTGCGGGGGCCGACCACCTGCCTGCGCGCCCAGGACGTCCGCGACGGCATGTCGAACACGATCCTGTTCGGCGAGAAGCGCGACAGCCAGGGCTGGAACGTCGGCGGCTACGCCGGCAGCGAATTCGACGTCGCACCGTCGCCCTTGTCGGCCGACTCGCCCAGCAACCGGATGATCGTCACCGGATCGTACCACCCCGGCCAGGTCAACTTCGCCTTCTGCGACGGCTCGGTCAAGCCGATCCGCGACACCATCGACCGCCTCACCTGGTACGCCCTGATCACCCGAGACGGCCACGAGATCATCAAGAACGACTCGTACTGACGTCGCCGCCCGAAGTCGCTCTCCCCGCCTCGCCTCGTCTCAGGAGCAAGCGCGGTGGAAGACCGACGGCTCGACCGAGTTGATGGCGAAGAGTCGGTTGTGGAGCATCTGTTCGAAGATTTCGAGGTCGCCGAGGAACGTGTTGGCCGGCTGGCCGTCGCCGTTGGTGCTGACATGGTCGGGGTAGGACTGGAGCAAGGCCAGGCGGTCGGGCAGAGGGGGGTGGGCCGGGTCGCGGCCTCCGGTATTGGTGGTGAGGATGCGCATCCGCATGGCCGAGCGAATCTCGGCGGGCAGGCGGAACCAGAAGATGCGGAAGAACGCGTAGAGGTTGGTCTCGGCCGAGACCGGGTCGTAGTATTCGAGAACCTCGCGAAACAGCGGCTGAACCATCGCGACCTTGACCAGGGCCGAGGCCGCCGCGCCGCCGCCGGCGATCAGGGCCGCCAGGCGGTCGGCCCGCGCTTCCTGTCCCCAGGCGACGGGCTCGATCAGCCAAGAGGCCTCGTGCAGACAGTACCGCGCCCAGGCGCCGAGGGGGCCGTACAGGCGGTCGGCCCGATGCTCGACGGCCAGTTCGAGGCCTTGCACGAACCGGGCCAGCCGCGCTGCGCGGGTGGCGTCTCCGCAGGCCAGGTGCGCCAGCTCGTGGGCGAGGATCGCGCGCAGCTCGGCCTGCGTGAGAACGCGGAGTAACGGTAGACCGATCAAGAGAGCCTGCGACCGCCGCCAGGCGACCACGCCGCAGCACGGCAAGTACGTCAGCCGCACCTGGCCGGGAGGCTTGACCCCAAGCCGCCGCGACACCACGTCGATCGCCGCGAACAGCAAGGGGGCGTCCACCCGCGCGAGCACCGGCCCCAGGTCGGCGTCGGGGTCGTTCGTCTCGCTCCGGAACCAGACGCCCCCGAGGGTCTCGACGACGTCGGCCCAGCTCTCGACCTCGTTGCGGAGCCAGCCGCCGAGCACCGGCACGAAGCCGCCGAGGAGTAAAAAGACGATCGCGCCGACGAGGTTGACCGACCAGAACAGCTTTTCGAGGATCCACAACACCAGCGCCCGCCACACAAGCTTGAGCGAGCCGACGGGCGAGGGGGCGAGGGGCGGCGCCAGGTGCGACGGCCCGGGTTTTCGGGACGGCTCGGGCCGCACGCGCTCGACCCGGAAGACGCCGCGGCAGAGCGGGCACGTGAACCGCGAGGGCTCGTCCGCATCCACGACCGAATCGACCGGCTCCAGACCCGCCGCGCAGTCGGGACACTGCAATTCCCGCGAGACTCCCGCCTGAGCACGACCCATCGCCGGTCTCCGCGTACCCAACGGTTCATCCCCGGCCCGAATCGTTGTGAGGTCGAGCCTTCGAACCGTCACTGTATCTCCGATCGATTTCGGAGTTCAAGTGGCGACGCCCTGGCGACCGCGAGAACGAGGCTCGACGGCGACCTGAAATCGGACTCGATGCGAAAAAGAACGGGCGAGCCGTCCAGCCCGCCCGTCGCGTCGTCGACGCCGATCCTTCCCCGATGGGCGACGGCCTTGACGCTCGCCGCCCGCCGGGATCAGATCCAAGGATTCAGGACTTGGGCGCGTCGACGGCGTCCTTGGCCTTGTCCGCGGCGCTCTCGACGGCGTCCTTGGCTTTGTCGGCGGCGCTCTTGGCACCTTCCTCGACCTTGTCGGCGCCGGATTTCACGGCGTCGCTGGTCTTGCCCTTGAGCTCGTTGAGCTTCTCGCCGGCCTTCTCCTTGAGGTCCTTGAACTTGTCGCCGACCTTGTGCTCGACGTCCTTGATCTTCTCGCCGGCCTTTTCGACGGCGTTGCCGACCGTGGGGGCGACGTCGCTGATCTTCTCTCCAGCCTTGCCGATGACCTTGCCAGTCGCCTCGCCGGCCTTGTCGAGAGCATGGCCGGTGGCCGCGGCCGCGCCTTCGAGCTTGCCCCCCTCGCCGGCTTCCTTGACCTTGTCGCCCAGCTTGTGGCTGGCGCTTTCGACCTTGTCGCCGGCCTTCTGAAGGCCCTTGCCGGTCGAGTCCACGCCCGACTCAACCTGATCGCCGCTGCATCCCCAGGCGGCCAGGGCCATGGGCAAGGCAAGAAGTGACGCCAACCGTACATGCCGTTTCATAGACTGTGCTCCTGCTCCTGCTGAATCCCAGTTCACGCCGTTCCGCACCCGCTCGACGACAAGCCGCCGCGCGAAGGTTACGGAGAGTGTTCGCTTCTCACTGTATATTATAAGGGCTGCAAGGTGCGATTCGGTACGTCGCGCCGGCGATTCTTTTTAAGGGAAATCCCGTGAGGGGATTGACCTTGTGAGACAGTTGTCTTAGGATACGGTCTGTCAGCGCGGCCGAGAGCGCTTTTTGAATACCGCCTTGTCATTGAAAAGGCGTTGAGTTCGCTGCCGCGCAGGCACCTCCAGCTCGAACCCTTCTCGCCATTAGAGACGACTTCCGATGGCTAAACGCCCCCCCACCATACCCGACTCCGAACTCGACGTTCTCAAAGTCCTTTGGGAACGCGGCCAGGCCACGGTTCGCGAATCCTTGGAGACCCTCCGCGCGGCGGGCCGACAGTGGTCGTACGCCACCGTGGCGACCCTGCTCGACCGCCTCGAAACCAAGGGATTGGTTGATAGCGACCGTTCCGAACTCGCCTTCGTCTATCGCCCGACGATCAGCTCTCAGGAAGTCCGCCAGCGGCGCGTCAGCAGCTTGGTCGACAAGCTCTACCAGGGTGAGCCGGGGCTGCTCGTGCTTCATCTCCTCAAGTCGCACCCGCTCGACGCCAACCAGGCGATGGAAGTCCGCGACGTTCTCGATCAGATGTCCGCCGGCAAGCCTAAGAAGAAGAACGGCTGACCAGTCCGATCGGTCGCCGACCGACCTCCCCGTATCGACGGCCCAACGCTCTTTATTCGAGGACCGAAGCCCAATGGCCGTGACCGTCCTGGTCTGCCGTTGCGGCAAGCGGATCAGCGCCCACGGCGCGACGCCCGGGCGCGTCGGTAAATGTCCGGCGTGCGGGGCCGTTCTGCAGATTCCTCACGGTTCCGCCTCCACCCCGGAGCCCGAGCCGACCGTCCCTCGATCGGCCGACGCGCCCACGCCTTCCTCGGCGAGCCCGCTCGTCTATCACGTGATGGATGCGCCGGTCACGCGCACGCCGGATCGCGGCGTTCCACCCGATAACCAGTCGCGAAGCGCCGACGTCAAGCGCCGCAAGAACAAGAAGCCGGTCGGCCTGATCGAGCGGCTTGAGGAGTGGGAAGGGCTTGTTCGCCGGCCCGAGCCGTCGGAATCGGGCTTCTGGAACGGCCTCCTGTATCCGTTCTGGGACGCGAATGGGTTGGCCTTTCTCGTGATCTTCCCGATAATGTGGTGGTTGATCGCGCTGCCGACGTTCGAGTACCTGAGCGCCGTGGTCGGCGGCGAGACGGGGGCGATCGGTCCGCCGGTCAAGTTCCTGATCCCGTCGCTGATGGGTCTGATCATCGTCTCCGGCTACACCCTCGCGTATCTGAACCAAGTTTTCCTGTCGAGCGCGACGGGAGACGTACGACACCCGCGCTGGCCGGACCTGGATCTCTGGGAGCTCGTACGGACCGTCATCCGATGGGCCTGGGTTTTGCTGGCGGGGTTCTTGGTGGGTGGAGTGCCCGCCTGGATGTTGCTGAGTTCTTGCGAGGAGCCGCAAACCTTGGACTGGATCGCCTTCGGAGCCATGCTGGCGGCCGGCGCGTTCTACGCGCAGGTGTCGTTCGTGGCCTTGCTCCTGTTCGACGACCTGCTCGCGGCCAATCCGGTCACGGTCGGCCTGGCGGTCTGGCGGACGGGTCTGAGCTTCTTGCGCCCCTTCGCGTTCACGGTGGTCGCCGCGACGTTGGTCGGCGGGTTTCTCGTGATGATCCTGCACATCTCGAATCCGTTCCTGGCGATCGGGTCGTGGCTGATCTTCTGGGGCGTCGCGTTTTACGCAGCCCTGACGGCGATGCACCTGCTGGGACTCGAATATCATCGCAACGCACGCGCGCTGGACTGGTTTCGCGGGAGCGGTCGTTCCCCTTCTTGATGGACGCTTGACGGGCAAGGGCTGACCATGTCGCGACCAAAGCGTTGGTATGATCCGGGAGCCGGCGATTCGCTGCTTCTGGTGCAACATTCGAAGGACGACCACGAGTCGTACGCATCGCTGCGCTGGAAGCACCCCCGGACGAGCCCCGGGCTGCTCGAGTGCCTGTTGTATCCGCTCTCGGACGGCCCCGGGCTGGGGCTGATGGTGCTCTTTCCGCCGGTGCTCTGGCTGCTGTCGCTGCCGGTGTTCGACTTCATCGCCGTGCTTGAGCCGATGACCAAGAGCGACTGGGCGCTCGGGCTGGTGGTGGTGCCGGTGTTCATCCCGCTGCTGTTCAGCTTCGGGACGGTCGTCAGCTACCTGTTGATTTTCCTTGGGCGCATCCTGGTGGCCAGTGCGATGGGCGAGAACGACCATCCGCACTGGCCCGAGCTGTCGCCCGAGGACATTTCCGAGGGGATCGCCCGCTGGATCTGGGCGTTCTTGATGGGCACGGTCGTCGGCGGGCTGCCGGCGGTGGTGTTCTGGAACTACTTCGGCGCGATCGACTGGCCGACCCTCTCGGTGTTCGGCCTACTGCTGTTTTTAGGCGTCGGGTTCACGCAGATGGCCCTCGCCGCCTCGTTGATGCATGAAACGATCACCGCGGCCAACCCCGTCACGGTCGTCGCCGCGGTCCGTCGCATCGGCTGGGCGTACCTCCTGCCGTGCGCGGCAACCACCGTCGCCGTGCTGCTGACATGCCTCAGCGTTTACAGCCTGCTGTTTCGAATGCCCAAGATGTGGATGGAAGCCGTGGCTCTCTGGGCGTTCTGGGTGTTCTTCCTGTACACCGGAATGGTCCTCTTGCGGATGCTCGGCCTGACCTACCACGCCCACGCGATGGACCTCTACTGGTTCCGTCGCCGCCCTCGATGGGCCACCGGCGGCCGTCCGGGCCGGATCTACGCGAATTCCTGAGTGTCCTCGACGTTCGTCGGGTCGGCCGTCGTGGGGGACGCGGGCGCAAGCGATCAGACGCGCGTTCTCAGCGGGTCAGGCCCAACAGGACGATGGCGATGGTGAAGTAGAGCACCAGTCCCGTGGCGTCGACCAGGGTCGTGATGAACGGGGCGGAGATCACGGCGGGGTCGATCTTGAAGCGGCGGGCGGTGAGCGGCACGATCGCTCCGATCGTGTTGGCCCAAACGCAAATGCCGAAAAGCGAGAGCCCGAGGACGCTGGACACGCCCCATGGCTGACCGCGCCACAGATGGGCGTAGGCGATTCCGATCGTCCCCAGGATGAGGCCCAGGCAGACGCCCGTGAGCAATTCTCGCAGCAGGACGCGCCCCGATTTGTGCAACTTGATCTCGCCGAGCGCCAGCCCTCGGATCACCGTGCTGACGGTCTGGCTGCCCGCGTTGCCCCCCGTGCCGATCAAGAGAGGAACGAACAATGCGAGGTCGGGGTATCGTTTCGGCTCGGTGACCCATTGAAAGTATTCGAGCACGGGAAAGGTGAAGTTCTCGGCCAGGAACAAGAGCAACAGCCACTTGATGCGGCGGCGGACCACCGAGAGGACGCTGCTCTGCCAGTAGGGCGCGGTATCCGCTTCGGGGTCGGGGGAGACGCCGCCGAACTTGAGGATGTCCTCGGTCTGCTCCTGGCGGAGGATGTCCATGGCGTCGTCATGGGTGACGATGCCGACCAGCCGGTCGTCGGCGTCGATGATCGGCAGGGCCAGGAGGTCGTACTTGTCGATCTGGCGGGCGACCGATTCCTGATCCTCGTCGACCCGGCCGAAGATCACGTCGCGCTGCATGATCTCTTCGATCACCGCCGACCGCCGCGCCAGGATCAACCGCTTCAGCGAGACGAATCCGATCAGCCGCCGGTTGTGGTCGACGACGTAGGTGTAATAGATCGTCTCGCGGTCGGGCGCCTCGTGCCGGAGCTTTTCAAGGGCCTCGCGGACCGTGATGTGCGGGGGCAGGGTGACGTAGTCGGTCGTCATCACCGCGCCGGCGGTGCTGGGCTCGTAGCTGGTCAGTCTGCGGATGTCGTCGCGCTCGGCCTGGGCCAGGTTCGGCAGGACCTCGTCGACGAAATCCTCGTCGAGTCGATTGACCAGGGCCGCGCGCTCGTCGTGCGACATCAGGCGGAGCAGCTCGGCAGCGGCCTGCGGCGGCATCGCCTCGACCAGCCGGTTCTGCTTGTCGATGTCGAGGTAGCTGAGGACTTCGGCTCGGTCTCGGGCCTCGAGGACGCCGAAAAAGGCGTCGCCGTCGTGGTCGTCGAGATCCTCGATCAGCTCCGCCACGCGCCCGGGGTGCTGGTCGGAGATGAAATCGCGGAGCGCGTGGACTTCACCCCCCTGGATCAGTTCGCGGAGGTCGGGCACCAGCAGCGGATTTCGCATAAGACCCCCTCCGTTTCACCCGCACCCGCGAGACGCGACGGCATGAGTACAATACTCCGTTGGTTCCAAACTTCGGCGTTTCTGGATCGCGACTCGACCGCGATCAGCCGATGACGTCCTTGCCGATCCAGGGGCGAAGCGCCTCGGGGACGTCGATCCGGCCGTCGGCGCGCTGGTAGTTCTCGATCACCGCGATCAAGGCCCGGCTGACGGCGACGGCCGTGCCGTTGAGCGTGTGCACGAACCGCGTCCCCTTCTGCCCGGTCGGCCGATACCGGATGTTGAGCCTTCGGGCCTGGTAATCGGTGCAATCCGACGTGCTGGTGACCTCGCCGTATTCGCCATGCTCGCCGCGTCCCGGCATCCAGGCTTCGAGGTCGAACTTGCGGTACGCCGGCCCCCCCAGGTCGCCGGTGGCGATGTCGAGCACGACGTACGGAATCCCGAGCGTCTGGAAGATCTCCTCTTCGATCGCCAGCATCTCCTTATGGATGTCGTCCGACTGCTCCGGGGTCGAGAACGCGAACATCTCGACCTTGGTGAACTGGTGGACCCGGTAGAGCCCCCGGCTCGCCCGGCCGGCGGCACCCGCCTCGGTCCGGAAACAGTGCGACAGACCGACGTACTTGATCGGCAGCGCCGACTCGTCGAGCAGCTCGTCGGCGAGCATGCCCCCGAGCGTGATCTCCGCGGTGCCGACCAGGCTGAGGTCGCTATCCTCGATCGAATAGACCTGGGTCTCCTCGCCGCGAGGCGTGAAGCCGACTCCCTCCAGGATACTATTACGGGCGAGGTCGGGTGTGGTGATGGGCGTGAATCCGCGATCGATCAATTTTCGGAGCGCGAACTGCTGGAGCGCCAGGTCGAGCAGCACGGCGTCGTTCTTGAGGTAGTAGAACCCGGCGCCGGCGACCTTGCCGCCGGTCTCGAAGTCGATCAGGTCGAGGCTCTTGCCCAGCTCGACGTGGTCCTTGACCGGGAAGTCGAAGGCGCGCGGGGCGCCGACCTTGCGGATTTCGACGCTGTCGTCCTCGGTCTGGCCGACCGGGGCGCTGGGATGGGTCAGGTTGGGGATGCGCCGCAGCCGCTGCTTGATCTCGTCGTCGAGCCGGCGGAGCTGCTCCTCCTGGTCGACGACGTCGGTCTTGAGCCGCTTGCCGACCTCGATCAGCTCGGACCGCCGCGCGGGGTCTTTCTCCTTGCCGGTCGACTGGGCCACCTCGTTCTGGCGGCGGCGGACGTCCTCGACGGCGGAGAGTACCTGCTTGCGGTCGGCTTCAAGATCGGCGATCCGGTCGATGTCGTCGAGCACGTCGGCCGGGACGTTGCGGTTGCGGCAGTTCTGTCGGACCGCGTCGATGTTGGCGATGACGTATTTCAGGTCGAGCATGGCGGTTTCCTTGAACGAGCCCCGGCGGCCTTTTGGGCCGGGGAACGACCGGGGCTCACGGTGCGTCGCCTCGTGGGCGGGTCGGAATCGAAGATCGGGTCGTCTTGGGTCGTGCCGAGATGCGCGGCGTCGGGCCGACGGATCACGACGGCCGGGCCAGCTCCTCAAGGAGGTACGCGCTGGACTTGATCCCTCGATGGAAGTCGGCCAGCGAGAACTTCTCGTTGGGGCCGTGCAGGTTGTCGTCGTTCTGCCCCCATCCCAGGAGCAGCGTGTCGATGTTCAGGTTGCGCTTGAGCAGGCCGACGACCGGGATCGAGCCCCCTTCGCGGATGAATACGGGCTTGACCCCGAAGCCCTGCTCGATGGCCCGGGCGGCGGCGTGGACGCCTGGACTGTCGACGTTCACCAGGACCGCCGGCGCGCCCTGCGAGACGTTCAGCTCGACCGTCACGCCTGGCGGCTTGACCGCTTCAAGATGCTTGCGGAGCAGGGCCTCGACCGTCTTGGGGTCCTGATCGGGGACGAGCCGGAAGCTGAACTTCGCGCCCGCCTTGCAGGGGAGGACCGTCTTGGGCCCGGCCCCCGCGTAGCCTCCCCAGATGCCGTTGACGTCGCAGGTGGGCCGGGCCCACTTGCGTTCAAGAGTCGTGTAGCCGGCCTCGCCGACGAGTTCGCCGACATTCAGGTCGGCCTGGAATTCGGCCTCCGAGAACGGCAGCTTCTTGAACTCAGCGCGTTCCCAGTCTTCGAGCGGCTTGACGGCGTCGTAAAATCCAGGGATGGCGATCTTGCCGTCGGGACCTTTCAGGCTGGCGAGGATCGTCGCCAGCGCGTTGAGCGGATTGGCCACCGCGCCGCCGTAGGTTCCCGAGTGCAGGTCGCGATTCGCCCCCTGGACGTGGATCTCGAAGTAGGCCAGGCCCTTCAGGCCGTAGGTGATCGCCGGCATGCCGGGCGCGAACTGGCTGCTGTCGGAGATCACGGCGTAGTCGCAGGCGAGCTTCGCGTGGTTCTCGGCGACGTAGGTCTCCAGGTTGGCCCCGCCGATCTCTTCTTCGCCCTCGATCAGGAACTTGACGTTCACCGGCAGCGAGCCCTCGGCCTTGAGCCAGGCTTCGACGGCCTTCAGGTGGGTGAACATTTGCCCCTTATCGTCGGTGGCCCCGCGCGCATAGAGGTTGCCGTCGCGAACGGTCGGTTCGAACGGCGGCGAGTTCCAGGGTTCGAGCGGCTCGGGAGGCTGAACGTCGTAATGGCCGTAGATCAGGACCGTCGGCTTCCCCTTGGCCCCCAGCCATTCGGCGTAGACGATCGGGTGTCGCTTGGTCGGGATGATCTGGGCGTTCAGGCCCATGGCGGCGAGGTCGTCGTGGACGAACTGGGCGGCGAGCCGGGTGTCGGCGTCGTGGTCCGGCTGGGCGCTGACGCTGGGTATCCGGATAAGTTCCTTGAGCTGTTCCTCGAAATCACCGCGATGTGCTTCCAGATATGCGTCGATCCGATCCCGACCCATGAACGACCACCTTTCCCGATCCTCACGCCGCGCCGCGCGGCTGAGCCGAGGTTGAACCGTCGCGCCCGCATGCATCTCGCTGGGCGAAACGTCCAGTATAACACCCCCCTTACGACGGAGCGACGCCTCTATCGTCGCTCGCCGGAAACGGCTTCGGTGAACCTTCTCAACGGTCGTCACACCCCAGGCGGCCGGGCCGTTATCTCCGGCAAGGGGACGCTGACCGGGAGGGGTCGCGAGTGCAAGTTGTCTCGCGTCACCACAACGCGTAGTTTTGAAGCGCCGGACTTGTATCAGCACCGGCAAGGATTACAAAATGATTCCTCCCTTCTTGTACGGTTGACTTCTCTCCGGCAGAGCCCATATTTTCCAAAACTTGACTCAAGTTTCTGTGGAAAGAGGCCGGGCGACGGTTTTCCGAAGCCGATTCATGAGGGTGGTATCGAAATTGCAGTAGCAACCCGCACGGCTGAAGGAATTGGGGTTGGCGGAGCGGTCAGGGAGGATTTGAGGAGTTGTCGGCGTGGGTCGATTGTAGCCCGAGAGGCGTTTCAGTAAGAGCGGCGGCTTGGGCGAAAAACGCGTGTCACGCATGGTATATTGAACTAGTGCGGCGAGTGAAGCGTTGCCAATGGAAAGGCGACCGTCCCCGGGGTGGGTTTCGGCTCCCTTTGGGCGCGGTGTCAAGCGGATTCCTGGGATGGTTTGGCTCGGGCCTTGAAACCCGAGACCGCTTGGCGCGGCAGCCGAGGACGTTCAGCGAAACATTCCCTTTGTTCGATGCGGTATAGGAGGGGTCCTTTCCAATGAGCTTTATCCAGCGCTTCCTTGAGCGTGTGCTTCGTAACAATCCTACTCGCATGCCCCGCACCAGTTTCGACGACTTGAGCCAGGAACAGCTTGACGCCCATCTCCGCGTCGGACGCTACGGAAGCTTCTCACTGACCGAGGCCGTGCGGCCGTCGATCGGTCTCGACGTCATCCCTCGCGAGGGTTACCGTCGCGACGTTTACTGCGACCCCGAGTCCGGCAACAAAATGCCGGTGCTCGCCGCCTCGGTGTCGGCCGACCGCCTGTTCGACGTCTTCATGGACCTGCTCGACCCGCTCGGCGAGGTGGTCGACGTCGTCATGGAGTCAAGCCACGACTCCGAGCCCGGCTCACACTCCGACATGTACCGCGAGCACATGGACACGGTCATTCTCAAGAGCACGCTTTACGACTACGAGTCGCTCTTGATGAACGACGGCTGCACCGGCCTCGCCGCCCTCAACCCGGGCGGGCCGATGGAAGTCCAGTTCGACGAGCACAAGCTCCTCTTCGTCTACGCCCACGACCTCGATCCGTTCGAGGAGATCCTCAAGCAGTACGGCCTCCGTCGCGACGACACGCTCAAGTTCATCTCCGAGGCCGAGCACCTGCACTCGACCGACGACGAGCACCGCGACGAGTTCGACGAGCTGCTCTACCGGCTGGGAATCGACGACCACTGAACCTGAGTCCGCACGCTGGGCGCCGAGGATCGACTCCCCCTTATCGCACGGGGCGACGCATCATTTTGATGCCGCCCCGTTCTTTTTTGCGCGTCGCTCTATCGTCCTCGGCGTTTGACCCGGGGAGCCGGCGTCACGTACCATGAATTCCACGTCGCGCCGGCCTGCCGTCGGGAAGTTCGGCCGGGGGCGGTCGCCTGGAACGTGGAGACTTGGAATGCGGTTGCGGGGTGCATGGAGCGTCTGTGATTGCGGCCGGTCGGCCTGGGCGTGGTGGGTGTTGGTCGCCTTGACGGTCGGCCAGTTCGCCGGCTGTTCGACGCCGGAGGCCGAGAAACCGGTCGGTCCCCCGACCTTCCCGGGGGTGAAGCTGAACCTCGGCGTCGTCGGCGATCCGGCCATCCTGGCGGGCGTCACGGCCGCCCGCGGCGAGTGGGCGGCCTCGCGCCAGGCCGAGTTGACGATCGCCTTGGACCCGATCCGCGACCTCGCGACCATCGGCGACGTCGACCTGATCGTCTTCCCCGGTCAGGCGTTCGGCGAACTCGTTGATCGCGAACTCCTGGACAAGATCCCCAACGCCGTCGTGCTCCCTCCCGCGCCGAAAACCGACCCATCGAGGCCCAACGCCCGCAACGAGTCGACCGACGAGACGCCCGAGGACACGTTCAAGAACGACGACCTGGCACCGGTCTTCCGCGATCAGATCGCCAAGTACGGGACCGAACGGTATGCGCTACCCCTGGGCGGGACCGTCCTGGTGCTGGCCTATCGCCGCGACGCCTTCACCTCGGCGGCCAACCAGAAAGCGGCGAGGGAGCAAGGGCTGACGCTCGAAGCCCCCAAGACCTGGGCTCAGCTCGACGTCTTGGCGCGGTTCTTTCAGGGGCGCGACTGGAACGGCGACGGCAAGCCCGACTTCGGCCTGGCCGCCCCCCTGGGCACCGACGCCGAAGGGGTCGCCGACGCCACGTTCCTGGCCCGGGCGGCCGGTCTGGGCCAGCACCGCGACCAGTACTCGTTCCTGTTCGACGCCGACGATATGACTCCGCGAGTCGACTCGCCGCCATTCGTCGAGGCGCTCGGTGCCGTCGCCTCGTGGAAGACCCTAGGGCCGCCGGGGGCCGAATCGTTCGACGCGGCCGCCGCCCGCAAGGCATTCCGCGAGGGCAAGGCGGCTCTCCTTATCGACCGGGCCGAGCGGGCCGGCGACTGGGCGAACGCGGAGGGCAAGCCGATCGGCGTCGCGGCGCTGCCGGGCTCGGAGCGGGTGTATGAGCCACTTCGCAAGGTCTGGGAGACCGCCGAATCCCTCAACAAGCCGGCCTATCTGCCGGTCGGCGGCGGCTGGCTGATCGGCGTGCGCGGCGGGCTGGAAACCGCCAAGAAGGCCGCCGCGCTCGACCTGGTCCGCTACCTGGCGGGGCCCGACGTCTCCACCCGGCTCCGCGCCGAGCGCGACTTCCCGATGGCGCCGGTCCGATCGAGCCAGATGGGGCAGGGGCCGCCCGACCCGACCTCCGCCCCGGACGTCGACGCCCGGCTCTGGTCCGACGCGGTCAGCCAGAGCCTGATGGCCCTGCGGGTGCTTCCCGGGCTCCGCATTCCCCAGGCGGAAGGCTATCTCGACGACCTATCGAAAGGCCGGGCCACGGCCCTCGGCGGCAAAGCGCCCGAGGCGGCCCTCCACGAAGTCGCGGCGGCCTGGTCGGCCCGAACTCAGGCGCTCGGTCCGAAGCGCCAGCTCTGGCACTACCGTCGCAGCCTCAACACCCTGGCGACCCTCCCCCAGCCGCCGGACCGGGGCAAGTGACGATGCGGTCGGGCGCGTGAATCCCATGAGCGAACGAGAAGCCGCCGACGACCCGGGCCCGAACCTCGCGACCGACCGCGACGTTCGGGAGCTGATGGGCATGTTCGACGCCCCCGCGTTCGCGCGCCGGGGGCAAGACATGGAGTACGCCCTGAGCGGTCTGCACAACCGCTGCCGCCTGCAACGCGCCGGGATGCTCGACATGGTCCACGTCCGCCTCCGCCAGTGGTCGCGCGCGGCCGTCGGCCCCGACGACGGGAACGACGCCTTCCGCGCCTCGATCGACGTCCTCTGGACCCTGAGCCAGGCCGACCCGCCGCAATGGGCCGCATCCGCCGCGCCGACGCGTCAGCGGCGGACGATCGCCCGCGACCTCGTCGCCAGCGTCCAACGCTTCAACGACCGCTGGCTGCGGCAGGTCGCCAAGCACGACCTCCAGCCGCTCAACGCGATGATCGAGCAGTACAATATTTATTATGTCATCGAGAAAGAATGCGTCATGAGTTCGGCGCGGTTGGCCTCGCGGTTCTTCGAGCCCGTCGCCCCGTTGTCGATCGCCTCGATCCTCGCCGATCACCCTCTGCTCCCTGTTCCCGAGCTGGCCGGCGGGTGAAACTGGGACGCGTCGACAACGTCCCCGGTCCGCCTTACTTCCCGAAACCCGAGCGAGACGGTCCCCATGATTCACGATCGCGACGAACGAGCCTGGAACCCACGCCTCGGAGCGAGCCTCCTGGGCGCCGCCCTGTTGACGGCTTTGTGCGCGGCGCCAGTCTGGGCGCAGGTCGCCCCCCCGGAGGCTTCCAGGAAGGCCGAAGCTTCGAAGGTGGTGCAGGCCCTTTCGGGGATCGAATTCTCGGTCGACTACCCGGCGAAGGTAGCCGAGGGCAAGTCGATCTCCGCGCGGGTCTATGTGATGCTCGGGCGGCAGGGATCGAAAGTCGACCCGAGGACCGGGCCGAACTGGTTCCGCCCCGAGCCGTTCTTCGCTCGCGACGTCAAGGACTGGAAGCCCGGCGATTCGGTTCACATCGACGCCGAATCGGACGGCTTCCCCGCGCCTCTCAGCCAGCTTGAAGCCGGCGCCTACCGCGCTCAGGCCGTCGTGCGGCTCAATCCCGATACGGCCGAGATCGGCACGGGCGAAGGGAACCTGTTCGGGCCGATCGTCGAGTTCACGTCACCGGCGAAAGCCTCCGATTCGATCAAGTTGACTGTCGACCAGATCGTGCCGCCGAAGCCTTTTCAGGAGACCGACCGGATCAAACTAGCGGAGTGCCCCAGCCCGATCCTCTCGGCCTTTTTCGGCCGGCCGATCAAGCATCAGGCCGCGGTGATACTTCCCAAGGCTCCGACCACGGGCAAGCTGCCGACGGTGTACACGATCACCGGCTTCGGCGGCGACCACCACTCGGCTCCCCGATATCTACAATCGCCCGGGATGAACTTCGCCAACGACATGGTCCGCATCGTGCTCAACGCCGATTGCGGGACCGGCCACCACGTCTTCGCCGACAGCGCCAACAACGGTCCGCGCGGTAAAGCGCTGATCGAGGAGTTCATTCCGTACCTAGAAAAGACCTTCCCGCTGATCGCCGACCCCCGCGCGCGGCTGCTCAACGGCCACTCGTCGGGCGGCTGGAGCAGCCTCTGGCTCCAGGTGACGTATCCCGACACGTTTGGCGGCGTGTGGTCGACCAGCCCCGACCCGGTCGATTTCCGCGACTTTCAGCGGATCGACCTCTATCGATCCGGCGAGAACGCTTTCCGCGACCCGCAAGGCGAGCGCCGGCCCGTCGCCCGGATGGGGACGAAGCCGTTCCTGTTCTACGACAGCTTCTCGAAGATGGAAGCCGTGATGGGTTACGGCGGCCAGCTCGGCTCGTTCGAGGCCGTTTTCAGCCCTAAGGCCGTCGACGGCCAGCCGCGCAAGCTCTGGGATCGCAAGACCGGCGTGATCGACCCCGAGACGGCCAAGACCTGGGAAGCCTACGACATCCGGCTCGTCCTCGAACGCAACTGGCCGACCCTCAAGCCCAAGCTCGCCGGCAAGCTCCACGTCATCACCGGCTCGCTCGACACCTTCTACCTCGACGGCGCCGTCAAGCTCCTCAAGGAGTCGCAGGCGAAGCTCGGCAGCGACGCCGACATCGAGATCATCCCCGACAAGGACCACAGCAACATCCTCAACGCCGACCTCGCCGAGCGGATCGATCAAGGCATGAAAGCCGCCGTCGCGCCGCTGCTCAAGGATCGTTGATCGCTTATGTGTTCGTTGGCATGACGGAGTTTCACGCGTGACCGATTCCGATTCGACTGGGCCGAAGACCTCGGCGTTCCCGATCGCCGGGGTGATCTTCGACATGGACGGCGTTCTGCTCGAATCGGAGCCGTTCATCGCGGCGGCGGCGGTGAAAATGTTCGCCGAGAAGGGCGTCACGGTCATCCCGGAAGAGTTCCGGCCGTTCATCGGCACGGGCGAAGACCGGTTCCTCGGCGGTGTGGCCGAAGCGCGGGGCGTGACGCTCGACATGCCCCGCGACAAGGTGCGGACGTACGCGATCTACCTCGACCTGATCGCCGGCCGACTCGAAGCGTTGCCCGGCGTCGAGCGGTTCCTGACCGAGTGCCGCCGCCGGGGCCTGAAGACGGCCGTCGCGTCGAGCGCCGACCGGATGAAGGTCGAGGGGAACCTCAAGGAGATCCACCTGCCGGCGTCGAGCTTCCAGGCCATCGTCGTCGGCGAGGATGTGATCAACAAGAAACCAGCCCCCGACATCTTCCTCGAAGCCGCCCGCCGCCTGGGCCTCGACCCGCGCGCCTGCTTGGTGGTCGAAGACGCCGTCTCGGGCGTCGCCGCCGCTCGGGCCGCTGGCGCGCGGTGCCTGGGCCTGACGACCTCATTCGCCGCCGAATTCCTCATGGCCGCCGGCGCCGACTGGACGGCCGCGAATCTGGAGGCTGCGCCGTTCGACGTGCTCGACTAAATCAGAACCAGCCGCGTATTTGAGACCTCGGCGCTACTCGGCGTCGCGTCGTCCGCCCTGCGTCCGACATGAGCCGACCGGGGCGGCGCGCTGCCTGGCGTAGACGTTGAAGATGCCGAAGCCGCTGCTCCACTCTTCCTGGTCGGCGACGACCTCGAAGCCATGCTGATCGAGACGCTTGAGGATGCGCTGCAATCGGCCGTCGATGTCGTGAACCTCCAGCACAACCTGCTTGATCTTGCCCCAGTCCGCTTCGCTCACTCCTTCCAGCACTTCCCACTCGCTGTTCTCGACGTCGATCTTGAGCAAGTCGATCGACTCGACACTATGCAGGTTTATGATGTGACTTATTGTTTGTAGTTGGCATTGGACCGTCTCTTCCCCCGAGAAAAAATAGAAGTCGAGCATCTTCGCGAGGACCGATCGAGGCCATTCGCCGACTCGTCGTCCGATATCTCCGGCTTGCTGGGGACGTCTTCTCGCGACGAAGTCGTTGCGGGCGGCCCGCAGCTTTGGAATGTGGCCAGGAGAGCAGGTGGCCAGGGCGGAGGCCCGGGGATACCGGGTGAAGGTCGCCTCACCGGCGTGGTCGGAGAGGCCCATGTTGAAGAGTTTGGCCTTGTCGGCGAAGCGATTGGTGTTCAGCCGTAGCAGGTCGAAGGTCTCGGGGATGGGTTCGAAGGCGTAGAGGGTGAAGTCCCGCACGACCTGCGCGAGGAACACGTCGAACATCCCGATGTTCGCCCCCACGTCGAAGACTGTCGCACCTTCGCCGAGCTCGATGCCACGTCGGAGGTAACAATTCTGCACGAAGATCTCGTGATACAAGAACCTGGCATCGATCCTGTTGGGTGCATAGATGCTCAGGCCGTTGGGCAGGCGAACTTTCATCTCGATCCTCCTCCTATTCGTGACGCAGGGCGTCGATGGGATTGAGCAGAGCGGCCTTGACGGCGGGGAGCAGGCCGAAGACCGTTCCCGTACCGGCCGAGATCCCGAATCCCAGGGCGACCGCCCACCACGGCACGACCACGTCGACCATCTTCGGGTGCTGGCTCGCCAGGGCGCAGAGGCAGAATCCGAGCGCGACTCCGATGCCTCCGCCGAGGATGCTCAGCGTCACGGCCTCGGCCAGGAACTGCGCCAGGATGTCGCGCCGGCCCGCCCCGACGGCTTTTCGCAAACCGATCTCTCGGGTCCGCTCCGTGACGCTGACGAGCATCATGTTCATGATCCCGATGCCGCTGACGAGCAACGAAATGCCGACGATCCCAGCCAGCATCGCGGTGGCCGCCAGGCTGATGGCGTTGAACGCCTCGAGGATCTCGTCCTGGGTCCTGATGCTGAAGTCGTTCGGCTGGTGCGCCTCCAGGCCGTGGCGTCGTCGGAGGAGGTTGGTGATCTGGGCCCGGGCCTCGGGCACCTGATCCTCGGAGGTCGCCGTCGCCACGAAGGCCAATTTCCGCCGTTGCGAGGGGTACATCTTCAACGCCATCGTGTAGGGGACCAGGACGAGATCGTCCTGACTCGTGCCGATGAGCGCCCCTTTCTCCTTCAGGATGCCGATGACCTGGAACCGGCGGCCGTCCAGCAGGAGCGACTGCCCGACCAATTCCTCGTCGACGCTGAGCTTGCGCAGGACCTCGTGGCCGACGAGGCAGACCTGGTGCGACTGTTCGATGTCGACCACGGCGAACGGCCGCCCGGTCTCGACCTCGAACTTCCGGATCGCGTGATACTCGACCGACACCCCTTCCAGAGGCGCATTCACCTCGTCCCTGCCGTACCGGACGGAGACCGCGCTTTGCCGGGTGTTGGGCGAGACCAGGCGCAGGGCCTCGCACCGTTCTTTGACGCTCTCGACGTCGCGGATGTCGAGTTCGGCGCGCCCGAGCGTCCGCCCCGCCTCGCCGGCCGGACGCTCGGGCGCGACCCAGACCGCGTTGGTGCCCCACCCTTTCAGGAACTCGGCCACGTAGCGGGAGAATCCCAGGACCACGCTGACCACGGTGATCGTGGACGCGACGGCGATGACCATCCCGACCATTGTCAGCAGCGATCTCGACTTGCTGGCCCAGAGCTGTTCCATGGCGATCGGGAAGTTCTTGAACATAAACATGATGGTTCTTCTATGGTTGAAGACTGAATACGTGGGCTCGGGGGCGTTCGAGCGCCGGGCCGACGTTCGCCGCATCGAACTCGACCCGGCCGTCGCGGACCCGCACCACGCGACGGCAGCGCGCGGCGACGTCGGGCTCGTGGGTCACGATCACGATCGTCTGCCCCTGGGCGTGCAGGGCGGTGAAGAGCCGGAGGATCTGGTCGCCGGTCTGGGTGTCGAGGTTCCCTGTGGGCTCGTCCGCGAGGAGGATCGACGGGCGGTGGACGAGAGCCCGTGCTATCGCGACGCGCTGGCGCTGGCCGCCCGACAACTGCGCTGGCCGGTGCTCCATCCTATCGCCCAGACCGACCCGCCTGAGGGCCTCGACGGCCCGCTCGCGACGATCCCTGGCGCCGGCATAGATCAACGGAAGCTCGACGTTGCGCAGGGCGGATTGGCGGGGCAACAGTTCGAAGGTCTGGAAGACGAACCCGATCCGATCGCCCCGGACCCGTGCGAGTTGCGACTGCGAGAGCCTGGCGACGTCGTGGCCTTCCAGCCAGTAGCGTCCCGAGTTGGGCGTGTCGAGACACCCCAGGATGTTCATGAGAGTCGACTTGCCCGACCCCGAAGGGCCCATGATCGCGATCAGCTCGTTCGGGGCGATGCGCAGGTCGACCCCCCGGAGGGCTCGGACGGTCTCCTCGCCCATCCGGTATTCCTTGGTAATCTGTTCGAGGTGGATGACCGGCTCGGGAGAGGGCGTCATAACGAGTCCTCGGCGTCGCTCACAACGTGCACGGATTGACCGTCCGTGAGCTGGTCGAGGGCGCGGAAGGGCGCGACGACGACCTGCTCTCCGGCTGTTACGCCCGCGAGGATCTCCACGCGGAATTCGTCAGTGAGCCCCAGCTCGACAGGCCGGGCGCGAGCCACTCCTCCCTCGACCACGAAGGCGACCTTGAC
Source organism: Paludisphaera borealis (assembly GCF_001956985.1). Classification (NCBI taxonomy): domain Bacteria; kingdom Pseudomonadati; phylum Planctomycetota; class Planctomycetia; order Isosphaerales; family Isosphaeraceae; genus Paludisphaera; species Paludisphaera borealis. The sequence goes on from NZ_CP019082.1 coordinate 5,017,639, forward strand.
GTAGCGCGATTCCGCGTCGCGCGCCCTCTCGCCCGGCGAACGAGTGTTCCGCTCGGCCCAGGCGCGCACGGCGGGCGTGTTGGGGAGATCCTTGCGCCTGCGATGCACCACGGCGTGGGAGGGGACCCCCAGCGCATCGGCCGTTCGGCTCACCTCGATCTCGACCGTGGCCGACATGCCGGCGCGTAGGGAAGGGGGAGGGTGGTCGACCCGGACTTGGGTCTCGAAGCCGACCGACTCGCCAGACTTCCTTCCCTTCGCGGTGATCTTCTCGACGACCCCCTCGAACGCGGTGCGCCCGTCGGACTGGAGGTAGACGTGCGACGCCTGGCCAGGTTGCACCAAGGGGATGTCGGATTCCTCGACGTCGGCGCTCACCCGCATGCGAGTCGGATCGGTGATCGTCATCATGATGGTCCCCGGCAGGTTCATCGTTCCTGCGATCACCACCTCGCCGACCCGGACCGACAGACCGGCCACGACCCCGTCGATGGGGGCCCGGATCTCGGTGCGTTTCACTTCCTCAAGACTGATCGTCTTCAGGGCCTCGCTCTCAAGCAACTCGCGCCGGCTCATCTGGAGCGCGGCCTCGGCTTTGTGAACGTGCGTCCGGGCGTCGGCCAACTCCGTCGGCGTCGAATATCCCCTGCCGGCGAGCCGCCCGTGCTGAGCCTCGTCGCGGTTGGCCTTCGCCAGGTCGTCCTCGGCCTGAGTGATCGCCGCGCGGAGCCGATCGAATCGGGCCTGGGAGGAGAGAAGCCGAGCGTTGGAGTCGGTGTCGTCGAGCTTCACGAGCACGTCGCTCGCCTTGACGACGTCGCCTTCCTTGACGTTGACCGCGACGACCCGCCCCAGCATCTGGGAGCCGATTTTCACCTCTTCGACCGGCTCGACGACCCCGGGCGCGGTGATCTTGCGGGCGATCCGGCCTCGCGACGGCGACTCGACCCGCACCTCGATCGGTGGTTCCTTGACGACCCGCCAGTCGACCACGATCGATCCGGGATCACGGTGGATCTTGGCGATAGTCACGGCGGCTATGAGGGAGCCGACCAATCCAAGCCATGCTATGAACCGAAGCATTCGCTCCTCCCGAGCGTCGATCCCGCCCTAGAAACGACCGGGCATCAATATGAGACGCATTGCTGCACCGGTGATGAGTGTCAATCCAATTCGAATCGCCGCTTCGACCGCCGCCACGACCGAGCAGGCCGCGGTTGCGGTCGCGAGATTGGCCTGACCTCGGCGCCAGCCGCCGAGGATCAAGGAGGACCAGCCGAGGAGCGCGAAGGCGTCGGCCTGACGCCAGGCGACCCAGGGCGCGGCTCGGTACGTCCCCGAGGGGAGCAACAACGCCATCGAGGCGTCGACTTCGGATGTCCGGAGGGCGAACACCAGCGTCGTCTGCAGTGCCAGGCCCAGCACCCAGTAGCCCTGTACGGCGGCGCATTCGTCCAGGGCGAGGCGGAATCCGATCGGGCGGCCGGCCAAGGCGGCCAGGGCGCTCAGGAGAGTCGCCACCACGAGGGCCCTGACGGCCGGCGCCAACGGTTCGACGACGAAGTCGCCGATCAGGGCCAGGATCGTCCAGAATCTCAGCGTGGCGCGCTGGTCCCGGATCGCCTTATGGATCTGATTGTCGGCCATCTCGCCGACGGTGCGCGACTCGGCGCGAGCGACCCCCTGCTCCACGGCCTGTTGCAACGCCAAGGTTTTCACCCCCGAGAGCCAGAGCGCTCCCTGGAGGTCGATGATGAGGACCGCCCACAGGACGAGCATCGGTCCGACTCGCTTCATGGACCGGGCGGATCGACGGGACTCGAGGCCGCCGACCGTTCGGGGCCGTTCGGTCGGCTCGAAGAACGACTCGGAGTCGCAAGCCGCTCCGGTCTCACGGACGGATTCCCCCGACGATCCGCCGAGACCGATCGTCAGGTCAGGGACGGCCACCTGTAGGCTGTTCCGGTCCGGCACGCCGACTGCCGAGGCGGCGTGAGTTTCCACCCCGACCGATAAGTCGGCGACGGCAACGGCCCCAGGATTCGGCTCGCCGTTTCGGAGTTCGGCCATGGCCTCACGTCGATCCCTAAACGATGGCACGACTTGATCTCCGAAGTCCGGCGGTCGCTCGTCCAGCACACTTGATCCGGCCTTCAACCGACGTCCGCGCCGAGGGGCGGGGTCGCCCCGGTCATCGCGTCCTCTCCGGGGCGACGCGCGGCCTCGCTCGGTCCTGAGAGGCGCCTTCCTCACGAGTCAGGTCGTCGCCCGGCAGGACTCCGGTGAGGCTCAGGTCGATCCGCCTGGCGAGCCTGGCGATCAGGATGTTCAGGGGGCTGGCGGGGGGGGCCGCCGGGCTGCTTTCCCGGAGTCGCGTCAACCTTTGCTGAACTTCGTTCAATCGCGCCTTGGCGGTGGCGAGGTCTTTCCCGGCCGCCGCGGTCCGGCTCTGATCCAGGAGGTCCAGCAGCCCGGCTCTCTCCATCGCCCGCGCCTTGTCGGCGAGGATGAAGTCGATCAGTTCCGTCCGGATTCGCTCGAACGTGGCCGGAGGGCCGAGATCCGGGATCATCTTGATATTCGAAGGAGGGGACAATTTCCCCTTCCGGTCCTCGGCCTGCACGTAATAGGCGTACGCCCCCTTCTTGACGATGTTGCGATCATCGAAGAGCGGTTTTGTGGCGGTCCCGATCTCCACGTAAGGCCCGGGGACCGAGAAGACGCCCGGCGCTTCGCCCGGTCGCAACGGATCCTCTTGGCCTTCGGCCTCGGCTCCAATGCCCAGCAGGAAGCCGAGATCGGTTTTCCGATAGGTCGAGCGGAAGACATGGTACAGGGCGGCTTCCGGCTGAGGGCTCCAGGAGACGAGGGCGTTCTTGCCGTGACTCTCCACTTCCAGTCCTTCGGGAAGCAGAGGAGAGTGAGGCACGCCGTCGCCCCCGCTGAGCTGGTTGGTCGACGGTGCGGGCTGCGATCCTCCCGTCGCCACGGTTCCGGGGGTCGCCTGCTGCGGAGCCGAACGCGAGGACCTTCGTCGTCTGATCGGCTCGGGCGACATTACTTCCGCCGCCGCAGCGCCGCTCATCGCAACGGCTGCGCTCGCCGCAGTTGACGCGACCGAACCGCCCAGCCAAACTTCCGTGCCCTGGACGTAGTTGACGGTCCCGACGAACAGGCCGACCGGTGTCGAAGCGAACGTCCTGAGGCCGAAGTTGTACATGTCGCCCAGGCCGTTGCGGGTGATCGGCGACCAGGCGACGCCGTTCGGGCTCGCGAAGATGTCGAACCCGAACTCGGAGCGGAAGAAGGGCGCCAACGGTGTGAACCGCAGCGCCCAACTGTCGTCGTTCGTCCCCGCGTAAAGCACCCCCTGGTGCTCTTCCAGCCGCCAGATGTGCGCGTTGAACGGGTTGCCGAAACCATCGCCCAGGCCGCTGAGCGGGAACACGAGCCCGTTGGACGTCAGTCGGATGTTTCCGGAGATGAGCTCCCAGGAGTCATTGGGGTTGATTCGAATCAGCTCGGAAGAGGGGAGCAGCGTCGAATACCAACCGGCGCTCCCCACGTAGAGCCTGCCCTGGAAGGGATACATGCTGACGACCGACGTCATGATCGGCCCGCGGCCCGCCCCGCCGGTCACGACCGGGGTTATCGTGTAGGGTAAATTCCCCGAGGCGTTCGTCTTCCACACGGAATAGCCGGTCGATTGATCGCCCGCACCAAAATACAGCGAGTTGTTGAAGACGGACATCTCATAAACTTGAAGCTGCGACGGAGTGACCTGGCGGAAGCTGTTGTTCCCCAGTCGAGGATTCGACGACTCCAGGACGGAGCCGTTTCCAGTCAGTCCGAGGCTGGCCGAGACGTACAGTCGATTGTTGTAGACGGCCGTGGCGCGAAACGTAACGGCCTTCGTGTCGCCCATGAATGTCCCGGGGTCCTGGGGGATCGCCTCGAAGACCTCGCCGGGCTGCCCTGTGACGGGGTCGTTGGCGATCGTCATGCGGAGAATCCGCGGCGGCGGCATTCCTGGAGTGAATTCTCGGGCCGTGCAGCCGACGATGTAGAGAGCCTCGGTCCCATCCGCCTCTTGATAGACGACCATGTCGCGATACCCGATGTCGCGAGCCACGGTCGTGCCGGGCACGAAATCCGACTGGTAGATCCTCGTCCATTGCCCGTTGCTCGGAGAGAACCGCCAGATCTCCGCCCGCAGGTCGAGGTCCGCGGGATTCGAGGGGCAGGGGACGTCGGGCTCCGCGAAGATCGCCTGGAGCGGAATGACGATCGGGTAGTAAAAGGCGATCGTCGCGTTTTCAACGCACTGGAAATCCCGGTTCGTTCCGATGTACAGGTTTCCATTGAACCATTTCATCGACCAGGAGTAGCTGTTGTGGCGATCTCCGAACCCGGGGAGACTGATCTGCTTGAATCCCGACTGGGCGATCTGACCAGGACTGGCCCGGGTAAGCAGGAGCAGCGCGACGGCCGCGAGACCCCAGATCCGACGAGATGGAAATGACCGATATGAGCCGATCGGACGGGAAAGAAGTGGCATCGCAAACTCCTCGGGTCGCCTAGTCCTGCCGCGATCCGCGGCCGACTCGCTCTGCTGGGACGAAACGCGAAGCGCTCGTACTCCACCGTGGAGTACGATTCAACGAACAGGGCCTCCATCGCCCCGACGATCGGAGGTATGGGCCGTCAGAGTCTCGGGGTCGCTCGGACGCGCGTGGCGGCGTCGATCGATCGAGCCGACCGCGACCGGCGAGGCCGCGGAATGGAAATCCCTCGACGCCGACGCGTCGGGGCGCTCCCTGCCGGCGAAAACCATGTAGACGTTGCTTGACTCGAACAGCCACTCCTGCCCGACCTCGATCCGCGCGAATCCGGCGTCTTCGAGCATCCGGCGCACGCCCTCGACGCGATCGTCGATGTCGTGGACCTCGACCGCCAAGGCCTCGATTTTGGGCCAATCGGCCGGGACGACGCCGCCGAGCACTTTCAGTTCCGCCCCCTCGACGTCGACCTTTAGGAAATCGACCCGGGTAATCGACTCCTCGGCGATGATCTGGGAAAGCGTCTTCAACCTGCACGGTGCCGGCACGACTTTCGACTCGACCCTTCGGATGAGCCAGTCGAGGGCCTGGCTTGCGATCGGCCGTGGCAACCGCTTCAGCCATCGGGGGGTGATCGACTGGAAGTCAGCCGGCGGGTCGGGCCTCAGCAAGGATTGGACGAGTTGTCGACGATCCGTCAGGCCGCCCGGTTCGAGGGATGAGAGAGCGGAGGCGAGTGGACGGTCGTAGAAGACCGCCTCACCGGGATGGTCGGAAAGGGCGCAGCGCAGGGGCCTGGCCGGTGACGTCGGGAAGTGTTCGCGAAGATTGCGCTCGAGGTCCGCGTAGGCGAGCGGCCCGGGTTCGAGAGCGATCAGGTTGACGTCGCCCCCGCACCGCTGGAGCACCTCCAGCGAGAACAGTCCGATGTTCGCTCCGACGTCGACGACCGTCATGCCGGGAACGAAGGCGACTCCGTAATGGAAATAATCGAGGATCAGTTGATAGAGTCGCACGGTATTGGGCGTCGCCCCGTGCGCCGCCAGGCCGTTGGGCAGCATGGTCTTCGGAGACTTGCGTTGCATCGCGATCGACTCCTCTCGTCCTCGGGGTGAAAGCTCCGGACCGATTGAACCGTCAGCTAGACCGCCACCGGGCCGCCTGGCTGGACGAGCGCCTGGGACGATCGGGCTGAGGAGCCGGCCCCCGGTTTTCGACGTCGGGCATAGAGCAGGGACACCGGGGATCGACGGTCCTCGTTGGTGTGGTCGATCGCGACCTGATAGCCCCGGTCTTCGAGCCACTCCGACATGCCTTCCGCCCCCGACTCCACGTCGTGCACCTCCACGACCAACTGCTTGATCTTCCTCCAGTCCGCCTCGTCGACTCCTCGCAGGACGTCCCACTCGCTCCCCTCCACGTCAACCTTGAGCAGGTCGATTCTGTCGATTCCGTGGTCGGAGATGGTCTTCGAGAGTCGGGTGAGCGTACAGACGCGATCTTTCTTCCGGGAGGCGTAATAGAGCAGCCCGCTCACTCCCCACGAACGGACCTTCTCGCGCGCTTCTCGCAGGCGTCCGCCGCCTCCGGCTCTCTGGTCGCCCATGCGGATCAGAATGTCTCTCAGGTCCGCCCAGCGTTTCTCCAGGCGGTCGGGGCACGATGTCGAGAAGCAAGGAAGGTGCGGGTAATAGGTGAAAACCGCCTGGCCCTCCCGGTCCGAAAGGCCCGCGTTCCGCAGGACGATTCTTCCTTCCAGGCGGCTCGTATTGAGGCGCAGGGATTCGAAGATGTCGGGAACGGGCTCGAAGGCGTAAAGAGTGACGTCCCGCAGGGTCTCGCCCAGAAAGAGAGAAAACAGCCCCAGGTTCGCCCCGACGTCCACGACGACGTCTCCTTCTTGGAGTTCAATGCCGTTCCTGACATAGACTTGCTTGTTGAAGATCTCGTCGAAGAGCAGGCGCGCCTCGCCCCGACTGTGACCGTGAATCACCATCCCGTTGGGCATGCGAATCTTCATCACGATTCTCCTCATCGAGGGAGAGGGTTAGTGGGCGAGGGTCTCCGCCCGCTCGCTCGCGGTCGACGACCGCATCGCGAGAGATTCCAGCAATTCGGCGGCCCCAACTGGGCCGGGATGGTCGGCCATGATCCGGGCGATCCGACGGGCGTTGAGGCGGAAGCTCGGCTCGTTCAGGACGCGCTCGACGGCGGCGCGGAGGCCGGCCGGCGTGCAACGGCGCGGCGTGAGCCTCAGGCTGGCGCCGGCCTCCACGACGCGCCGGGCGTTGTCCGGCTTGTCCCAGTGCGTGGGCACGATGATGAGGGGCACGCCGAGCTGGAGCGCGGTCAATACGGTGCCGGCCCCCCCCGTCGTCACCAGGACCGAGCAACGAGGGAGCAAGTCGCTGTGACTGACCCACCGTTCGACGCGGATGTTCGGGGCGATCGGGCCGAGGCCGAGCTCGTCCGGATCGCGCTGAGAGCCGGTGGTCAGGATGGCCTGCATGGGGAGGTTCGCTAGCCCCCTGGCCGCGGCGCGGAGCACGACCGGATCTTGATAATGCGCCGTGCCCTCGGTGACGTGCACCCACGGCTCGTCGGTCGGGAGTTGGTCCAGCCACGCGGGGGCGGGCGCGCCGTCGGCCTTGTTCCACACGCAAGGCCCGACGTAGTGGACGCTCGGCGGGAGGTCGCGGCGGTCGTAGTCGATCTCGCGCACGCTTGGGATCAGGTAGAGCGGCAGCCTCGCCATGTGCGCGTTCACCGAGCTTTCCATCGGCGCCAGCCCGTGCGACGCGCGAATCATGTTGACGTGCCGGCGGACGCCGACGGCCAGAACGTCGCCGAGCTTCGTCACGGCCTTTGCCAGCAGGCGGGTGCGAAAAGTCCGAGGCGATGGCAGTCCCGGGCCCCCCGGTGGGGCGTCGGGGCCGGGGATGAGGCAGCCCATCAGCGTCGTCAGGATCGCCACCGGCACGGGCGACGTCTCGCCGAGGATCACGATCGGCCCCCACATCCCCGTCTCGGTCACGACGACGTCGGGCCGCCACTCCTCGATGATCTCCTGAATGTCGGCGACCTGTTCGGGGAGCGTCCCGGCCAGCCAGTCGCGGAACGCGCGGATCAATAGGCGGGGCGAGTGCCACCCAAGCGTCGCTCTCGTCTCGGCCGCCTGGACCGCCTCCCAGATGGGGGCTTCTCGCAGGTGATTGAACGGGAACAGGACGACGCCCTGGGGCTCGATCGTGGCCCGCGTGCTCTCGCTGCTGTAGAAGGCCACCTCGTGCCCCCGCGCCTTCAGCGCCCTGGCGACGCTCATGAATGGGTTGATATGACCCACGAACGGCCATACGGTGAACAAGTAACGAGCCATGTCGCCCTCCTACTCCGATTCAATCTGGTCGTAAGTCGCCTCGGCCATGGCCCCTGACGCGGCCCGGTTACGCGACGCGGCGACGGAGGCGCCTAGCTCCGGGTCGCGGGGATGTGCGGCGGGCCCGGCCGCCTGGTCGTTCTTGATATGCCGGAGCAACGTTCCAAAATAGAGCCAGTCGAAGACCCGGTCGGGCATCAGCCCGCGCAGGGCGATGGCGACCGAAGCGGGCCGTCCGACGACGTATCGCATCCGAGGCCATCGGCTCGTCAACGCGCGGTGCACGGCCTTCGCCACGTGGTGCGGCCTGGTCTTGCGCGTCTCCACGAAACGGTCGGCCAGCGCCTCGTGATTCACGAACATCGCGTGATAGGGGCTCGCGGGATCGAGCGCGTGGGCGGCGTTTCCCCGATTGACCGACCACCGCGAGGTCTTGATGATCCCCGGTTCGATCAGGATCGAACGGATGCCGAACGGCTGGACCTCGAGGGCGAGCGCCTCGCCGAATCCTTCCTGGGCGAACTTGGTGGAAATATACGCGCTCAGGCCGAAGGTCGCGATCCGGCCGCCGACTGAGGAGATCGTCACGATCCGGCCTCGCCCGGCGGCTCGCATATGAGGGAGGACCCGGCGTGTCACGTTCATCGTGCCGAACACATTGGCCTCGAAGACGTCGCGGATTTCGCACATCTGGAGATCCTCGAAGCACCCGCGCAGTCCGATGCCGGCGTTGTTGACGAGCCCGTAGACGCCGCCTCCCGACTCGACGATTGTCTCGACCGCTCGGTCGACGCTCTGGGAGTCGGTCACGTCGAGCTGGACGACGGTGAGCTCGACGCCGCGTTCCCCAGCCGCCTCGAGCACGGTCGGCCGATGTCCGAGGTCGCGGACTCCCGCGAAGACCCTGAAGCCGCGCCTGGCGAGGTATAGGGCTGTCTCAAGCCCCAAGCCCGTCGAACTGCCGGTAACCAAGACGTTGTCCATGCGCGGGCTCCTTATGCTCTCAACTGCGCTGGGCGAGGGATGGCGACGCGACCGTCCTCCGCCGCCGAAGGCGGGGCCAAGGATTCGATCAAGTGGCCCACGACAGCCTCGGGCTGTTCGAGCGGCCCGAAATGGCCCCACTCAGACGAGGGGAGCATCACCGACCGGGCGTTGGGCAAGTGCTCGAGCAGGTAGTCGTGGCTCCCGAGGAACGCCGACCCCTCGGCGTAGATCAGGTGGACTGGAGCCTCGACGCGGGGAATGTTCTCGAGGGTCAGGTCGCCGACTACTTCGTAATCGCTGGTCAGCGGGGTCGAGTCCAGGACGCGCAGGAATTTCTCGGGATTGCGCGGCAGGCCTCGAAGGGGTCCCCACTTTTTGGGCAGGCTCATGCTGAGCCGGACCATATATTCAAGGTCGCAACGATGCTCCGGCGGTACCGTGACGCCCGACCGTTCCAGCACCTCGACCCAGTAGGTCCACCCCACCCAATCTTCTCGGGTGCGGAGGTGGATCAAGGCCGGCAGCGCGGCCTCGACGGCTCCGACCTGAAGGACGCGGCTTGGATTTCGAAAGGCGTAATAGAGCGCGATGTCCGCGCCGTAACTGTGCCCCACGAGGTTCGCCTGCTCGATCCCCAAGTCATCCAGAAGACCTTCCAGGTCCGCGGCCATGTCTGTGGCGGTGTAGCCAGAGGGGGGCATGTCGCTGTAGCCGTGGCCTCGAAGATCGTAGGTCAAGATCCGGAAGTGGTCCGCGAGCATCGGGACGATCTTCAGGTGCCACACGGCCAGGTTGCCGGTGAGGCCGTGGATCATCACAAGATCAGGGCCCCGGCCGGTGCGCTGATAATGGAGTTTCAGACCGCTTTGAAGGGTCGCTTTTGGCATTCCATCCTCCCAGCCGTTTATTCCAGGTATCCGAGGGCCGACAGTCGCTTCAGGACCAGTTGCTCTTCTTCCGCGTCGAGGGCGGCGTCCGCGCCCATCGGCTCGGGTGCCATGACCGCCGCGACGGGGGTGCGGACTCCGGTCGCTTTCACGACTCGCCTCGGCGACGATCCCGCTTCGAGCGCTTGGAGAGGGAGGCGTCCGGAGAGGTCGTCGGGGATTGGCATCCCCAAGCTGTGGAGCACGAAGGGTGCGACGTCCAGCAGCGAAAGCTCCGCGACGGACGCGCCGCGATGGACGCCCGGCCCTCTCGCCAGGAAGACGCCCTCCGGGCGGTGGGTGCCCGCGGGCTCGGGTCGCCGACCCATGACGGAGTCCGACCGGAGGATGGAGACCACGGCGTCGCCTTCCAGTCGGACGGTCAAGTCCGGGGCCCAGGGTTCGAACGGGCCGGCGAAGACGTCGTCGCGCGCCCAGACCTCGGCCACCACAGGACGGCCGGTCTCGGGATGACGGAGACCCATTAATCCCTCCACCAGCTCGTCGCGGACCCGATCGTAGGCTTCGGCCGGCACGCCCACGGTTCCGTCCGACGTGGGCCGGACGATATGGATTCCCTGGCTGCTCGGCGTGGCGCCGTAGGCCGTCGTCCGTTCCCAGTCCATCTCGAAGACGTGGCGGGCGATCTGATTGATGCCGACCTGGTGCGTCGCGTCCGGCCGCGCGCCCCGATCGCCGGCCCAGGCCAGACGGCCCTGCCGTTCGAGCCAGGTGTTGATGTAGAAGATGTCGGAGGTCGGCCCGAATCCGTGATCGGACGCGAAAACGACGGTCGCGCCGGGCCCGGCGCTGGAGACGATTTCGGCGATCAACCCGTCGAGCTCGCGGAAGTAATTCTCGCACGCCGATTGGACTTCATGCTCCCATGGCGTCGGTCGCTCCGGCGCGAGCGACGGGTCGAGAAACCGCCAGCAGAGATGTTGAAGCTTGTCCACGCCGTCGAAGAGGATCGCGCTGAAGTCCGCGGGCTCCTCCCGCATGAGGTAAAGGAAGATCTCGGTCCAGCGCCGCTCTCGACGCGTGTGAAGCATGATCCAATCGAGGTATTCCTCGGCGGCGCACCCCTCGAGCACCTTCTCCTCGAGCGCCATGTCGTGGGACAGCTCGCGCGGGTTGAAGGAAGGGAGCTCCTTTAAGCGATCGAAGAGGGCCGCCGGCCGGCAACCCAGCCGAAGCTGTCGCCAGGGCATCCATCCGCCCGGCACCAAGCAGCCGTTGAGCGCCGGCGGCGGGAACATGAGGGGGAAGTTCAGCACGTTGCTTCGCAGGCCGCATTCGCCGGCCATCGACCAGATCGTGGCGGCCTGGACGTCGTGCGACGTGGTGAACCGGAAGTACCGGCTGTTCGGCGTCTCCTTCTGGAAGAAGTCGAAGACGCCGTGTTCGCCCGGCCGCTTTCCGGTCATCAGCGACGTCCAGGCCGGCGGCGTAAGCGGAGGGATGACCGAGCGCAGGGTCGCTCGGACTCCCTCGGCGACGAGGTCGCGGAGAAAGGGCATGACGCCGCCAGCCATCAAGGGATCGAGTACGGTGAACGTCGCCCCGTCGAGCCCGATCAGGATCGTCTTCGCCATCACACCACGCCTCCGGGCGCCGTCGCCCTCTGCTGCCCGCAGATCAGGTCCACCAGCTCGCCGATGGTGACGTCCCTCTGATCCGCTTCCTGCTTCCCCAGCTCGGCTAGGAACTCGGAGAACGGGAGCTGTCCGTACCGCTCCTGAAGCTCCGAGCCGAGGATCACCAGATCGAGCGAGTCCATCGCGAGATCGCCCAGGAGGCGCGTCTCCGCCGTGATCTCGTCCGAGTATTCCCAATCCCCTGAGAGCTCGGTCATGAGGCTGAGCACTTCTTCGAGAACTTGCTTATGGGTAAACGTCATGATCGCTCCTCTGGTCCTTCGACCGTTATCCGATCTCTCGGTCCGTCCCCGCAACCGCCAGCACGTCCGCCGAGCCGGCGCCTTGGCACAATGTCGTCGCCACGACCGAGCGGTCGTGAACGGAGGTGAAGACGACGAGCGGCGCGGCCGCGAGCCTCGGATGGGCCTTAGCCAGCCGATCGGTCAGCCGGACGAAGACCGCCTCCATCTCCGGCGCTACGCCGGCGATGGAGATGGACCATAACGCGTCCGTCGTCCGCTCTCCGAGAGCGTTCGCAACCGCCTTCTTGGCGCACTGGCAGCGAAACCACCATTCTTCGAGGCGGTCGAGCGGCCGATCCCGTAGCAGTCGCAGCTCCGCTTCCGACAGAACCGGCTCGCCGGCCTCCTCACGGCGAGCCCGTGATGACTCGGTGTGGATTCCCACGTACGACCCGCCGTCGCATTCGAGTTCCACCGGAGCGGGCAGGAGCCCGGCCAGGGCGACCGCCAGGTGCGCGTCGAGTGAGATCGAGACGACGAGATCGCCGTTCAGCTCACCCGCCCAGGCTCCGTCGACCATCAGGCGGCCCCGCTCGTCCTGGCGAATCTCAATGTCGGCGAGAGGCGGTTCCAGCCCCAGGTGGGAGCGGAGTAAATCCCGCGCGGCTTCCTTCGCCGCGGTCCGCCCGACCAGCCATTCGAGCTGCCGGATCTCCGGGGCGGCCATCCGGCGAAACTCTTCGCGTTCGGCCCGACTGAGCACCTGATGCGCCCACACGCGGCGCCATAAGCCGAGGTCGGCCGGAAGGCTCGTGCAGAGCCGGCGACAGGCGAAAAACCGGGGACTGGGAAAGGATTCGACCGGATCGGGCCACGGCTCGGAGATGTCGCCTCGGGTTGGCAGGATGAGCGGGTGGAACGTCGCCGGCAGATCGAATCGCCAGTCCTCCCATCCGGCGAGTCGAAGGAGGAGGCCGTCGCGAGCGACGATCTCGATGTCGGATCGAAGCCGCCGGTCCCCCTCCAGCCGGATCGTCGCCTCGCACATGGGCATCGCGCCTGGCGCGAGGTTCGGGCCGTAAATCTCGAGCGACTCCAGGCCCGATGGGAAGATCACCTTGCCGGTCGTCAGATGCTCCGCCGTCCAGAAGCCGATCACCTGGCCGGCCGCGTCGAGCAGCATCGGATCGAGGACGAAATCGGGGTTTGGTCGGCCGTCGAGTAGGCCGTCGAAGGGGAGGACTCGCAGCCTTGCGAGCGAGCCGTCGTCGGCGACTCGCTCGATGGAAGCGACCCCCTGCCATGACGGTCCGTGGAACATGACGTCCGAGTACAGCCGCTCGGGACGCAGCCGCGACGGTCGGCCGTCCCGAGGGGCGGTCGACTCTCCGGGAGGCCTCGGCGGGTACGAATCCGCAAGCATCACGCTCGCCTCGATCGCCGGGCTGGCGGGCGGCGAATCCCCCCGGCGGTCTTCGGTGAGGTTCCGGATCTGGACCGCGACCCGGTCGAAGTCTCCCGGCTGGCGGCGGGCGGTCACTTGCAGCTCCTGCGGGCCTTCGTCGAAAGCGATCCAGCGGAAGGCCCGGAGATTGCGAAATCCAACGACCTTCCGGCCCGGTGCCAGGAAGGATGCGGCCTCGGCCATGACTTCCATGCTCATCGTCAGGGGCATGACGGGCAGCGCCAGCAGATCCGGGTCGGTGCGGGAGACGTCGCGGCCGAGCGTGTGGTCGCGCAGGTAGAAGTCGATCGCGGGGTCGAACACGCGCCGGGCGATCAGCTCCTCTCGGGTCTTCCCGGAGACGACTTCGCCGAGCAGCGGGAACGGCGACTTTTTGGGGGAGCGGTCGGGCGTCGTCGTCCGCGTCGAGGGCTCGGGCTCGACGGCGGTGCGATCGCCCGAGCCGAGACCGTCTTGCATGACGCGATCCTGAACGACGAGGTACTCGTTCATCGTCCGCAGGAAGTCCTGGATCATCGGGGAGCCCATCGAGCCGTTGGAGGCTTGAGACGGCACAACAGGCTTCGACGGGGAAACGGGAGCATGGCCGTTGGTGTGGATCGGAACGGACGACGCCGCTCGCTCCGGAGCAGGGCATTCACCGATGCTTGCGGACGGCTCGTCGATGGCCGCCCCAGCATCCTGCAAGCGGCGCGGAGTGGAGAGCGGCTGGTTTCGAGGAACGGGAGCGTCAGCCCGCAGCCGACTCGCGAACTCGGCGGAAACCCGCATGGCCGGGAAGCCGGTGGTGAGCTTCATCGGGGCTCGCGACGGCGGCTGGGACGCGGCGGCCGACGAACTGTCGAGGTCGACTCGTTTAACGTGCCGCCTGCGGTAAAGGTATCTCAGGTCCATGTCCACCCCGTGAGCAGTGAGAATCGCGACGAGATGGTTGAGCTGCATGATCCCCGAGCGTCGCTGGACGTTCGCCGGCACGGCGCAGAATCGCCGCCCTCGGAGGATGTCGTCGACGAACGAACTCAGATTGCCGCGAGGGCCGACCTCGACGAAGATTCGCACCCCGTCGTCGTAGAGGGTCTCGATCGTTCGGCGAAACTCGACCGGAAGCAGCCAGTGGTCGACCATGAGCTTGCGAATGGCGGCGGGGTCGTCCGGGTAAGGCGCCGCCGTCGTGCACGAATAGATTGGGACGCGAGCGGGACGGATCTGCGCCTCCTCGAAGATCTGTCGCAGGTGGTCGACGTAGGGGGCGAACAGAGGCGTGTGGTAGGCGCGGTCGAAATTGAGTTGCTCGGAGAGGAATCCTTGCTTGCGGACGATCGCCAGCGCCCGATCAGAGACCTCGTTCCCGCCGACGAGGACGGCCTGGTGGGGGCAGTTGTCCATGGCCACGTAAATCTCGCCCTCGGCCTCGCGTGCGATCGCCTCGACGCGCTCGCGATCGGCTCCGACCGCGAGCAGCACGGCCCGGGGCAGGCCGACTCGGGAAGCCTCTTCATAATTCTGATAGAGCTTCAAACTCAGCTCGAAGAACTCCTCCTTGTCCGGATCGAAGATGCCAGCCGCGCGGAGGGCCGAGAACTCTCCGGTGCTGTGCCCGACGATGACGTCGGGTCGAAGTCCCAGCCCCGACATCAGGGTCAACTCGGCCTGATTGGCCGTCAGGACGGCCTCGACGGCGCCGGCGATCTCCCAGAGCCGCTCCTCCACCCGGATCTCACCGCTTCGCGAGGATGCCGGCCTTGGGAAGATGTGATCGCTGGGGACGTAGCCTCGCGGGTGATCGAAGTAGACGCGATCGATCTGGTCGAAGCATTCCCGGACCTCCGGGAAGTGGAGGCAGAGGTCGGCCAGCATGTTCGGGTACTGCGAGCCCTCCCCGGGGAAGAGGAACGCGAGCTTTCCCTCACGCGCCAGCGGCTCGGCGGCGAAGTAAACGCCCGAGACGTCCCGGATCTGGCGGCAGCCGCCGGCCGTCGCCAACTTTTTGGCCGCCCGGTCGAGCTTCTCCCGCAGGTCGGGCATTGAGCTGGCCACCAAGGCCAGCCGGCACGGGGCGGCCGCGCCCGAGGTCATCAGATCCTGATTGAGCGTGAACGCGAGGTCGGCGAGACGAATCGTCCCGGCCGCGACGTCCCCGGCGGAATCAAGCCGCCGCGCCAGCCGTTGCACTTCCTCAAGCAGCTCCGCCGGCGACTCGGCCCCCAGGAGGCAGACCTCGCTGTCCCAGGCCGGCAGATGGTTGGAGAGATCCTTTGCGGCCGGATCGGACGATGCGGCCCGGAGAGGGTCGCTGTGCTCCTCCAGAACGGCGTGCGCGTTGATGCCGCCGAAGCCGAAGGCGTTGACGCCTGCCCGGCGTGGTTCGAGGCTGCCCTGAATCCAGGGCCGCGTCTCGGAGTTGAGATAGAAGGGGGTCTGTTCCAGTTCCAGCTTCGGATTCGGCCTCTCGCAGTGGAGCGTCGGCGGCAGGATCTTGTGGTAGAGCGAGAGGGCCGTCTTGATGATCCCGGCCACCCCGGCTGCGGGAATGGTGTGGCTGATCATCGACTTGACCGTCCCCAGCGCGCACCGGGGCAGGTCTCCCTCCCGAGTTCCGAAGACCCGGGTCAGCGCCTGTAGTTCCACCACGTCTCCTACGGGCGTGCCGGTGCCGTGGGCCTCGATCAGGCCGACCGTCCGGGGTGATACGCCGGCCGCTTCGTAGGCGCGCCGGAGGGCCAACTCTTCTCCCTCGACGCGGGGCGCCATCACGCTGAGGCCCCGACCATCGCTCGCGACCCCCACCCCCCGGATCACCGCATAGATGCGATCCTGGTCTCGCTCCGCATCCCGCAGGCGCTTCAGCACGATCATCCCGATCCCCTCTCCCAGCAGCGTGCCGTCGGCCTCCTCGTCGAACGGACGAATCCGCTGGGTTCGGGACAGGGCCCCGAGCTGGCAGAAGATGCTGAGCGTCGGCATCGGGATCCAGACCTGGGAACCGCCCGCAAGGGCTACGTCGCATTCCCCGCTCACCAGGCAACGCATGGCCTGCTGGACCGCGATCAGGGACGACGCGCAGGCTGCGTCGACGGTGTAGGTGGGGCCCATCAGATCGAGCCGATTGGCGATCCGCCCGACGATGATGTTCGGGACCAGCCCCGGCATCGTCTCCGGGTTGAACGGCGGCAGGGCTTGCTTCAGCTCGCGACGGAGGGCCTCAATCTGGTCGTCAGTGTACTCCGGGCGCAGCGTCTTGAGGATTTCCAGCGTCTGGTTCACGACCAGGCCGTGCTGGACGGCGATCGCGTTGCCCCCGTTCAGATAGGTCCCCTTGCCGAGGATCACCGCCGTCTTCCGCCGCACTGCCTCATCCATTCGAAGGCAGCCGGCGTCGGCCAGCGCGTCGCGGGCCAGTTGGAGCGACAGCCATTGGTCGGGCTCGCCGCCGACGGCGACGGGCGGAATCCCATGAGACAACGGATCGAACGCCGCCAACGAGCCGAGATATCCGCCTCGCTTGCAGTACACCCGGTCGCCCTCGTGCGAGTCGGGGTCGAAATACTGTCCCGTCTCGCGGGCCTCCGGCGGCGGGTCCGTCACCGCATCGACCTTCCCCAGGATGTTCCGCCAGAATGCGTCGAGCCCCTCGGCGCCCGGGAAGAGGCATGACATACCGATGATGGCCACGGCGTTCGAGGCCGCTTGTCCGTCTCTGGGCATGTGTTTATGTGGCGAGAGCCTCGACCTGCGGTTGAATTCGGTTCGACCCGTCGTCCGGTCGGAGTCGTTCGAGCTTAGATCGAACATGGTGGTGTCACTCCCAGATCGTTTCGCGAATCCGCTTATACGCGCCGGGGCCGCCCTCAACGATGACAGGTGCCCGCCAGCCGGTTCAGCGCCTTGCTCCCCGTCCCCTCCACTCCCGTCAGCACCCCCAGGAGGCGACCATCTAGACTCAAGAAGTAGTGATCGGCATGGCAGGTCGGGACCTGGCTCTCCGAGCTGATCCGCAGCTCGTAGCGAATCCCATACGGGTCGCCGCCGTTTCCGGACGGTCCCGGCGGCCTCGCCGCGGGCGTCGCGATTCCCGGACCGAAGAGTCGGTATTCCGCGATCCTCGCGGGCAGCAAGGTCACGTCCCAGTGGAGCCGCGCCCAGAGGACCTGCATTTGGAGGGCGCTGTCCACCAGGATCGGATCGATCAGCCATTCCCCGGGCGGCTCGCCGCGCAGACACGCGCGGGGCGAAGAGGGCCGGAGGATCGCCCGCGCCCCCTTGGGGCCGATCGCTTCGATGGAGGCGATCCCCTGGAAGAGCGGGCCGTGGAAGAGCCAATCTCTGTAGGCTTCTTCGACCCGAATCGTATTCAACCCACCTCCTTCGAGCAGGCTCGGGTCGGCGATGAACCCAGGGCGAGCGGTTCCAGCATGGTTCCTCGCCCGGCGACCCAGATGGACCGAGGCTCGATAATGGACCCGATCGGGATTCCCCGCGTTCAGGATCGCGACGTCCAGGGTGCGATCCGAGCCGGGGTCGTCCTTCCGCGGGTCGGGGGCGGGGCGGAGGCGGGCGACGACCCGAACATCTTCCTTCTTACCATCGAGTACGACGCCTCGGTGAAGCTGGATGTCGCCGATCGCCAGCAGGTCCAGGTCCGGCCACCCCGACGCGGCGACCTCGGCCATGAGCTCCATGGCCATCGCGAACGGGAAGACAGGTCGACCATCAAGGCGGTGATCCCTCAGGTAGAGATCGATCTCCAGGTCGATGGGACGCACAAGTTCGACCAGGCCCTCGCCTCGCGACAGAACGCCGGCGGCCATGAGCAACGGGCTGTTCACCGTCTCGGTCCACGGCCCGTCGTTGCGCCCTGGCACGGACGCCTCCGGAGCGGCCGCCGAAGGCCCCTCGGCCCCGCCGATGAGGACCTCCACATCCCCCTTGTGGCCGAATCGCAGCTCGTCCAGCAGGAAGCGACAGCCCAAGGCGGGGGGGATGAGCGCGACGCCGCGCTCGGCGAACTGACGCTGAACCTCCGGCGAGACCATCCCGGTTTCAAGCCAGGGCCCCCAGTTGATCGAGACGATGCGACCCGGGCTGCTCCGGTCAAGGTCCTGGGCGAGCTTGTTGAGCACTTCGCTGGCGGCCGCGTAGTCCGCCTGGCCGCGATTGCCGAACCTTCCGGAGACCGAGCTGAAGAAGACGAGGAACCGCAGTGAGTCGAGCTGCAGACGTGCGCCGAGGACCACGGCGCTTCCCGCCTTGGACTCCATCACGCGGTCGAACGATTCGGGAGATTTGTCCTTGACCAGCCGGTCTTCGATGACGCCGGCCCCGTGAATAACCCCGTCGATTCGGCCGTGGACCCGATAGATCTCGTCGATGAGCGACCCGAACGCCTCCGCGTCGCGCACGTTGCAAGCGGCGTAATCGACCCGGGCGCCGGTCCGCCGGAGTCGATCGAGATTCGTGCGGACTTCGCGCTCGAGGAGGAGCCGGCGGTATCGCTCTTCGACCGACGCCAAAGCGACCGGCTTCCCCGTCGCGCGAAGCTGCTCCATGATCGCCCGCTTAAGCGCCTTCGGCTCTTCGATCCCGGCTGTTTCGGCGGGCTCCGGCCCGGCGGGCGGCGGTGTGCGGCCGACCACGACGAAGGTGCAAGGAACGGCCTCCGCCAGGCTGAACGCAGCCCTGGCGGTGATCCCGCGGGCGCCGCCGGTCACGAGGACGACCGAGTCTTCGTCGAGCGGAAGGTCGACGTTCCTGGAGAGGAGTGGCGTGGAGGCCAGCTCAAGCGTCGACCGACGGCCGTCGCGGTATCCGACCTCGACCAGACGGTCGTTCGCCATCAGCTCGGCCAGCAGCCAGTCCGCGACGACGTCCGGCTCCGCCGGCGGAAGATCGACCGATTTGATGCGAACCGTCGGGCGCTCGTGGGCAAGTGACTTGAGGAAGCCGGCGAGGCCGCCGGCTTCAGGAGAGAAATGCTGAGCGGGACCGTCCACGGCGAAGGAGCCGCCCATCCTCGAGGCAGCCAGGACCGCGCCGCCGCCGTTGGCCGCCGCGCGTTCCAGGTCCGGCCCCAGGGCCCGAGACATCAGGTAGAGGGACGTCAGACCAGCCTCGGCTGCTGGGACGTCGGTCCGGAGCGCCGAGAGGTGGATCAGGGCAGCCACGGGCCCGTGATCGTGCAGCTCGCCGACCAGCCGGGCCACCTCGTCGGGACGCCGCAGGTCAGCCGTCACGACGCCGGATTCGTTGGTCGGCGCGCCGGCTCCTGAAACGATCCGGACTACGTGACGTTCTTGGTCGCTCAGGAGGCTCGCCAGGCGTCGTCCCACGCCGGTCTCGTCGTCCACGATGACGACGGGACCGCCGCGGGCCAGGTCGGCCGTCGCCGCTATGGGCGGTGCGACGACCGACTTGAGCGCGAACCGGCCGACGCCATGCCCGGTCCGCGCTTCGTCAAAAGGGCGATGATCGTCCTCCGTCGCCTCTCGTTCACCCTCGCCAGCCTGATGGATGAAGGAATCCAGATGATCGATGACCTCGCGGAGACTCCGACTCACGGTCAGCTTCTCGATGTCAGGCGATCGGCCCTCGGGCATCGCCAGCGAACGGACGAGGGTGCCGGCGATCTCGACCCGCTTGATCGAATCGATCCCCAGGTCAGCCTCCAGATCCGCGTCGAGACTCAACATCTCCTCGGGATACCCGGTTCGCTCACTGACGATGCCCAAGAGCCGCTCCGTGATCTGCCGACGATCGGGGGAACACTCGGCGATCCGGCCGGCCGTGACCGGCGGAGCTGACGGACCGTGCTCGATCCCGTTGAGTGGGGCCGACTTGTTCCACCCGCCGTCCGTCGTCATCGGGGCCTCTGGGAGCACCGGTTCCGTCAGGCTCGTGGGCTCGTACGGATGCGAGGAGACGACTTGGCCGACCGGAGAAGAGACCGGCGCGGGGGTCGTTGCAACTTCGTCGACGAAGCCTGCGTGAGCCGTCGGGATCGCCGTCGCCGCGATACTCACCCCGTCGAAGGCCGCGGCGACGTTCCCGTTCGCCTCGCCCCCGTAAGGTCGTGGCCCGGCGGTCGCGGCCGCGGAGGGCGTCCCCTGAGACCCGATGAACACGAGCAGGTCGTGCATCACGTTTTCTTGGGTCTGGAGGAACCGCATCATGACCTGCTGGAATTGTCGCGCCAGGTCCACCGAGCCGTGCCCGTTTGGAACGGGCGGGGCCGGCGGCTGGGATGCGGCCGGGGAATCTTGTGGTTGAGCCGCCACCGAGTAGGGCGGCGGTGGCGCCGCCCCGGTGAAGCGCGGGCTCTGGACGGTTGATCGAGTCATGGACCCTCCCTCGTCTGCTGATCCTCGATGAATCGGGCGGCGGGCGCGAGCGCCCGGTCCGCCCCAGGTGACGCCCTCGCCGTTCAGCACGTCGTTCTGAGACGGCGTCCGCACTTGGTGGGCCGCTCCCGAAGGCAGAGCCTCCGGCAGGACCTCACGAGGCTGGTGACCATTCCCCCCCCTCGTTGCGGGGGAGGGGGATGGTCCTCGCGCGACGACCGTCTCGGCGGACGGCGCGGCCGGCGGCTTGCGGCCGTCGATCACGCTGAACCGCGACGGCGGCGCCGGCGTCCCGGTCTCGCCCCCCTTGCGGTAGACGGGACGAGCCCGACCGCCGTTGACGAGCCAGGTCGTCGGCGAATACTGCACGGGGTCGATCCCCTCGGTCAGCTTCGAGAGCTCGAGCGGGCGGATCGACCGGCCCTGGAAGAGGCCGTCGTCCCGGATCGAGACCCCCTCGGACGTTAAGGCCGCGAGACCGTGGAGCAAGAGCACGATGCCGTCCCCGCCGGGGCGATCGAACGAGGCGCAGACGTGAGGGCGATCGTCGAGGATCTGGCCGACGAGTCCGCTCAGGACCTGGCGCGGCCCCACCTCTACGAACAGGCGGGCGCCGGAGCCGTACATCGACTCAACTTGGCGCACGAATCCAACGGGGCGGACCAGATGTTCGGACAGCAGGTCGGCGACGGCGGAAGAATTATCCGGATAGGGAGCGGCCGTGGTGTTCGAGTAGACCGGAATCCGAGGAGCGGCGAAGGCAAGCCGGCGAATCCGCTCGGAAAGTCGCTGCTGCGCCGGGGCGACCAGCGGGGAGTGGAAGGCGCACGCGACGGGCAGCCGACGGGCTTGCAACCCACGAGACCGGCACCATTCCATCGCCTTCTCCACGGCGGCCCGCGTCCCGGCGACGACGGTCTGCCGGGGGGCGTTGAGGTTGGCGAGCGTCAGGCCGGGGGCGGTCAGCAACAGCGGCTGCAACTCCTCAGGAGAGGCGACGACCGCCGCCATCGCTCCGCTCTCATCGGTCGTGCAGTCGCGGATGAAACGCCCTCGCGCCGCCGCGATCTCCAGTAGGTCGGATTCGCTCAGGCAGCCCGCCGCGCACAGGGCGACGAACTCGCCGAAGCTGTGGCCCGCCGCCATATCGGGCTCGATCCCCATCCGGTGGAGCAAGCGAAGAACGGCTAGGTCCGTAGCCGCGAGGGCCGGCTGCGCGATGTGCGTTTCCGTCAGCGCGGTCTGGAGCTGCTTCTCTTCATCCGAACTGAAGACCGGCGGCGGGAAAATCCAGCGGCTGAGCGGACATCCCAGCTCGGCGGTCAGGGTGCGGTCCGCGAGTTCGAAACACTCCCGCACCTCCTCGAACGCCACGGCCAGATCTCGCGTCATGTTCACGTACTGCGAGCCCTGGCCGGGGAACAGGAACGCGATCCGGCCGTCGATCGCCAGGGGCCGCTCCGAGAAATGGATGCCGCGCGAGTCGTGGCAGCGCTCGACGCCGGCGCCGATGAGGTCCCGCGCTGCGGTCAGTTTTTCGGCGAGATCCTCCAGGGAGGTCGCTACGACCGAAAGCGATGGGCCGCCGACCCCCGCCCCTTCCGCCGCGCGGGCCAGCGCACAGGCCAGGTCGCCCATGTGAGGGCGGGCTCCAGCCTTCAGGGACGTGGCGAGTTGGGAGATCGTTTCGATGAGCGTCGCCCGCGATCGGCTGCGCCAGATGAAGAGTTCGGCCGGCCAGGGGTCTCGCGTCACGCCGCGATCGGCGAGGAAACCCGCCGTGTATTCTTCCAGGGCGATGTGAAAGTTCGTGCCCCCGAAGCCGAAGGCGCTGACCCCGGCCCTGCGAGGCTCCGGACGCTCCGCGTGGATCCAGGGGCGCGGTTCGGTGTTGACGTAGAACGGGCTCTCTGGGAAGTTCGCTTTCGGGTTGGGGAGGCTGACTCCCAACGTCGGAGGAAGCACGTGGTGGCTGAGCGCGAGTGAAGCCTTGATCAGTCCGGCCACTCCCGCGGTGGCCTTGGTATGTCCGATCATCGATTTGATCGAACCGACCGCGCACCCCTGCCGAGCCGCGCCGGCGTCGCCGAAGAACGCCGTGAGGGCTTTGATCTCGGCCAGATCGCCGGCCACCGTGCCGGTCCCATGGGCCTCGATCAGCCCTACGGTCGCGGGCGAGTACCCGGCCTGGGCGTAAGCCCGTCGGAGGGCCCGGACCTGGCCTTCGGGGCGAGGGGCCGTCATGCTGCGGTCGCGGCCGTCGCTCGACCCGCCGGCTCCCCGGATGACCGCGTAGATCCGATCGCCGTCGCGCTCGGCGTCGTCCAACCTCTTGAGGATGACGGCGGCGAAACCCTCGCTGATGGCGATCCCGTCACCTTCGGCGTCGAACGTGCGGCAGCGGCCGTTGGGCGAGAGCGCCTGCGTCTTGCTGAAACAGAGGAAGGCGAAGGGATTCTGGATGGCGTCGACCCCACCCACTATCGCCACGTCGCTGGTGCGCGCCTCGAGGTCGCGCACGGCCAGATAGACCGCGGCGAGCGACGACGCGCATGCGGCGTCCACCGTATAGTTCACCCCCCCCAGATTGAACCGATTCGCGACGCGTCCCGCGGCGACGTTCATCAGGATTCCGGGAAACGAATCCTCCGTCCACTCCGGCAGGCGGTCGCCGAGTCGCTCGGCGACGGCGGCCGCTTCCCCGTTGAATAGATCGGGCAGGCTGGAACGGACCATGTACCCGGCGGTCAGGTCGGCTCCTCCGCCGCCCGCCCCGAGGATCACCGAAGTGCGCTCACGGGGAAACGGCCGGTCGAGATAACCGGCGTCTTCGAGAGCGGACCGCACGACGGCCAAGGCCAGGAGCTGGAACGGCTCGATCGAGCGGAGCGAGCTGGGAGGCATTCCGAAGACCGCGGGGTCGAACGCGACATCACCGATGAACCCGCCCCAGCGCGAGTAAATCTTGTCACGCGCTGACCGTGACGCATCGAAATACCGGTGCCAATCCCAGCGGTCGGCGGGCACTTCCGTGATCGCATCGACCTTGTTGAGGATGTTCGACCAGAACGTCTTCAGGTCGGGAGCGCCGGGTAGGATGCAGGCCATTCCGACGATCGCGATTGCGGCGGGAGACGGGGAAGGCGACTCGGAGGCCACGAGAGGTCGCACGGACGACTTCAAGCGTCGGGTGCTCCCGGCCGAGACGTCCTCGTGAAGCTCAGCCAGCGTGCAGAGGCCGTCTCGCAGCCCGGCGACCTGTCCGATCATGTACATCCCGCGCGCCCACTGAGCCTCGGGCCCCAATTCGACGAGCTTGCTCGCGGCGGCATCCTCGCCGAAACAGGGGTTGTGGTCGACGCCCTTCGACGCGACCCGCAGCCGCCCGATATTCAGCGCCTCCAGGTTATGACGCAGCTCTTCGGGAGGCAGGCCATGCCCGAGCAGGCGTCGTTTCTCGCCGGCGAAATCCGCGACGAAGGGGGACGACACGCATCGGGTCGCATGCCCCGGACCGCTTTCAAGCAAAACCGTGCTTTCGCAAGAGAGGGCCGCCTGTTGAAAGCCGGCGACGATCGCGCCGGTCTGGACCGCCTCGTGGGTGAAGAGGTAGGCCGTGCCCAGGAGCACGCCGACGCGGACTTCTCGCCGTATCAGGGGGGCCGCAAGTGAGGCGACCATAGCGGCCGAGAGCCCGTCGTGTACGCCGCCGGCGAACAGTACATGGTACGCGGAGGCGTCGACGCCGGGCGTCAGGTGCTCGGAGAGGACCTCAATCATGCTTTCCCAGAGGACGAAACTGGTCCTCGGCCCGACATGTCCTCCGCACTCTCGTCCTTCGAAGACGAAGCGATGAGCGCCTTCCTTGAGGAACATCCGGAGCAGTCCCGGCGATGGGACGTGAAGGTAGGTCGGGACGCCCTCCTCATCCAGAACCTTCGACTGGTCGGGTCGGCCGCCCGCGATCAAGGCGAAGGGAGGCCGGTAGGCGCGGACGACCTCGAGCTGCTGGGCTCGCAGCTCCTGCGGCACGAAGCCGAGGATGCCCACTCCCCAGGGCCGGTCGCCCAGGCGACGGCGCGTCTCCTCCAAAAGCGAACGCGCCTCGGGGGCGCGCATCAGCGCCAGCGCCAAGAAGGGCAGGGCGCCGGCTTCCGCGACCGCGGCGGCGAACTCCGCCCGGTCGCTGACCCGAGTCATCGGTCCCTGGACGATCGGGAACCTCGTCCCGTGCGACCGGGCCAGCGGCGAACCCTCGGCGAATGGGCCGGCTTCTTTGATTCCTCCCGACAGCGGCTCGCGGATCGCCTCCGCCAGTCCGGCCAGGACGCCGCCGACCGTGCCGAATCTCCGCGCCAGGCCGGCGGCGAACGCCGCGTCCTGCCCCAAGGCGAGGAGGGACGTCTCGGGTGTTTGCCAGTCGACCCGTCGTCGGATCGCGGCTCGCCAGGCGTGACGCACCGCCACCACCGGCTGCACCGCGAGCAGGGCCGTGGCTTCCAGTCGTCGCAGTTCGACGGCGGTCGGCAAATCCGGCCGAGAGTAGGCCCGGAACCCCGCCCCGAAGCCGCTTCCCAGGCAGATCGTTTCGCTTCCGTCCATCACGCGGAGCCGTGCCCGCATCCGATCGGAGATGGGCGATTCCTTGGTGAGGAGGAGCTGGTTGTCGAGGACGGCGCCCGCGGCGCCGGCGATCTGGCAAGCGGCGGCCGTGCATGGGCCGACGCCTCCCTGCGCCCACACCGGGACGCTCAGTCGAGGGATCAGACGCTGGAGCAAGACGAAGATCGTCTCCTCGCCCACCCAGCCTCCGGCTTCATTTCCTTTCGCGATGATCGCGTCGACCTTTGCATCCTGCCCCGCGACAGCTTCCTCCAGCCCGGTCGCAACCAGGAAGGCTTTCAAACCGGCTTCGTGGATCAGCCCCACGAGGTGCTTCAGACGATCGATGGCGGAGGCGGTGAGCAGGATCGTGTCCAGACCGGCAGGAAGCTGCGTCAGGATCGCCCGCAGCAGGCCGTCCGCGCCTCCATCCAGGAGAACGCCAAGCCGGCCTTTTCCAAGCGTCGCCAGGCGCGCCAACGCCGCCAGCGCGGGCTCCGAAGCCTCGACGAATTCGAGATTGAGCACCCCGACGGCCCCGGCCCGACTGCCGGCGATCGCCAGCGACGGGTCCGGGAATCCCCCGGGCGTCAGAACCATCCAATCGAAGTCCGGTCCGCTCTTCTTCAACGTCCTCGCCTCTCGATTAGTAGCCCGACCTCCCTATCCCCCCGGGCCGGCCGATAGACGCGGACGCGGGGGGACGGAACGTCCCAGGTCAGCAAGACCAACTGGAAAATGTGGAGATAACGTGTCATTACAGGATCAGCACCTCATACGTCGGTGATCGGCCCGTGGATGTCGTTGTCGCTCGTGGACGCGGCGTTGAAACTGACCGTCGTGTTGTGCTTCGTCGACCCGGGGGTGGTGAGGTAGAGGCCGCCGCCGACGCCTTGGCCGTTCTGCCCGTTCGTGCCCAGGAAGCCTCCGGAACCGGCGGACCCGCCGACGGCCGAGTTGCCGGCGAAGAACCCGCCGATCACCGCGTTGAGCAGGTTGAGCAGGGCGTTGGCGGCGACGTAAATGCCGCCGCCGAAGGCGTTGCCGCCGTTGCCGCCGATCCCCTTGAGGCCCACGCTGCCGCCGTTGCCGGCGCGGGCCGTGTTGGAGACGACGGAGCCGCCCGAGAACGTCAGGGTCCCGGCGGTCACCGCAATGCCGCCGCCGAGGGCGTCGCCGCCGTTGCCGCCGGTCCCGCCGGTGGCCGCGTTTCCGCCGTTGCCGCTTTGCGCCAGGTTGGCGGAGACGGTGCTGCCGGTGATCGTGGTCGTCCCGCCCGAAGCGATGCCGCCGCCGGTCGCGCCGCCGCCCGCGCCGCCGGCCGCGCCCGGCCCGCCGGTTCCTCCCGAGCCGCCGAGCGCCGAGTTGCTGCTCACGGTCGTGGCGTCGATCGTCGCCACGCCCGACAGGATCGCGACGCCTCCGCCGGTCGAGCGCCCCCCCGCGCCTCCAGTCTTGATCGTGCCGTTGCCCCCCGCGCCGCCTCGGGCGCCGTTGAAGTTGATCGTGAACTTGCTCAGGCTCAGGCCGCCGGACTCGCGAAGGCCGGCCGCGAAGATGCCGCCGCCAATCGCCGCGCCGCCGTTGCCCCCGGCCCAGCCGCTGCCGCCGCTGCCGGCGTTGGCGTTGCCGAGCGAAATCGAGCCCCCCGCGAGCGTCATCGAGCCCAACGAGGCGACCGCGGCGCCCAGGGCGTCGCCGCCGTTTCCGCCGTTTCCGTCGACGCCGCTGCCGAAGCCCCGGCCGCCGTTTCCGCCGTTGCCGCCGGTCACGTTGTCGAAGAGGAAGCTGATAGTGGACGCGTTGAAGTTGAAGGACGAGTTCAGGATCGCGCCGCCGCTAGCGGAGCCGCCGTTTCCGCCGTTTCCGCCGTTGGTCCCACCCTGGGGCGAAGGTCCGCCGTCGCCTCCCTTGCCTCCGGCCCCGCCGTTGGCCTGGTCGCTCGTGAATGAGCTGGGGGCCGCGATGGTGAAGTTGTTGCCCTGGTTGGCGATCGCGCCTCCCCCGGCTGCGCCGCCGTTTCCGCCGTTTCCACCGTCGCCGCGAATGCGCGTATCGCCGCAGAAAGCTCCGCCCTGGCCGCCCACGCCGCCGTTTCCGCCGTTGGCCTGGTCGTTCGTGAACGCCGCCTGCGTCCCGATCGAGAAGCCGGTGCCCTGGTTGTAGATCGCTCCGCCGAGCGCGTTTCCGCCGTTTCCGCCGGAACCGCCGTTCCCCCCGATTCCAGGGTCGCTGTGGCCGGTGAAGAAGGTGAAGCCGCCGTTTCCGCCGTGATTGCCACCGTCGCCGCCGATTCCGCCGGTCGCCCGGTTGCCGAGCAGCTTGTAATAGGCCGGTATCACGAAGTTGGCGGCTGTGTTGTCCAGCACGCCGCCGATCGCGTTGCCGCCGTCGCCACCCGCGCCGCCGTTTCCTCCCATGCCGCCGTTGGCGTTGCCCGCGCCGGTCTGGCCGCCGTTGCCGCCTCCCAGACCACCCTTGCCGCCGGTGCCGCCGATCGCCGAATCGCGGGAAAGGGCGTCGAACCGCGCTGCGATGTTGAAGACCGCCGTGTAGAAGGGATTGACCGAGTTGCCGCTGGCGACCGCCGTGACGACGTCGCCGACCACGATGCTCAACGGAGTGACGTCGACCACAGGGTGATTGTAGATCGCGCCTCCCTGGGCCGATCCGCCTGCGCCTGCGTCGCCGCCGTTGCCCCCCGTACCGCCATTGGCGTCGTTGCCCGCCGTGACTCCGCCGTTGCCGCCGCCTGTCCCGCCTGTCCCTCCGGCGCCGCCGACGGCCGAGTCGTCGGTAAGCAGCCCAAGGCTGATGTTCAGGTTGACCCTCTGGTTGATGGAGACCGGAACGATATTGGCGACGCCGATGATCTCGGTGGGGACCGCATTGGTCAGGGTGCTGAACTTGGAGATGATGAAGCTGTTGCCCGTGTTGTCGATGGCTCCGCCGGAGGCGTCGCCGCCGGAGCCAGCGTTTCCGCCGCCGCCCCCGACTCCGCCGTTCGCGTTGCCGGCGCCCAGATTCTGGCCGCCGTTGCCGCCGCCCAAGCCGCCGTTTCCGCCGGCACCGCCGGTCGCCGAATCACTTACGAGATTCGTGTCCGAGAGGTTCAGATTGGCGACCGAGACGTTGAACAGCGGGCTGTAAGGCGGGCTGGCGACCTGCCCGGCGACGACCACGCCCCCAGACTTGACCATGGTGATCGAGCTGAAATCGGCGATCGTAAATCCGTCGCCGCCGGCGGACTGTGAGGTTCCCTCGCCGTTGTCGTCGTTGTTGCCGCCGTTCCGGATGGCCCCACCGATGGCCGCGCCGCCGTTACCGCCGGCTCCTCCGTTGCCGCCGGTCCCGCCGTCGGCGTCGCCCGCGCCGCCGTTGCCCCCACCGTTGCCTCCCGCGCCCCCGGCTCCGCCGTTGGCCTTGTCGCCGGAGAGTTCCCGGATGGTGATGCTCGCCGTGACGATCGAGATGTTCAGACGAGGCGTCGTGTACGTTCCGACGGCCAGGGTGCTGAACTTGGAGACGATGAAGCCGTTGCCGCTGTTGTTGATGGCGCCGCCCGCGGCATTGCCGCCGTTGCCGCCAGAACCGCCGTCGCCGCCGACTCCGCCGTTCGCGTGGAGGGTGGTCAAGGTCAGGCCGCCGTTGCCGCCGCCCAGCCCGCCGGCTCCGCCGGCCCCGCCGTTGGCCGAGTTGTCAGACAACGTCGTGAGGACGATGCTCAGGGAGTCGATGAAGATTTCGGGGCCGAGCGTCGTGCCGCCCCCCGTGTTACTCGACGAATTCATCACGGTGCTGAAGACCGCGACCAGGAAGCCGTCGCCGGTGTTGTCGATCGCGCCTCCGGAGGCGTCTCCACCGCGTCCGCCCGAGCCGCCGGCGCCGCCGAGGCCGCCCGGCGTGTTCAGTGAGATCGGTGGGCCGGGGTTCGGCGTACCGGGGTTCTGAAGGTAGACGCCGCCGTTACCGCCGCCGGCCCCGCCGATTCCGCCGGCTCCGCCGTTGGCCGTGTCGCCGGAGAGGTTCCGGACGTTCAGGCTCGGGAAGTGCACATAGAGCTTCTGGACCGACGACTGCGAGTTGAGCGTCGCGTCCACGGCGCTGAAGAGCAGGGAGTGGAAGCTCGCGCCGGTGTTCTCGATCGCTCCACCAGATCCGGCACCGCCCCATCCGCCGCCGCCGCCGTTGCCGCCGAGGCCGCCACGAGCCTGGCCGATCACGCCGACGCCGCCGTTGCCGCCGCCACCACCCCCGGCACCGCCGGCTCCGCCGTTGGCCGAGTTGTCGGACAGGTCGGTCACGTTGATGGAGAGCGAAAAGAGGTCGATGAGCGGGGTCGTGACGGCCAGGCCGCCCCCGGTCCCGCCGCCAGACCACGGCGTCGTGCTGAAGACGGCTTCAAGGAAGTTGTTGGCGAAATTGTGAATGGCACCACCAGACGCGCCGCCGCCGTAGCCGCCGTAGCCGCCGTAGCCCCCGACCCCGCCGTCGGCGTTGCCCAGGCTCGCGGTCGCGCCGCCGTTGGCCCCGCCGGACCCGCCGGCCCCGCCGATTCCGCCGGTCGCCTTATTTCCGGAGAGCGACCTGAGCCCCACGCTCAAGAACGTCAGTGGGCTGGGGGACGCCGTGGCCTGCGCGGCGGTCGAGCCCGCGCTTCGGCCGCCGGCGAGAGTGCTGAACGCCGCGACGGTGAAACTGTCGCCGATGTTGTCGATGGCGCCGCCGAAGGCGTACCCGCCCCAACCGCCGCCGCCGCCGTTGCCGCCGTGAAGGTTGCTGCCGTTCGCATTTCCGCCCGAGGCGGTAAGCCCGCCGTTGCCGCCGCCGCCGCCGCCGCCGCCGCCCACGCCTCCCGTGGCGGAGTTGTCGTCCAACATGTTGAACTGGATGGTGAAGAACGCGGCGGACGCCAATCCCTGGGCGACCGCGATCGGCGTCCAGAAGTCGAGGGTCGGGGTGGTCGTCAGGGAGGAGAAGCCCAGCACGGAGAAAGACGAACCGGTGTTGTAGATCGCCCCGCCGCCGCCCGAGCCGCCGTTGCCTCCTCCTCCGCCGTCACCCCCGACCGGCCCGTTGGCCTCGGTCCCGATGAAGGTCAAGGAACCGTTGTTCCCTCCGCTGCCGCCCACTCCCCCCGCGCCTCCGGCAGCCGCGTTGCCGTTCAGGAGATTCAACTGGATGAGGGACCCGAGGCTCCCCGGCGCTGGCACCGGGCCGCTCCCCAGTGGGGTGAACGCGGAGACCGTGAAGTTCGCCCCGGTGTTGTAGATGGCGCCGCCGAGGGCGAACCCGCCCCAGCCGCCGAAGCCGCCGTTGCCACCGTTGGAAGCGCCGCGGCTGATGCTTCCGGTGAACGACTGGACGCCCAGAGTTCCGCCGGCTCCGCCGCCGCCGCCGCTTCCTCCCGCGCCACCGGTCGCCGTGTTGCCGATCAGGAAGTTGAGGTTGGACGGGTTGAATCCCGCGCCGGGAACCGGCTGGCTGATCGGGCTTGGGATTCCCGAGGACGGAACCGAGATGTTGTAGATCAGGTTGGCGCCAGTGTTGTAAAGGGCGCCGCCCTGGCCGCCGCCGCCGAGCCCGCCGGAACCGCCATCGCCGCCATTGGCGTCGCCGCCTGCGGCATTGCCGCGATACGCCGTGACGCTGATCGCGCCGCCGAAGCCGCCGAGCCCGCCGGAGCCGCCCGCGCCGCCGGTCGCCGAGTTGGTGTTGAGGGGACTGTTCAGGATGAACGCGCCGTCCGCCACGTTGTAGATCGCGCCTCCCTGGCCGTTGCCGCCGTTGCCGCCGGATCCGCCGCCGCCGCCGTTGGCGCTGCCGCCTGACGCGTTTCCCGTCTGTGCGAGGATGGTGATCGAGCCGCCGAAGCCGCCGAGCCCGCCGGAGCCGCCCGCCCCGCCGGCTGCCTTGTCTCCCGTGAACAGGCCGCTATTCACGACCAGGCCCAAAGCTGAGTTGAAGAGCGCGCCGCCGAGCCCGTCGCCGCCGCCGCCGCCGTTCCCGCCGGGGCCCGCGTTGGCGCTGCCGAGGATGAACCCGACAGGCACATTGCCCATGTTGATGATCGCGCCCGTGCCGCCGAGTCCGCCGGCTCCGCCGGCTCCGCCGGTCGCCGTGTCGTTCGCCAGGGTGCTGGATATGATCTGGAGGCCCCTTCCCGAATTGTAGACGGCTCCTCCGGAGCCATCTCCGCCGGCGCTGCCGTTCCCGCCGGCCCCGCCGACGCCGCTGCTGAACGGGATGCTGATGAGGCTGGCGACGAGGCTGCCCGCGCCCCCCGCGCCGCCGGCCCCGCCGGTCGCCGCGTTTCCGCTCAACTCGCTCAACTGGACGAGCAGGTTCGCACCCGTATTGAAGATGAAGCCGCCGTCGCCGTCGCCGCCGGTATTCCCGGCGCCTCCTGGACCGCCGACGGCGATCACGAAGGGCGTCCCCAGCAAGCTGCCGATCAAGCTTCCCGGGCCGCCCGAGCCCCCCGCGCCGCCGGTCGCGGTGTTGCCGGTTGCGCCGGTCAGGGCCAGGATCTGGAGATTGTTGCCGAGGTTGTAGAGGGCGCCTCCCTGACCCGCGCCGCCGAGTCCGCCGAGTCCGCCGGCCCCGCCCGTTACGAGGGTCCCGGGGCTCTGATTGGCGGGGGTCGTCGAGATGCTGCTCAGCAGGCCGCCGGACCCGCCGGACCCGCCGGCGCCGCCGTTCGCCGCATTGGTCGTCACGACGGAGGAAGCCGGGAGCGAGAAGCCATTGGTCGTGTTCCAGATGCCGCCGCCCTGGCCCGCGCCGCCGTCTCCGCCCATGCCGCCCGTAGCGCCCAAGACGTTCGCCGATGCGCCGACGACGACGCCTCCGATGAAACTCGCCGCCCCGCCGGTGCCGCCAGCGCCGCCGGTCGCGGTGTTGCCGGTAAGCGTGAAGATCGCGGGCGTCGAAGCCGCGGCCGCGGCTGTGCCCGGGCCGACCGCCGATGAGAAGGTGACCAGCGAACCGGGATTGAAGAGGCCGCCGCCGAGACCCGCGCCGCCCGCGCCGCCCAGGCCGCCATTGGAACCGTTGGCCGCTCCCGCATTCACCTTGATATTGAGCGCTCCACCTGCGCCTCCCGCGCCGCCGGCGCCGCCGACCGCGGCGTCGCCGGTCAGTGTGACGGGCAAGGCGAGGACCAGCGAACCGGGAAGGCGGAAACTCCCGGCGTTGTAGATTCCGCCGCCCGCGCCGAGTCCGCCGGCCCCGCCGTCGCCACCGACGCCGGACTGGACGCCGGGGTTGATCGGGACGGGCTGGGGCGAAGTGTTAAGGAGGAGGCCGAAGCCTCCGCCTCCGCCCCCTGAACCGCCGGTGCCGCCCGTCGCGGTGTTCGCCTGGAAGGTGCTGGCCGACACCGTCGCGGACGTGGCGCCGTTGAAGAGGCCGCCGCCGAGCCCGTCGCCGCCGGACGCGCCGGTACCGCCGGCTCCGTTCTTGACGAGTTGGGTCGAGCCGTCGAAGATCAGCACGGTGCCGCCTGAGCCGCCCACGCCGCCGGCGCCGCCGGCGCCCCCCGTCGCGGCGTTATTGGAGAGCGTCGATCCGCCGATCGAGAGCAGGGC
Source organism: Paludisphaera borealis (assembly GCF_001956985.1). Classification (NCBI taxonomy): domain Bacteria; kingdom Pseudomonadati; phylum Planctomycetota; class Planctomycetia; order Isosphaerales; family Isosphaeraceae; genus Paludisphaera; species Paludisphaera borealis. The sequence goes on from NZ_CP019082.1 coordinate 5,050,359, forward strand.
CCCGGAGTAGAAGATCCCGCCGCCGGCGCCTCGACCGCCGGCGCCTCCATTCGCTCCGTCGGCGGCCGAGGTGCCACTGTTGACGGCGAAGTTGCCGGCGCCTCCGCCCCCGCCAGCCCCTCCGGCGGCGGCCAGGGCCGAGGACGTAGCGATCGTGCTGTTGGAGACGGCGAGAGGGCCGTTCACGGCGTAGAGCCCGCCGCCGAGGGCGTCGCCGCCGACGCCCCCATCGCCGCCCGCGCCTCCATTGCCGACGGAAAGGGTCTTGAAGTTGAGCACGGTCAGCCCGGCGTTCGCCGCCGAGCCGCCGTCACCGCCGGCACCCGCGAGCCCGCCGACGGCTTGGGATGCGCTCACCTGGTCTCCCGCGAAGTTGACGCCCCGTCCCGATGTGAAGACCGCGCCGCCCCGAGCGTCGCCGCCGTCGCCTCCCTGTCCACCGGTCCCCGCGCTGCCGCCGAGGCCGCCGACGCCGTCGATGACAGGGTTGTCCGTGATCTTCGTGGTCGTGGTGACGTTGGTCTCCACATGGGTCCCGACGGGCACGAAGAGGCAAAAATCCACGACGACTGTGATTTTCACGTTCACATCGACCGTGATGGTGATCGTGTCGAGGATCTGGGCGCCGAATCCTCCGGCCCCGCCGGAGCCGGCGTTGCCCGCGGCGCCTCCGGCGCCCGCAAGGGCCTGTGCCGAGGCGATCGTCGTGTCGGTGATCGAGACGAGGCTGGTGTTGGACTCGCTGCTCGCTACGTAGACGGCTCCTCCGTCGGCGCCTCCGCCGAGTCCACCGGCTCCGCCGTTGCCGCCGTTGCCGCCGTTGCCTCCCTTTCCGCTCTGGTTCGCGGACAGAACGGCGAAGTCGAACGACGAGTTGCACGCGGTGCATACCTCGCCCGTCTCTCTGCTGATGATCTCCTGGACGCCGTCGGCCGCGACGAAGAGGTCGCAGACCTGATCGGCGCTGGCCCCCACGCTGATATTGACGTTCACGGCCACATTGACGGTCAACGAGAAATCCAGCCCTCCACCGCCGGCCCCGGCGTTGCCGCCGGAGCCCGCGCCGCCGCCGGCTCCGGCGACGGCTTGATCGGCGGTCAATTGGGATTTGGCGATGACGACGGAGCCGCCGACCGAATAGATCCCGCCGCCGGCGGCGGCTCCGCCGGCTCCGCCGGCCCCGCCGTCGCCGCCGCTTCCGCCGTTGCCGCCCGCTCCGTTGACCGGAACGGCGAAGGAAGTGTTCACAGAGAACGAGAAGACGACCTCGAACCGCGTCCCCGAACCGCCGCTCCCTCCATTGCCCGCATTCCCGCCCTGTCCACCGGAGCCGCCTAGGGCTTGATCAGCGGATACGATGCTCCCGCCGACCGCGAGGTTCCCGCTGGCGACGTAGATCCCGCCGCCCAAGCCCGCGCCGCCGCCACCCCCGGCTCCCCCCGCGCCCCCGCTGCCCGCGTCGCCGCCGTTGCCGCCCTGGCTGTCCCCGCTCTTGTCGGCGATGTTCGCCGAGAGCGAACCGTTGCCTCCGGCTCCGCCCGCGCCGCCGACGCCCCCGCGCCCGCCCGGGCCGCCGACCGCCTGGTTCGACGTCACAAGGGTCAGGGAGACCGTGAGCGTCCCTCCCGCGAAGTAGATCCCACCCCCGATCCCAGCGCCGCCGGCTCCGCCGGATCCTGCGTTGGCGCCGTTTCCCGCGTTTCCGCCGTTTCCGCCTGATCCGGCCGTGGTCAGCGTCAGCGAGCCATTGCCGCCTGCTCCTCCTGCTCCGCCTGCTCCGCCGTCGCCGCCCGGGCCGCCGAACGCCGCATTCGACGTCACCGTGCTGTTGGTCAGCGACAAGTTCCCGCCCACGAGGTAGATCCCGCCGCCGACCGCGCTGCTGCCGGAGCCCCCCGAGCCGCCGCTCGCGCCGTTGGTCCCATCCGTCCCGTTGCCGTTCGTATTGCTGACGCCGTTGACGCCGTTGATCCCAGCGGCGCCGATCGAGCCTGGCGACCCCTTGACCTCGTTCGATGCGAGGATCACATCCGTCAGGCTGAGATTGGCGGAACTGGCATAGATCCCCCCGCCTTGACTCCCATGCGGAGAGCTGTTCGTCGCCCGACCGAGGGTGACCGTCAGGCCCGCGATCGCCACGTTGAGCTGGGCGCCCTGCGTGGGCGTTACGTCGAAAACCCTGGAATTCAGGGCCGCGCTGATCGTCAGGCGATTCGAGCCCGGGCCGATGATGGACAGGTTTCGGGAGATCGCCAGCTCGCCGGTCGTCAGCGTGATGGTGTGGCCGACCAGCGAGTTGTCGAACGTGATCGTGTCTCCCGAGGCCGCGGCTGCGATCTCGCCCCGCAACGATCCCGGCCCATTGTCCGAATCGTTCGTGACGATGAGCGTCGACAGCAACGTCCGATCCTCGAGGCCGAGCACGATCGGCCTGAAGCCGATCGCCGCCCGGGCGCGATTCCGACGACGACTGCGTTCACGAGTCTTCAACGAGCTGCCCAACCATCGCTGCGTAACGGAGCGGGACATGGGTGAATCTCCTGGTGACCTCGGCCGACACCGGCCGAACCGCTGCTCGTCTGGCGACGCTCGCCTTCCCTGGATCGGTTAGCAAGATGCAGACGGAGCGCGTGCGCGACCGTGCGCTTCGCTCGGTTGATCGTCGTGAGAACAGATCAAGAGGCCCCGCGTGCGTGCGGCGAGGAATGGGCGTCCTGGCCCGAGAAACCAGCGTTTGGCTCTGCAAGGGCCGCCGCAGCCCGCAGGAGTGCGAGAGAGGGCTCGCGGCGATGCGTCACAAAGTGTGAATACGAACATTCATCGCGACGGCTTCGACCGGTGTGAACAGGTCGCCGTCAACGAGACAGTCGATTCAAGGCGACAGCATATCCAAGAACACTGCAGGATTAAAGAAATAGAATGTCTAATGAACGAGTAGGTCTAAGGGACCAGCATGTTCAATGGGCACAGTAAATCGTCGGGCGTGAGGCGAGTCAAGCAAAATCCCCCTTTTTGTTCCAAGTCCATGTTTATTTTTCGCAACATTCAAAGCGGATGAAATATAACAATCAAATACAAATTTGCGTGAGGTGTCTCCATGGCTTCGTTGGCTATATGGCGAAATATAGCTTGGCGGTTGGCGGTTGATCGGCGGCTTATGGTGGCTATTGGAGGTTTTGTTTTGCCTGAGCTTCGCATTGAATCTAGTGCTCGGCCGTAGCCTGGCGGGAAACATATCGATTTAAGCGGCGTGTGTGCGGCGTTGGTTCGTCGGAGACGCGCCGGCTGATCGACTTGTGCCAACCAAGTCGTGTCGATGAAGATTAAAATGTTTTTTGCTGCGTCGCCATGAGCTTGGGTTGCTCGTCGTTCGGGACGGCAGCCTATTGACACGGAGCATGTCGGTCACAACCGTGCATGTGAGGTCGCAAGGGCGGCGTTTCCCGCTCGGATCGTGAAACGCGGCTTGCGGGTCGCGCGCCTGTGGTCTGACAGGCGCTTCCGAACCTGGCCGCAGAGGGTCGTGGGGACCCGAGGGCTGCACATCAAGGTTTCCATCGGCGTCGCAGCTCCGTCTCTTTTCGGCTTCAAAGAATGCCTGACGGTGAATTCATCCTGTGTGAGCGACGCCTTTGGAGCGGGCCCGCCGACGCGGGCTCGTATGGAGAATCGTCGATGAGACGAATCGGATTGGTCGTGAATGGAGTGTTGCTCTTCTCGGTGGTTTTCGCGACGAACGACGTGCGAGGCGGCTCGTACGCGACCGTCGACGTACCGGGCGGCACGTCGACCAGCGTCGCCGGCCTGAACAATCTGGGGGTTTCGGTCGGGACTTACGCTGTCGGCGCTACCTCGCACGCCTTCATACGTCTGGCGGACGGCGCGATCAGCGGGTTCGACGTGGCGGGAAGCATGTCAACATATGGAAATGGAATTAATGACGGCGGGGTCGTCGTCGGCTACTACGACACCGGGCTGGGATTCCAGGCGTACGAGCGCGGCGTCGACGGGACGATCACCACCTTCTTCGTGCCCGGGGCCGCCTCGACGTACGGCAGCGCCGTCAACGACCTCGGACAGATCGCCGGCACGTACTCGCTCAGCGGCGTCTTCGACTTCCATGGTTTCATCCGCGGCGTCGACGGGACCTTTTCCACCTTCGACGTGCCCGGAGCCTCATGGACGTATGCGCAGGGCATCAACGATCAAGGCCAGGTCTCGGGGTTCTACTTCGACGGGCTGGCGTTTCACGGCTACGTCCGCGCCGCCGACGGCAGTTTCACCACCTTCGACGTCCCACAGAGCATGTCGACGTTCGGGGGCGGCACCAACAACGATGGCCAGGCCGTCGGATACTCCGTCGTAAGCTTCTTCACCAGCAGCGGGTTCGTGACGATCGCCACCGGCTTCGTGCGGGACCCCGATGGCGCGGTCACGAGTTTCGTCATACCGGGGAGTTCTTCGACCTACATCTCGGACATAAACGATTACGGCCATTTGGTGGGGAGCTATACCGTAAACGGCGTCACTCACGGGTTTATCACCCCCATTCCGGAACCCGGCGGTTGCCTCATGCTCTCGTTCGGAGCCCTGGGCGTCCTGGCCGCCACGCGTCGTCGCCGGTGATGGACTGCAGCGGTCGCGACCGAACCAGCGACGACGTTCGCCGATGCTCAGGTCGACGAGCCGGCCTCAACAGTCCGTGACGCGGCTGCATCCTGCTCGCGGTAGACGTCGCCGGGGACGTCATGGGCTGCGTCGGTCTGCTCCGGCGACAGCGTGGCCGACCCTCGGTACGAGCGGCGTCGCGTGCTCGGCGAAGGGGCTGTCGCGCTCGCTTCGAGAAACGGCTCACGTCCCTTGGCCCAGAGCAATCAATTGTTTAACATGCAGCTCTCTTCCGAACGCGATCGGGCTTCGGCGGAGCGGAGCGAGCCTCATGCGACGTCGCGAGTTCTTGCGAACGGGCCTGGCCGGCCTTTCACTGCCGCAGCTCCTCGCGATGAGGGCGCGGGCGGGGACGCCTTCGACCGGCGAGCGGACCGCGTTGATCGTGGTCTGGCTCCAGGGCGGGGCGAGCCACCTGGAGTCCTACGACCCGAAGCCCGACGCGCCGGCCGAAATTCGCGGCCCGTTCGGGTCGATCGCCACGAAGGCCGAGGGAGTACGCATCAGCGAACTCTTGCCGCTCCATGCGGCGGTGGCCGACAAATTTACGATCCTGCGTTCGCTGTCGCACTCGGGCTTCTGCCATCAGCAGGGCAACCAGCAGATGTTCACGGGGCACCCGGAGCAGACGCTCAAGCTCAAGCCCGACCACCCCGACCTGATGTGCATCGCGCACCGGGCGAGGTCCGACCCGAGCCGACGGGTCCCCTCGTACGTCGGCGTCAATCCGATCCCTTACCTCGGATCGGCCTATCTCGGCCCGGCCTTCGAGCCGTTCGGCGTGTACGGCGATCCCAACGCGCCTGGGTTCTCGGTCCCCGGGATCGGACTCGCCGATCCGGCCGAGATCGCCCGGCTGGAGCGAAGGAAAGGGCTCGCGACGGGCTTCGACGGCCTCCTCCGCGCGATGGACGACCCGGCTCAGTCGCAGGCCTTCGACTCGTTCCAGCGGCAGGCGTTCGCGCTCACGACCGGCCCGGAGGCGCGGCGAGCCTTCGATCTCGACAAGGAAGACCCCCGGCTTCGTGACCGCTACGGCCGCAACACCTGGGGCCAGCGTTGCCTGCTGGCGCGGCGGCTGGTCGAGGCGGGCGTCGACCTCGTCGCGACGAGCCTGGACGGCCCCCTCTGCGGCCGGATCGGAAACTGGGACGACCACGCCGTGAACCACCACGTCTTCGACGCGATGAAGACGCGGTGCCAGTATTTCGACCAGGCGGTCAGCGCCCTGATCGAGGACGTTCACGCGCGGGGGCTCGACCGCCGCGTGCTGGTGGTGGTGACCGGCGAGTTCGGCCGCACGCCGAAGATCAGCTATGACAAGGATTCGGCCTCCGGAGTGAAGCAGCCGGGCCGCGATCACTGGCCCCGCGCCGTCTCGCTGCTGATGAGCGGGGGCGGAATCCCCGGCGGCCAGGTCGTCGGCGCGACCGACCCGCACGGCGCCGATGTGACGCGCCGGCGCGTCGGCGTGCGCGACTTCCTGGCGACGATCTACCGGCACCTGGGAATCGACGCCGAAAGCCTCGTGATCAATGACCGGACCGGCCGACCGGTGCTCGCGCTGCCCGAAGGCAGCCCGATCCCCGAATTGACCCGGGCCTGACGCCGTCGGCGAACCCTCGGCTCGGGCTTCCGTCGCGGCCTCGCCGATGGTATGTTCGTTGAAGCATTGTTCAACATCCGGTCTCTCCCCCGGCGTGGATGCGGAGGTGCGCGACATGAACCGGACGATCCTCAGCCTGTTGTTGTCGATGGTTCTGGCCCAGGGCTGGACGACGACCCGCGCCGACTCCCCCGAGGGGGCGTCGGAGAACTTCTTCGAACTTCGCGTGCGGCCGGTGATCGCCGGCCAATGCGTGAAATGCCACGGCCAGAAGAAGGCTAGCGGCGGCCTCCGCGTCGATTCGCGGCAGGCTCTGCTCGACGGGGGCGAGAGCGGCCCGGCCGTCGTCCCGGGCGACCCGGACGGCGGCTCGCTGCTCCGGGCGATCCGCCACGCCGATGAAGATCTCAAGATGCCCCCCTCCGGGCCCTTGCCCCGTGCCGTCCAGGACGACCTGGCCGCCTGGATCGCCGCCGGCGCGCCCTGGCCCGAGTCCGCCGCGTCCCGGCCGATCGAGGGTCAGGCCCACTGGGCCTTCGAGCCGCTCCGGCCCATCACGCCCCCCGAGGACCCGACCGGCTGGGCCTCCTCCCCGATCGATCGGCTTGTCGCCGCGGGGTGCCGAGCCCAGGGCGTTCACCCCGTCGCGCGGGCTGACCGTCGCACGTTGATTCGGCGGGCGTCCTTCGATCTGATCGGCCTGCCGCCCGAGCCCGAACGGGTCGAGGCGTTCGCGGCCGACGAGCGTCCCGACGCCTACGAGCGCCTGGTCGACGAGCTGCTCGCCTCGCCCCACTACGGCGAGCGCTGGGGCCGCGACTGGCTCGACCTCGCCCGATACGCCGACACCGCCGGCGACAATTCCGACTACCCGATCCGCGAGGCGTACCTCTACCGGGACTACGTGATCGACGCCTTCAACGCCGACGTCCCGTACGATCGCTTCCTCCACGAGCAGCTCGCCGGCGACGTATTGGCCGCCGACGGCCCTCCCGACGACTACGCCCGCCGCGTGATCGCCACCGGGTTCCTCGCCCAGTCCAAGCGGTTCGGCACGGTGAAACTCGAAGACCCCCACCAGATCATCGAGGACACTCTGAACACGACCGGCCAGGTCGTGTTGGGCCTGTCGCTGCGGTGCGCCCGGTGCCACGACCACAAGTACGACCCGATCACGGCCCGCGACTACTACGCCCTGTACGGCTTCTTCGCCGGCACCAAGTATCCGTTCGCCGGATCGGAAGAGGACCACAAGCCGAGCGAGTTCGCGCCCCTGGTCGCGCCCGACCAGTTGCAGGACTACAAGAAGCAGTATGGCGAAGAGCTCGCCCGGCTCCAGGCTCGCCTCGACGAGGCCGAATCCCGCGGCGAGGCTGCGACGAAGGTGCGCGATCTGGCCCTGACGGCCGCCGTGTCCGAGTTCGTCGCCGGTGCCGCCGGGCCGACCGATCGAGCTGTCGCAGCCAGAGAGGCCGAGGCGGCGAAGGCCGAACTGGCGAAGGCCGCCCGCCGGCGCGAAAGCCAGCTCCAACGACTTCAAGCTGAGATCAAGCGGCTGGAGCAGGGGGGCCCGACGGCCCTGGCCCCGCGTGCCTACGCCGTCCGCGACGGCGGGCCGACCAACGTGAAGTTGCAGATCGGCGGCGATCCCCAGAAGCTCGGCGACCTGGTTCCTCGGGGCGTTCCGAAGGTGTTCGATCCGGCCGGGACCATCGACCTGCCCCCGACCGGGAGCGGCCGGCCCGCGCTGGCGCGCTGGCTGACCGAGGGCCGGCCCCGCCCTCTGGTCGCGCGGGTGATGGTCAACCGGATCTGGCAGCATCATTTCGGCAAGGCGATCGTTCCGACGCCCTCGGACTTCGGGCTTCGCGGCACCCCGCCGACCCACCCCGAACTGCTGGATTGGCTGGCCGCCGACTTCGTGGCGTCGGGCTGGTCGATCAAGGCGATGCACCGGCGGATCATGCTGTCGGAGACATACCGACTCGCCTCGAAGCACGACTCGGAGAACGCGGCGATCGACACCGGCAACGCCTGGTACTGGCGGTTCGACCGCCGGCCGCTCGACGCCGAGGCCCTGCGCGACGGCCTGCTCGCCCTGGGAGGCAACCTCCGGATCGACCGGCCGGGGCCCCATCCGTTCCCGGCCGAGGGGACCTGGGCCTTCTCCGCCCACCACCAGTTCAAGGCGGTCTATCCCTCAGAGCACCGGAGTATTTACCTGATGGTGCAGCGGCTTCACCCGCACCCGTATCTCGCCCTCTTCAACGGGCCCGACACGAGCGTGACGACAGCCGTGCGGGATCGCTCCACGGTGTCGCTGCAGGCGCTCTACATGGTGAACAACCCGTTCGTGCACGACCAGGCGCGGCGGTTCGCCGGGCGCTTGCTCGCGGCCGAATCCGACGCTTCGGCCCGTCTCCGCCTGGCCTACTCTCAGGCGTTCGGCAGGCCGCCGACGGGTGCCGAACGCGACCGGGCGGAGGCGTTTTTGCGCGATTACGAGCGGAGCCTCGCCGACGAGGGCCTGCCCACCGATCGCCGCGAGGGGGAAGCCTGGGCCGGTCTGACCCGGGCCCTGCTCGCCTCGAACGAGTTCCTCTACGTCGATTGACCGACGATCTCCGAGGGTCGAAACATGACGGATGGATCGCTGAATCGCCGCACGTTGCTCCGCCGAGGTTCGGCGCTGGCGGCGGCCGGGGGGCTGGGGCTCCATCGCCGGCTCTCGATCGCCGCCGCGGCGAGCGCGGGCCACCCGCTGGCGCCGCTCCCGGGCCACTTCCCGGCGAAGGCGAAGCATATGATCGTCTTCTTCATGACGGGCGGGCTCTCGCATCTCGACACGTTCGACTACAAGCCGAAGCTCCAGCGCGACCATGACAAGACGGTCGGCAAGAACAAGGTGCTGGCCTCGCCCTACCGGTTCCGCCCGCGCGGCGAGTCCGGGAAGATGGTGAGCGAATTGTTCGAGCACGTCGGCGGGGTCGTCGACGAGTTTTGCTTCCTGCACACCGTTCACGGCGACTCGGCCGGGCACTCGGCGGCGACCCTGGGCATGCACACCGGCTCGGTGACGATCCCGCTGCCGAGCCTCGGCTCGTGGATCAGCTACGGCCTGGGAACGCTCAACACCAACCTGCCGTCGTTCGTCGTGCTCGCGGCCAAGGAGCCGTACAACGGCTTTCAGGTCTGGGACGCGAACTTCCTGCCCGGCTATCACAAGGGCGTGCGGGTCGTCCCCGGCCCCGACCCGTTGCCCGACGTGAGGAGCCCCGTGCCTTCGGTCTCGCGGCGCGATCTGGAAGCGCGGATGCTTCGCGATCTGAACCAGGCCCACCTGTCGGCCCACGACGCCGACCAGCTCCTCGCGTCGCGGATGACGACCTTCGACACCGCCTACGGCCTGATGCGCGAGGCCCCCGAGGCGTTCGACCTCGGCCGCGAATCGCGCCCGACGCTCGATCTCTACGGCGCGTCGGCCGACGCCCCCAGCTCGTTCGCCGCTCAGTGCCTGACCGCCCGCCGGCTGATCGAACGGGGCGTGCGGGTGGTCGAGCTGTTCGACGTCGGCTCGAATACGAACTGGGACAGCCACAATAACATCGACGACCATGTCTCTCTGGCGCGCAACGTCGACCAGCCGATCGCCGCGCTGGTCGCCGACCTGAAGCAACGGGGACTGTTCGACGAGACGCTCATCGTCGGCTGCTCGGAGTTCGGCCGCACCCCCTGGCAGGACCTGACCCCGCGCGGCCGGGGACATCACAGCCGCTGCTTCACCTGCTTCCTGGCCGGCGGAGGCGTGAAAGGCGGCTTCAGCTTCGGCGTCTCCGACGAGTACGGCGACGCCCCGGCCGAGGACCCCGTCCACGTCCACGACTTCCACGCCACGATCCTCCACCTGATGGGCCTTGACCACACGCGCCTGACTTACCGCTATTCGGGCCGCGACTTCCGCCTGACCGACGTTCACGGGAACGTCATGAAGCAGGTAATCGCATGACCGGGCCGGATCGATTGCGAATGGCGCTCGTCTTCGCCGCGACCGTCCTGGCCTTTGCGCCCGGCGGTCTCCGAGGCGACGAGCCGCCGGGCGAGGCGGCGCGGCCGGACAGGGTCGTACGCCTGTTCAACGGCAAGGACCTGACCGGGCTCACCACCTGGCTCAAAGACACGAAGCGGGACGACCCGCGCAGGGTCTTCCGCGTGACCGACGGCCTGCTCCATATCACCGGCGACGGATTCGGCTACCTGGCCACCGAGAAGGCGTACCGGGATTACCGCGTGGTCGTCGAATACAAGTGGGGCTCGCGGACGGACGACGACGGCGCTTCCGTTCGCAACTCGGGCCTGCTCCTGCACGCGACTGGACCCGACGGCGGCGCCGGCGGGACGTGGATGGCGTCGATCGAGTGCCAGCTCGCCCAGGGGTGCGTCGGCGACTTGATCGTCATCCCTGGCCTGGATTCGGCGGGCGGACCGATCCCCGTGCGACTCACCAGCGACGTCGTTCTCGGTCCCGATAACCGCCCGCGCTGGAAGGACGGCGGCGCCCCGCGGACCTTCACCCACGGCCAGCTCTGGTGGTCGAAGCACGATCCGGAGTTCCGCGAGCTGCTCGACACGCGCGGCAAGGACGACGTGGAGAGCCCGCCGGGCGAGTGGACCAAGGTCGAATCCGAATGCGTCGGGGGCCGGATCACCGTCCGTGTCAACGGCGTCGTGGTCAACCGAGCCTACGACGCCTCCCCCGCGGCCGGCAAGATCCTGCTCCAATCCGAGGGTTTCGAGCTGTTCGTGCGCACGTTTGAACTCCACGCCGTCGAACCGGGAAAGGGCCCGTCATGACGCCGAGACGCTCCCGTCGGGAATTCTTCCAGGCCGCCGCCGTCGCCGGGACGTTGGGAGCGATGCCGAACGCGCACGCGGCGGGCAACGACGTCATTCGAGTCGGCCTGGTCGGCTGCGGCGACCGCGGCACGGGGGCGGCCTCGCAGGCGCTCGCCGCCGACTCCGGCGCACGGCTCGTCGGCATGGCCGACGCCTTTCAGGACCGGCTGGACGCGAGCCTGGAGCTGCTGAAGGCCGACGAGAAGATCGGCGGCCGGGTCGACGTCCGGCCCGAGAAGCGGTTCGTCGGCTTCGACGCGTACAAGCGGCTCCTGGAGAGCGGCGTCGATCTGATCCTGCTTTGCACGCCGCCGCATTTCCGACCTCAGCACCTACGAGCGGCGGTGGACGCCGGAGTCCACGTTTTCGCCGAGAAGCCCGTGGCCGTCGACGCCCCCGGCGTCCGCTCGGTGCTGGAGACCTGCGAGCGGGCGAAGGCCAAGCGACTCTCGGTCGTCTCCGGCCTCTGCCTTCGGTACGACGACGGCTTTCGCGAGACGGTCCGGCGCATCCACGACGGAGCCATCGGCGAAGTGGTCACGCTGCTGGCCAACGACTATCGGAGCGGCCGTTGGAGCAAGCCGAAGCAGCCCGGCTGGACCGAGATGTATTATCAAATGAAGAATTGGTACAACTTCACCTGGCTTTCGGGCGACTTCAACGTCGAGCAGCACGTCCACTACCTCGACGTCTGCGCCTGGGCGATGAAGAACCAGTATCCCGTCTCGGCCGTCGGCATGGGAGGGCGCCAGGCGCTCACCGGTCCCGAGTACGGCCAGATCTACGACCATTTCTCGGTCACCTACCAGTACGCCGACGGCGCGGTACTCATCAGCAATTGCCGGCAGCAGCCGGGTTGCAAGAACGACATGAGCGCCCGGGCGATCGGGACTCGCGGGCGCGCCGATTTCGCCGAGCGCCGCAAGGGCATGAGAATCCGGTCGGAGGGGGGGGAGTGGGTCTTCGAAGGGCCGACGAACGCAATGTACCAGACCGAACACGACGTGCTGTTCGCCAGCGTCCGCGACGGCCGTCCCGTGAACAACGGCGAGTACATGGCCAGGAGCACCCTGCTGGCGATCATGGGCCGCATGGCCGCCTACACCGGCCAGGAAGTTACCTGGGAGATGGCCCTGAATTCCCGGGAAGACCTCAGCCCGACGCGGTACGATTGGGACGTCGCGCCCCCTGTCTGCCGGATCGCCGTCCCGGGGCAGACCCCCTTCGTTTGAGGGAACGACGCCCGTTTGGAACGCAACTGGAGGCGATGTGGTGACGCTCAATCCCAGAATCCGCCTTCATTCTCTCGACCGCCGCGCCTGGCTACGGATCGCGGCCGCCGGGGTCGTGGCGGGGGCTGTCCGGACGGCCGGCGCCAAGGAGGACGGCTCGAAGTCCCCTGCCGATCGGGGCCGGCCGACCCGGTTTCAGATCGCCTGCATGACCCTGCCGTACGCGCGGTTCCCGCTCCAGCGGGCGCTCGGCGGGATCCAGGGGGCGGGCTATCGATACGTCGCCTGGGGCACGACGCACCAGGAGGCCGGCGGGGAAGCGCCGATCCTCGCCGCCGATGCACCGCCAGGCCGGGCGAAGGAGCTGGGACGGCGGTGCCGCGACATGGGCCTGGAGCCGCTGATGATGTTCTCGGAGGTCTATCCCGAGGCGACCGACGGCGAGGACGTCTTGAAGGCCCGCATCCTCCAGGCGGAGGCGGGGGGCGTGCCTCAGGTGCTCACCTTCGGCCATACCAGGGGGGGCAACCGCCGGCTCTGGGTCGAGCGGTTCCGCCGGCTCGGCCCGATCGCGCGCGACCACGGGGTGACGATCGTCGTCAAGCAGCACGGCGGCGAGACGGGCACCGGGGCCGCCTGCGCCGAGATCGTTCGCGAGGTGGCCGACCCAGGCGTTCGGGTCAACTACGACGCCGGCAACGTGATGGATTACCTGGACGTCGATCCGATCCCCGACCTCCGCGCCTGCGCCGGGGAGGTCCGGAGCTTTTGCATCAAGGACCACCGGAACTTCCCGAAGGATCAGGACTGCGGCCCCGGCTTCGGCGAGATCGACCATTACAAGCTGCTGTCGCTCGTGGCCTTCACCGGTCGCGACCTACCCTTGTGCTGCGAAAACATCTCCGCTCCGCTGATCCGTCCTCCTTCGGACCCTGAAGGCGTCGACGCCCTGGCTCGCCGGGCCCGCGAGTTCCTGGAAGTGGTGATCCAGGGACTCCAGGCCTGATCGGCGAGGCGCGGGCTCAGCGGAACGTGACCCGCTCCGGGCAGAACCGCTTCAGTTTTTCGGGATCGATCGTGATGCCGAGGCCGGGGCCCGACGGGATCGTCAGCTTGCCCTCGGCGTCGAGGCGGAACGGCTCGGTCGTCAGCTCGTCCATATAAGCGGACGGCGTCAGGTACTCGACGTAGCGGGCGACCGGGATCGCCGCCGAGAACTGGAGGTCGGCCGCCAGGCCCACCGCCGTGTTCCAGCCGTGCGGGACGACCTGCACGTTGTGATCGGCGGCGAGCCAGGCGATCCGCCGCGACTCGCTCAGGCCGCCGTTCTTCGTGCAGTCGGGCTGGAGGATGTCCACCGCCCGCCGCTCGATCCAGGGCCGGAACGACTGCCGGCGCGTCAGCACCTCGCCGCCGGCGATCGGCACCGGCGACGTGCGGGTCAGCTCGATGTACCCTTCGAGGTCGTCCGGCGGCAGCGGCTCCTCGAACCAGACGATTCCATAGTTTGCGAGCATCGCCGCCGTGTTCCGGGCCCAGTTCACCCCGTGCGGCCAGAACTGCTCGCTGCCCCCGGCGTCGACCATCAGCTCCACGGAGTAGCCCACGGTCGCGCGGGCCGTCTTCACCAGCAGCTCGTCGAACGCCCGATTCCGGCGTCCGAACGGCCGCCACCCGAGCTTGATCGACCGGAACCCGCGCCCGACGACCGCCTCAAGCTTCCGGCTCAGGGGTTCGGGCTCGTCGAAGAGGATCGAGCCGTAGGGCCGGATGCTCGTCCGATAGTCGCCTCCGAGCAGCCGGGAGATCGGCTGGCCGCAGGCCTTGCCCATCAGGTCCCAGAGGGCGATGTCGATCCCGCTGATCGCGTGCTCGACGGAGCCGCCGCGCCCCTGCCAGAAATTCGCCTGGCGGAGCGTTTCCGACACGCGCTCGGGCTCGACGGCCGACTCGCCGCGCAGCAGCGGCCAGAGGAGTTCGACCGCTCCGGCCACGAGTCGGCCGGAGGTGAAGCAGCTCCCGTACCCTTCCAGTCCTTCGTCCGTCCGGAGCAACACCAGCGTGTGCAGGTTCTCCTGCGGCTCGTGCCCCTGTGGCCAGCCGCCGTCGACGGTGGCGCCGGTGAGCGGACAGACTTCGATCGACGTGATCTTCACGATGGCAAACCTCTCGCAGATCCGATGGCGCCCGTCGGGTAGTCGGTGATTTCCCGGGGCGTGGAAGCAATTCCTTCGGCCGGGTGATCCCCGGGCCGGACGCATCGGTAAAGGATACGCAGAGAGGCGCGCCGTCGATACCCCCGAGCCGGGCGCGTGGCTTACCGTCCCGGATCGGCTCGGCCTTGACAAGCGGTCGACAGCCGAAGAAATTGACAAGGGTTGAATCAAGGCCAGGTGGAATGGAGCGCGCGATGCTCAAGATTCCCGGTGAGTCGGCACGCGATTGCGACGGTCTAACGAGGAGGAGCTTCCTCCAGGTCGGGACGCTTGGCCTTGGCGGGCTCGCGTTGCCCGAGTTCTTCCGGCTCCGGGCCCAGGCGGCGGGTCGCGGTGCCGGCCCAGGCGCAGGCGCCCGGCGGAGCGTCATCCTGATCTGGCTCAGCGGCGGACCGGGCCACATGGAGACCTGGGATCCGAAACCGGACGCCTCCAGCGGCTTCCGCGGGCCTTTCGGCGCCATCGGCACGAGCCTGCCGGGCGTCCACCTCGGCGAGCTGATGCCCGAGCAGGCGAGGCGGATGGACAAGCTGGCGGTCCTTCGCACGGTCAACCACGGCACGGGCGACCATACCAAGGGCAACCACTGGATGCTCACCGGCTACGAGGGCCCGGCCTTCAACGCGCCGGACAACACCGTCCAGCGCCGGCCGTCGATCGGCTCGGCGGTGGCCCGGCTCACGCCGGACAGCGGCTCGGGGATGCCTTCGTACGTGGCCGTCCCGAACCTGCGGGGCGGGACCGACAACCTGTTCCACTACGCGTCCTATCTCGGGGGCGGCTCCAACCCGTTCGTCGTCGAGTCCGACCCTAACGACCCGAAGTATCGGGTCCGGAACCTGTCACTGCCCAAAGGCGTGACGCTCGACCGCCTGGAGGATCGCCGCCGGATGCTGGCGGCCATGGACCAGGTCCGTCTCGACGCCGACACGAAGCTCCGCGACCTGGACGCCTACCACGAGCGCGCCTTCAGCATGCTCACCGGCCGGAGCGTGGCGAAGGCCTTCGACATCTCCGCCGAGGATCCGAGGCTGCGCGACAAGTACGGCCGCCACACCTTCGGCCAGAGCGCTCTTCTGGCCCGCCGCCTGGTCGAGGCGGGCACGCCGTTCGTGACGGTCAACTGCGTTCCCTGGGACCACCACGGCACAGCCCCGCAACTCACGACCGAGGATGGGGCCCGCAAGCTCATCCCGCCCCTGGACCGCGCGATCGGCGCCCTGATCGACGACCTGATCGTGCGCGGCCTGTACGACTCGACCCTGGTCGTGGCGATGGGAGAGTTCGGCCGGACGCCTCGGATGAACAAGGACGCAGGCCGCGACCACTGGGGCAACGCCTTCAGCGTTCTTATGGGCTGCGGATCGATGAAGATGGGCCAGGTCGTGGGCCGCAGCAGCGAGCGCGGGGAGCACGTGGTCGACCGCCCCATCGACCCGCAGGACGTCGCCGCGACCGTCTACCACCACCTCGGCATCGACGCCCGCTCCATCACCTTCGAAGACCGGGCCGGCCGCCCCGTCTACCTGCTCGACAAGGGCGAGCCGATCCGGGAACTGGTCGGCTGAATCGCGAAGAGCGGCGGCGGGGCCGGGTTCGACGCCCTTACTCGACGGTCACTTCCTTGACGTCCGTCGCGAGAGAGCAGGCGGCCGCCCGATCCGGGTTCTTCAGCACGGACACGTCTTCCAGCCCCGTCACCTCGGACAGTTGGACCGCGACGTTGTAGGTCCCCGGACGGAAGGGGACGATCTCCTGGAATCTCGCCTTGAGGGGCTCGCCCTTGGCCGGGGCCGAGAAGATTTGCTCCTGGTAGTCGATGCGAGAGAGGATTTTCGAGTCGACGTGATCCATGACGAACAGGGACCACATGTACGACGTGCCGTCTCGCGAGTCGTGGTACTCCACTTCCGCGTCGACGCCGAACTGTCCCGCCCCCCCGGTGACGGTCATATCGCTCATCTTGAACTCGGCCGTGAACGTGACGGGGATCGCCCCCTCAGGGATTGCGTCTGGCAAGCCGTTCACCGCCCCCTTCTTCGTAAAAGCGGGCTGGGAGGCGTCCCGCGGTTCCTGGTGCTTGCGGGCCATGAGCCGCGAGGCTGTCAGCGCGCTGAGCACGCACACGCCGATCAAGAGACCCGACTTCTTGACATGCATCGCCATCATGATTCTATCCCGAAAAAGGGGGCGTCGTGTTCACGAAGTCCGCGAATCGAGTGAGCGGGGGCGATCGATATTGTTGTGCAACGCCAACCGCTCCTTTCGGCTGGGTTCGACCAAATTCCCGCGTAATCATAGGCGTGCGGTAACCGTTCACGGGTCGGCGCTGTTGAATCAGCACGAGCCGACTGAGGGCGGGGTCAGCGATGGGACGGCGAGGGCCGCGCGATGGGCCTGGAAGGCGGAGGTCAGATAGTCGAGCACGTTGCGGCCTTGTCGTCGGCAGGTGGCGACGACCGTCAGCATCCGCTCGACGAACCGACTCCCCGAAGCGCTGGCGGTCCCGCCGCTGATCCGTCGCCAGATCACGGCGTGACGCACCGCGCGTTCCGAGACGTTGTTGGTCGGCTCGACGCCCGGCCGCCGCGCGAAGTTCCACAGCCCGGCTTCCAGCCGCAACAGCTCCGAGCACGTACCGGCCGCCCGCTCGCTCGCGCACCGCGCGCCGGCCTCCAGCGTCGCGTGGACCAGCCGTTCCAGACCGCCGATCGCTTTTTGATATGTCGCTCCGCCGAGCAGTCCGTCGCGCGCCTTGCGATGGATCCGGAACAGCCGGTTCGACAACCCCAGCAGCCGGCCGCCGAACTTCGCGCCGACCCCGCCGCGGTCGATCATCGCCTGGAAATCGCGGCGGAGATGGCTCCAGCACAGTTGCCGGTCCGCCGCGGCGATCCAGTTGTACGCGCTGAAGCGGTCGCTGCCGACGGTCCGGTCCGGCCTGTCGCCGAGCAGGCTTCGGGCGACCTCGCCGGAGCGGTTCGCGGCGATCGCGAAGACCGTGGCGGTCGGGGTCGTCGCCGCCCACAGCCAGGCCCGACGGCCTTGCTCGCGCCAGCCGGTCTCGTCGACGTTGACCACGGCCGCCTCGTGGACCGCCGCGGCCAGTTCGCGGTGGGGTTCGGCCAGGGCGAGGGCCGACCGCCGCTCCAACTTGGCGATCATGCCGGTGGAGATCGACAGCCCCAGCAAGTCGCCGGCCAACTGGCGGATCTGCCGCTTGCTCAGCCGATAGGCCCCGGCCAGGGTCGCCAGCACCGCCTGGAGCCGCGGGCCGAAACAACTCGCGGAGCCCCCCTCGGGGAGCGTGCCGCAAGTCGACGCGCCGCAGCCGGGGCAGGTCAGACGATGCAACCGATACTGATCCACCCACGGATCGAACCGGGGGATTTCGGCGACCTGATGGACCAACGGCGCCGGATCGACGCCGTCGAGCGGCCCCTTGCACCGCCGGCACGACGTCGGCTTGCAGTCGGTCGACGAGTCGAGCTGCTCCGGCGGAACCAGCGGCCGGACCGCCCTGCGATGCCCGGGCTGTCCGCCCCGCTTGCGTCGCGACGGCGGCGCCGGCGGCTTCCGCTTCACCCCGATCGGGTCCGACGACGGCGGCTTCGACGAGTTGGTCGAGTTCTGGTTCAGCCGCGCCTCGAGATCGGCGATCCGCCGCTCCAGAACGTCGATCCGCCGCTGTGTCGCCAGAAACACGGCGGCGACGGCCGCCTGCGCGTCAGGCGGCACTTTACTCCAAAGCTCCTCGGGGATCGGCGGCGCGTTCGTCATTACGACGGTATAGCGCCCTCAACGGCAAAGTTCAATACCAGGCCGTGACCGCTTACGGCGTGCGAATCCACTGGGACCAATCGAATCCGCATTCCACGAGCAATCGTGATTACAAGTCTGATCGGGGCCGAATCCGCGACTATGAAAGGAGTGCAGTCCGCCGCGGCAGGCCGCACAATTGCCAAACCGATGGACCAAAAGATTAGAAATCTTTAGGGCTTTAGGGGGGGGAAGTGGTGAAAAACTTGGTGCCATTCGGGGCAGGCGCGAGCACGTCGCCCGTTGGGTTGTCGCATCCGTTCGATGGAGTAGCAAACTTGTACGCCACAGTAAGCTTCCACAGATGGCTTGGAGGCTATCCCATAATGATTTCCTGATTTTTTACGGTGTTTAAACGGGATCGACGGCCTTGATCGAACGGGCTTCAACAACTTGAGCATGCGGTGAATGGAGCTGATGCGGATCATCGACTCGCAGCTCTCGGTGTAGTACTCGTAATTCCGGCTGTCTTGCCGATGCCGGCCCAGCCAGGCGAACGTCCGCTCCACCACCCAACGCCTCGGCAGCTTCACGAACCCTTAACTCCCCGGCGGCGGCTCCACGACTTCGATCCTGTACCCGGCACGGGACTCCGCCACCCAGTCGTCGAGGTGGTTGTTGCGATATTTCCCGTCGCCCCAGACCAACTCCAACATGGTGCTATTCAGACTTGAGCGAGAAGAACGCGTTGGCGCAAAAGGCGAGAAAACATGCTTTTTGTGACGTCGGTCTCTGGTTTGTGTTTTTTTAGAATGCAAGTGCGTGGGCGCGGTGTCAAGAGGGATCTCTAGTTCAGTCTCGGTTTGTCTTTCGAAGCAAAGGGGCAGATCGATCGACAAATGCGTCGAAGGTTGGACGAGGGCGAGCCGGCCTCGGAACCCGTCGGCCGGCGCGTGACGAGTCGTCTCCATGAGTTGTGGAGGCTCACGATCGCGACCGCCGCGGCGTAGCCTAGGACGCCGCCGAGGGTGTTCAGGATGACGTCGTCGACGTCGCTGTAGCGTCGGCCCGACTGGAACTGGACGATCTCGATGAGCGCGCTCAGCGCGGCGGATGCGAACGCGGCCGGGATGAGCGATCGCGGGCCTCGGAAGGCCCGGACCGCCAGGCCGATTGGCGTGAAGACGACGACGTTGCCGATGATGTTGAGCCAGAGCCCGCGCCCGCCGCTCGGGACGTCGCGGATGATGCTCCGGAACGGCGCGAGGTTGTAGCGATGCTCGACCGGCCGGTAGCCCGGGTGCTGGTGCGCCCAGACCATCGCCAGGAGCAGGAACAGGTACGTCGAGAAGGCGGCGATCGACAGCGACCGGACCAAGGCGTGCCTCCCGGGCGTTTTGGTGTTACGATCGTTGATGCGGGACGGACGCATCGTCGCCGTCTTTCGGAATCATAGTACAAACGCGGAGTCGAAGATGCCGGTGCTCGATCGCGAGGAATTCATCGAGCAGGCGTATTTCTTCCACGCGTTCCGCGAGCGGCTGGCCGACGGGCTGCCGTCGCAGGAGATCCTCGCGCGGATCGGCGAGGAGTTGCTGTCGACGACCAAGCTCCCGCTGGCGGTGGGCTTCCTTCACACCGAGAGCAAGGTCTCGGGCCTGATGTCGCCGGCCATGGCGCGGATCGACCATTACTTCACCGCGTTCCAGACGCACGTGGTCAGCCAGGCCGAGACGGACCTCAGCCGGTTCGCGATGGACCAGGCGCTCTTGGTCCTCGAACGCGAGGCCGATTACAAGGCGAAGGGGCCGTCGCTCGCCGGCCTGTTCATTTATCAATTCGAGTCGCTGTCGCGGAACCGGCTGGGCTACACCAAAGGGCTTGCGGCGATGGCTCAGGACCCGCTCTACGACGAAGACTGGCGCGATTACATCTTGACGCTTCAGACCCGGCTCGGCGACGTCGATTTCGCCGACCTGATCTTCGTCCGCTCAGCCTATTTCGTGAAGGAACGACGCCGGCTCAAGCCGGACTTCGAGCCCAAGTATCCGGCTCTGTTCGGCGAACGGGAAGGGAAGATCGCGCGGGCCAACCGGGGCCGCGACCCCATGTACCTGTTCTCGGCCCTACAACGCCAGCTCGGCTATCCCGAGGTCCCCCGCGCGCGCCGGCCCGACGAACTTGAAGCCCGCATCGTCTTGCTCGAACTGAAGGTCGCCCAGCTCGAAAACCGTATCAAGCTCGCCGAGAACGATATCAGCCAGGACGTCGACCTCAACCAGGTCATGGTCAAGCCCGAAAACACCGCCGGCATCCCCGCCGGCTGGACCGCCAAGCGCGCCGAGCCGTAATAACGAACGACGGAGAGGACCGATCATCGTGAAGAAAACCATCATCGCGGCGTACTGGGTGTTCGCGATCGCCGGCCGACTTGTCGCGGGCGAGGCCGACGCGCCTCGGGCTTTCGAATTCGAGCGGATCGTGATCGACGCCGATTTCCCTGGCGGGTATCAGGTCGAAACGGCCGACGTCAACGGCGACGGCAAGCTCGACGTCATTGGGCTGGGAGGCGATGTCTGCGCCTGGTACGAGAACCCGAACTGGAAGAAGCGGATCGTCACCGACAAGCGGCACTCGCCGGGGATCATCAGCAGCGCGACGGCCGACCTCGATGGCGACGGCAAGGCCGAGATCGCCGTCGCCTACGACTTCGAGATGAACCAGCCGCGGCGCGGCAAGCTCTTGCTGGCGTCGCAAGGGGAGGGGCTCGACGATCCCTGGAAGATCACTCCCATCACCGATCTCAACAGTATCCACCGGCTCCGCTGGGGCGATCTCGACGGCGACGGCAAGCTCGACCTGCTTGTCGCGCCGATTTTCGGCCCGGCGGCGAAACCGCCCGTCTACGAAGATCCCGCTCAGATCGTCGCCTTCACTTCGGTCGACGTCCGCGACCCCGCCAAATGGCGGCTCCGCCCACTGGCGAACCGCCCGGTGACACACGCCATCGAGATCCTGCCGTCGTTCGACGAGATCAAGCGGCCCGTCGTCCTGGCGGCGAACAACCAGGGCGTGACGCTGATCGAGGCCAGCAACGACAAGGCCGTCGCGCGCGACCTCGTCCCCGGCGCGGCCGGCGATCGTCCCAAGCGCGGGGGGAGCGAGATTCATCGCGGCAAGTTCAAGGACGGCCGGACGTTCCTGGCGACCGTCGAGCCGTGGCACGGGACCGACGTCGTGGTCTGGCCCCGGAAGTCGACCGGAGACCTCGAATTCGGCCCGCGCACGGTCCTCGACGACACCCTCGCCGACGGCCACGCCCTCTGGGTCGCCGATCTCAACGGCGACGGCCAGGATGAAGTCCTCGCCGGCCATCGCGGCAAGGACCATCGCGTGGCGTTGTATGACTACAACGCCGACTCCCAATCTTGGCGCCGCACGATCGTCGATCAGGCCGTCGCCCCCCAGGACTTGCGCGGCGGCGACGTCGACGGCGATGGCAAGCCCGACGTCGTCACGATCGGCGGCTCGACGCACAACATCGTCCTGTATCGATCGCGGTAGAGAACCGGATGACGATCACGCTGGCGGGAGGGGGATGAAATGCTCGACGAATCGCGCGATCTCAAGTCGGATCAGCGGCCGACGCGGCAGGGCTTGAGGCCGTTCTACATCTGGACGCTGGTCGCTTTGGTCGCGGTGATGGTCGTCGGCTCGCCGACTCTCGTCAAATTGAGCGAACAGGCCGGTGCCGCCGGCTGGGGCTGGTTTGCAATCCTCCATCATGGGGCCGTGGTCGCGTTGATTCTGGGGACGGTGGTGCTCGCGCCGCTCGTGGTAATCCGAAGTCGAACTCAGGGCCGCGAGTTCAGCCGTTCGTACGGCGCCTCGGCTGTGCTCGCGACGGCGACGGGCCTCGGCTTCGCGGCTCTGCAAACTCTTTCCGTGCTGTTCCGGTTCTCCCAGCAATACCGCTCCATGCCGGGGCGATATTGGCCCGTCTACATGGATATAGCCGCGCCAGTCGCGGTCGAGTGCTCGGTCGTCGCGATCACCGCCGCCTGGCTGACCCTCGCCTTGACCGGGGTGGGTCGAAGATCGTCCAACGGGTTCGAGCGGCTTTGCCTCGGCCTCGGACTCCTCTGGATTCTGGCGTACCTGACGCGTCGCGTCCTCGATATCGCCCCCTGGCTGTTTTAATCAACTCGGCCTGAGGGGCTCCGGCCCGGCGAGCCGGACGATTTTCTCGACTCCGCGCGATTGGAATCGAGGCTTCGCGTATAGACTCTTCGGTGACGTATCACGAGGAGGGCATCAAACGCGATGAGACGAGGATTCCAGGGCGTCGCGCTGCGTCAATTTACGAGGCTGTTTGAGTCGGGGACGCTGTCGGCGGCCTCGGACCGCGAACTGCTCGACGAATTCGCGAGGCGGCGCGACGACGCGGCTTTCGAAGTGCTTTTGACGCGGTACGGCCGGCTCGTACTGAACCTCGGTCGCAAGCTGCTGCACGACCCGCGCGACGTCGAGGACGCCTTCCAGGCGACGTTCCTCGTGCTCGTCCGCAAGCCTCCCCGGCTGCGCGTCGGCGAATCGCTCGGCCCGTGGATGTCGACGGTGGCGTACCGCGTGGCCGCCCGCGCCCGGGCGAATCGGATCCGCCTGAACAAGATGAAGACGACCGACGGACTGGAAGCGGCGGCGTCGACGGATTCAGATGCGAATTCAAACGCCCTCGCGCTGCACGAGGAACTGAACCGGCTCCCCGAACGCCTCCGTCGGCCGGTCGTCTGTTGCTACCTCGAAGGCCTGACCCACGAGCGCGCCGCCGAGCGTCTGGGATGCCCCGTGGGGACCGTCCGCAGCCGCTTGGCCCGCGCCCGATCACTGCTGCATCGCCGGCTCTCGATCCGGGGAGTTGCGCCGTCCGTCGCCCCGCTCGAAGTCCTGTTCTCGTCGAAATCGGTCGACCCGCCGCTCCGGCTCATCGATCTGACGATGCGGCTTGTGGCGAGTTCCCATGTCCGTTGGCCCGAGGCGGGCGTCGTCTCGGCTTCCTTACTTTCCCTCGCGAACGGAGTCGTCAGGATGATGAACCTCAAGAAGGCGTTGGTTGCGTTGTCGGTGGCGCTGCCGCTGGGCGGCGTCGTCGCGGTTGGCGCCGCGCAGGCGTACCAGCAGGCGGCGGGAGACCAGGATAAGATCGTAGTCGGCGGCAGGACGTACGTGGCCGAGCCGGAGGAACCGCAGACCGTCGCACAAACGTATTACGTGGGCGACTTGGTCATCCGCTCGGCCCCCCCGGATCGGCAACAGGGCGGAAAGCCTGGGCCGAGCCCCGCCGCCGGTTTCGACCTTCTGCCCGTCATCAAATTGATCGAAGAGACCATCGCGCCGGGAACTTGGGAGGTCCACGACTCTGCCGGCAAGGACATGAGCGCGAGCCTCGGGCTTGGACAAAGAAAGGATGGCGGGCCGAAACGCCGAATCGGAACCATCACGCCCTTTTTCCTGAGCATCTCGCTCATCGTGCGACACACCGAGGAGACTCACAAACAAGTTGCCTCGCTGCTCGCGAACGTCCGCGCCGTCGTAAACGGGGCCCAAACGCGAACTTCCCAACGGGTCGTCGAGGCGGTCGAGACGGGGCCTCTCGGAAGGTTCACCGTGAGCACGAGCAGTGGCATCTTCGTCCCAGAACCCGGAATGGACCTCGATTCCTTTCCGCCGCCCATCGCGCCTGCCGAGCTAGCTACAATCAAGGGCGCGCCGAAGAGGCTTCAATTCCTGAATCCGAATAAGGTCCGGATGATGAAAATGAGAGGCCAGCTCAAGGTGCTCCAGTCCGAGATGGAAGCGCTAGAGGAAGAGCTCATGAAGGCCGAGCCACAGAATTCAGCTCCACAGATTCCAGTCCAAGATGGAACACCTGGACGAGATGAGCCTAAAAGCTGACCCAGCGCCGAATCATGAGTAAACGAGGTGACTCTTGAACGCCCCCCCCGACGATTCGACTACCATCCTTTTGATCGCCCACGGCAGCCGGCATCAGCCGGCGAATGACGACTTGCACGCGATGGCCGCGCGGCTGTCGGAAACGGGACGTCATGCGATCGTCGAGGCTTGCTTTTTGGAGCTGGCCGAGCCCGACATTCCGACCGGGGGGGGGCGGTGCGTGGCCCGGGGGGCGAGGCGGGTGCTCTTGATCCCATATTTCCTGTCGGCCGGAGTTCATCTGCTCCGCGATCTGACGGCGGCGCGCGACGCGCTCGCCGTGGCGCATCCCAAAGTCGAATTTTTGCTCGGCGCGCCGCTGGGTCCGCACCCGCTGCTCGATCAACTGGTCGAGGTTCGGATCGACGAGATCGGCCGTAATGTCGGCGCCGTCACGGCCTCGGCTCTAGAAAACGCCGACCGCTATCGGCCGATGGGAGACCGGATGGAAGGGTCGGGCTGAGTGATTCGGTCCTGGCACGCATGGTGGGCCTTGGGGCGGCATTGACAGAAATTCATGGAAGGGCTAGAAGCTTCAGGCCGATCTACTCCAAGGAGGGAGACGCTACCTCGAGTGCATTTCGCACGCGCGTGCCCCAGGGCACGATTGCCTAGAGCGTCGAAGGAGTGACTGTTCATGTCCGTTCCCTATGAACCGGTCAATGTGCCGGCCCTGAATCTGCGCGCCCAGTATCAGACGATCCGCGACGAGATCGAGCCGGTCGTCCGGCAGGTCCTGGAGACCCAGGGCTTCGTGATGGGCCCCGAGGTTAGCAGCCTGGAAGCCGAGATCAGCGAATACGTCGGCGCGGCCCACTCTGTCGGCTGTGCGTCCGGCACCGACGCCCTGCTGCTGCCGCTGATGGCCATCGACCTGGCCCCCGGCGAAGAGGTCGTCACCACGCCCTACACCTTCTTCGCCACCGGCGGTTCGATCTGGCGCACCGGCGCCCGGCCCGTGTTCGTCGACATCGAGCCCGACACGTACAATATCGACCCGGCCAAGATCGAAGCCGCGATCACCCCGCGCACCCGGGCGATCATCCCGGTCCACCTGTACGGCCAAACTGCCGACATGGCGCCGATCCGCGAGATCGCCGATCGCCACGGCCTGATGGTGCTCGAAGACGCGGCGCAGGCGATCGGGGCCGCGTATCACGGCGCTCGGGCCGGCACGCTGGGGACGGCGGCCGCATTCAGCTTCTATCCTTCGAAGAACCTCGGCGGGTTCGGCGACGGCGGCATGGTCAGCACCGACGATCCGGTCCTGGCCCATCGCATGGCCCGGCTGCGGGTCCACGGCATGGAGCCGAAGTACCATCACCACGAGGTCGGCCTGAACTCGCGGCTCGACGCTCTGCAAGCGGCCGTGCTCCGGGTCAAGCTTCGCCACCTCGACGATTGGACGACCGCCCGCCGCGAGGTCGCCGACCGCTACCGCAGCTTGTTCGCCTCGCACGGGCTCGATGAGCTGGTCAAGCTTCCCGTCGAGCGGCCGGGCAACTTCCACGTCTACAACCAGTTCGTCGTCCGCGTCCCGGGCTCGATCCGCGACGAATTCCGCGAGTTCCTGGTCGGACGCCGGATCGGGACCGAGATCTACTACCCGATCCCGCTCCACCTCCAGGTCTGCTTCGCGTCGCTCGGCTACAAGCTCGGCGACTTCCCCAACTCCGAGGCCGCCGCCCGCGAGACGATCGCCCTGCCGATCTACCCCGAGCTGTCCGAGGAAGAACAGCGGTACGTCGTCGGCTCGATGCGGAAATTCCTCCACGAGCACGCTTACGCGTCGCTGTCCACTGACCACCGGGCCGCCTGATCGGATCGACCCGGCCTCAGCCCGCGACGCCGAGGAAGGCGCGCGGCTGAGCCGTCGAGTTCGACCGCGACGACCAAGAGGCCGGAATCCGATCGCGACGGTTCGCTGGAACGGCCGCGGTCGGTTCTGGTCTGGCGTACGGCTTGCGCTCGGGCTTCATCGTGGTCGTCGATCGCCTCCCGGCCTGGTGGAACCAGGTCAGCGTTTCGCGGTGCAGGCGCGACATCGCCCCCTTCGAGCAGCCGGCCAGGGCGGCGGCTTCCTCAACCGTCTTGCCGTCGAGGTAGAGATGGCGGAAGGCCGTCGCGTGCCGTGCGGGGAGCTTTTTAAGCCAGGTCTCGATCGCGTCGGCCGCTTCCAGATCGGTGCCGACCGGCTCCTCGGCCTGGACGCCGACCACCCGGCCTTTGGTTTCGGAGTCGGCTCTGAGCGATTGGAACCGAGGGATGCGATCGGCCTTTCCCCGCCAGCCTCTGGCGAACAGCTCGCGCTGGACATCGAGCAGGGCGCCTCGAATTCGGTGCCGGGCGTAGGTCGCGAAGTCGACGTTCCGCGACGGGTCGAACGCCTGGGCCGCTTCCACCAGGGCGAGGAAGGCCGCCGACTGGAATTCGTCGCTGCCGGCGGGCCAGCTTCGGGCCGTCCGCCGTGCCAGGATCTGGGCCAGCGGCAGGTAGCGCACCGTCAAACCGCGCTGGTCGTCGTTCAGCGGCGTCCTCGGTTTTCGGGGATCACACTTCGCGGGGTACGAGGCGTCGGCGCACCGGCCCGGCGAGCGCTCGGCGTCCCGGGGTTGCGGCGGCCGGCACGGATTGGTCCGGTCTGAAAATCCGGTCTTCTCTTGTCGCTGAGAGAACGGGCTGCGTCGCATCGCATCGTTCACGGTCCACCTCGTCGTCAGGTTCGGGTGAAGGCTCAATTCAACCATGGCGGTTGCGGGACGATCATCATTGGAAGTGGGCGAACTCGGCCGGCTCTACGCGCCGCAGGCCCGGCGACGGCCGCCGGTCGCTCGCTCGTCACTCTCCTTCATGAGCGCCAACGCCGTCCGGCGCTCCGATCGCAAATGGGCCAGGCACCGGGTCCGCTTGTCTCGCAGCCGCTCCAGGTACGCCCCTGCGAGCGCCCGGTGCGGGGTCGCCGAAGCCAGGTAGCGCCGGGCGACGGCCAGCTTGTCGTTCAAGTCGTCGAGCGTCCTCAGATGCTGGTCGCTCCGAATCCAGACCTGGACAAGCCGCTCCGCCAGCTCGAAACTGGAAAGGGTCCCCATCACGCCGGCCGCCCGAATGCATGACCCGCAGCGTTCCCTCGCCGTCGCGTCGGCCAGAGCGATGTTCGAACGCGAAACCGTCTCTTGAAGCATTGGAACTCTCCGTGAAAGGAATCGTGGCCCGCCGTCGTACGTCCGAAGATCTCCGGCCGTAAACGGGACGAACCGGGAAATTCCCTTATAAGGGATGTTGATTTCTGGTGAAGGATATTTTAGGCTTGTTTATCCCGGCAACGAAATATGGTGCATGGGTTGAGGAAGTCAACTGGCCAAATTGGGAATTTTGGGGAAACGTGGGCGTCTTTTTAAACTGCGTGTTCTATGGTCTCTGTCCTGCTAATGCAACAATGTCGCGAGTTGACGGTTTTGTTGAAACCAAGTCGGGAAACGCGGCGGATTTTTCATGGGATCAGACGGTTTAAGCAGGGTTGATTGGGTAAGGCGGAAAGGCGTGATTTTGTGGAAAGAGATGATGGCGAGGATTGGGTGAAAGCGGTGCGGCTTCGGCTGCTCGCCTGGTATGGCGAGGCGAAGCGCGATTTGCCCTGGCGGGTCGATCGCGACCCGTATCGGATCTTGGTTTCGGAAGTGATGCTGGTGCAGACGACGGTGACGGCCGTGATCCCGTACTTCGAGCGATTTCTCCGAGCCTTTCCCGACTTCGAGGCGCTGGCGAGGGCCGAGGAGGACGAGGTGGTCAAGGCGTGGGAAGGGCTGGGGTATTACCGCCGGGCCCGCCAGCTTCACGCCGCGGCCCGGATGGTCGTCGAGTCGCACGGCGGCGTCATGCCCGACGATCCGGCGGCCGTCCTGGCCTTGCCGGGGGTCGGCCGGTACATGGCCGGGGCGATCCTCTCGCAGGCGTTCGACCGTCCCGAACCGATCCTCGAAGCCAACTCCCAGCGCGTGCTGGCGCGACTCCTCGCCTGGGACGGCGACCTGAAAGCCGCCGCGACGAAGTCCCGGTTGTGGGAGGCCGCCGCCCGCCTCGTCCCCCCGCGCCACGCGGGCGAGTTCAACCAGGGGCTCATGGAACTTGGGGCGCTCGTTTGCACTTCCAGGTCGCCTCGATGTCTGGTCTGTCCGCTGTCGGCGCAGTGCGAGGCGAAGCGGCGGGGGCTTCAGGACGAACTGCCGAAGGTCGGGCCGCGCCCCGCGCCGCTCGCGGTGTCGGAAGCCTGCGCCGTGGTCGCGAGCCAAGGGCGGGTGCTGGTGGTTCGTCGGCAAGCGCCGGGCCTTTGGGCCGGCTTCTGGGAGTTTCCGACGATTCACCGCGAGGGTGCCGACCCTGCGGGCCGCTCGTTTGGCGAACCCGTCGACCTGGCCGAAGGCGTCCGCCGGTTGACGGGAATTCGCGTTCGATCAGGCGGTCTGGCCAGGACGCTGACCTACAGCGTCACCAAGCACAGGGTGGCGCTTGAGGTCTACAACGCGACCGCGACGACCGGGGAGCCGAAGCCCGGGCCAGGTTTCTCGGAAGCGCGGTGGATCGAGCCTCAGGGGCTTACCGAACTCACGCTCAGCTCGGCGGGAAGGCGGCTGGCGTCGGCCGTCGCCGAGAATCCGGCCGCCTGGGGTCTTGAATGAGGCTTACGCGGGGTTTGCGTAAGCGGGATGAATCTTGTGCGCCAGCCGATTCAAGAGAGCCTGGCGTTCCAACCCGCAGTACCTGCGTGGGTGTGTCGCGCCGGAAGTTCGACTTCGCGAGCGGACTTGCTAGGACTGGAAGGGTGCTCTAGAATAAGAATGAGCCGGGAAGGGCGCGTTTGGGAAACGCAGGTGAGCCGTTCACGATCTGAAATCGATGAACGGACCTTTCATGGTCCGCCCTGACAACGGATGGTCACGGGCCGTCGGCGGACGCCGACACGGGTTCGGATCGCCCTGAACTTCACTTCGGGCGTCGGTTCGTCCGTCTCGACCCTCCCGTTCCGAGGTGCCGCGCCACGCCGGCGGCGATTGCGATGATCAGCGGGCGTACTCACTTCATGGCAACGATCCGGGTCGGTCACGATACGCGGACCCGGTCCCCGGCTAGGGATGAAAGGGCTTGGCATGCCGTCAGGTAAAGACGTCACGGGAGGGGGCTCGGGAAGCGGTGGCAAGCGAGGAGGGGGCGGGGGCCTCACCTCCGGCTCGTCGGGGAGCACCAAGAAGAACGCCTACTGCTCCTTCTGCCGCAAGAGCTTTCGCGACGTCGGCCCGCTTGTCGAAGGCCCCGGCGACGTGTATATCTGCGGCGAGTGCATCGAGCTCTGCCAGTCGATCCTCGACCAAGAGCGTCGCCGTCGCGGGGTTCCCAAGACCCTGTTCACCGACATCCCCACCCCTCGCGAGATCAAGACCCAGCTCGACGCCTATGTGATCGGCCAGGACCGCGCCAAGAAGGTCCTCTCGGTCGCCCTGCACAACCATTACAAGCGGCTGGTCCATGGCGAAGAGCCGGACCAGGAGATCGAACTCGACAAGTCGAACATCCTCTTGATCGGACCGACCGGCTGCGGCAAGACCCTGCTGGCCCGGACCCTCGCCCGCATCCTCAACGTGCCGTTCGCCATCGGCGACGCCACCACGCTGACCGAGGCCGGCTACGTCGGCGAGGACGTCGAGAACATCCTCCTCAAGCTGCTCCACGCCGCCGACTTCGACCTCGAAGCCGCGCAGCGGGGGATCATCTACATCGACGAGATCGACAAGATCGGCAAGACGACCCACAACGTCTCGATCACCCGCGACGTCTCGGGCGAAGGGGTCCAGCAGGCCCTCTTGAAGATGCTCGAAGGGACCGTCGCCAACGTCCCGCCGCAGGGGGGCCGCAAGCATCCCGAGCAACAGTACATCCAGATGGACACCAGCAACATCCTGTTCATCTGCGGCGGCACGTTCGTCGGCCTCGAAAACATCATCGCCCGCCGCGTCGGCCGCAAGACCATCGGCTTCGGCAGCCAGACCCAGATCGAGCAGCACACCGACCTGGGCGAACTGCTGGGCAAGGTCACGTCCGACGACCTCCTCGAATTCGGCATGATCCCCGAGTTCATCGGCCGCCTGCCGGTCATCTGCCCGCTGATGCCGCTCGACGAGAGCGCGCTCGTGCAAATCATGACCGAGCCCCGCAACGCGCTCGTGAAGCAATACAAGCGGTTCTTCGACATGGAAGGCGCCGACGTCGAGTTCACGCCCGACGCCCTCCAGGAGATCGCCAAGAAGGCCAAAGCCAAAGACACCGGCGCCCGCGGCCTCCGCTCGATAGTCGAGGAGATCATGCTCGACATCATGTTCGAGCTGCCCGACCGACCCGCCAAGGACAAGGGCAAGTTCGTCGTCACCGGCGAGATCGTCCGCAAAGAGAAGAACCTCTTCGACGCCGCCCCCGTCCCGCTCACCCCCACCAAGCCCGACCGGAAGAAAGAAAGCGCCTGAGCTAGTTCGGCTGACCGCCGAACCGAGCCAAACCAATGCGCCGCCCCGGCTCGCCTCGCTCCCCGCGACGGCGACCCGTGGGCTGCCGCGCGCTTGCGAGCCTTCGCCACGACCCACCTTGGTTAGCGCCACGAACTCCGTGGACCTGCGTCACTCGGACGGTTGGGGGCACCCCCTCGTCTCAATGCCGAGTACGACTGAATGGCTATGGTGGAGCGAAGCGATACCCCAGGAGAGACGCCTCGGCCCTCGTTGCTGTGGCATTTCTGCCACAGCCACCCAAACCCGGTCACCTCCCCATTTTCATGAGGCCGGGTGTTTCCACGGCGTCATGATGGCTTGTATTTCGCTCCCCGATCGTCCCACAGGCGATTTCCGGAGCAGCCCGCAGCGCCAGGCGGCTTAAGAGTTCCTGGTTTTCCCTTGATTGCGCGGCGAATGTCTTGCATGGCGTGTGTTATTGAATTAGGGTTCTCCGTATCGTGCCCTCTTCATTGGGTCTTCATGGAAGGCCCGTCGTACCAGATCGAGTCAGGGGAGTATCGCCCATGGCGAAGCCGCGTCGCGCCTTTACTTTAATCGAGTTGTTGGTGGTCATCGCGATCATCGCGGTGCTCATTGCGCTGCTGTTACCAGCCGTCCAGTCCGCGCGCGAGGCGGCCCGGCGTGCGCAGTGCGTGAACAACATGAAGCAGATCGGTTTGGCGGTCCACAATTACATCTCGTCGAATGACGTACTACCGCTGATGTCGATGCAGAACTGCCCGAGCTGCGGGTGGGGGCCGGGGTATACCGGCTGGATGGCGTCGATCCTCGGAGGCCTCGAGCAAGGCACGGTCTTCAACACGATCAATTTCAACCTGTACATGAACGACATGGCGAACACGACGGCCGGAATCGTGCAACCGAGCGTGTTCCTGTGCCCATCGGACGACACGACCGTCCGGCCCAGCGGTTACTGGGCGACGTCGACTTACGCGGGCAACCTGGGCGGGCCGGTGCCGATGCAGTTCTGGAACGGCGTGATCGTGCCGGCGGTGCCGAACTTATGGTACCCCACCGGGGGCGGTCCGATCACGATCGCATCGATCACCGACGGCACGTCAAACACAGCTCTCCTGAGCGAGCACACCGGCGGGCTCAACGGCAACCCCGTCATCCTGCTGAGCTCGAACCAGAGCAAAAAGGGCTATTACGCCGTCCCGGGCTTCACCTCGGGGGCGCCGAACGCTCCCAACGGCACCCAGCTCGCCCTCGACTTCATTCAGGGCTGCAACTCGCTGCCCAACACGACGCCTTCGGCGGGGACCTGGGTCTTCGGCTGGAGCTACACGCAGAACATGCCCTACGAATCGGCCAACACGACCTATGTTCACTGGAACACGCCGAATAAAACGTCGTGCAGTGGTTACGGGCCCGACCCCAGCACGATCCACGCGGCGCCGACGGCCAACAGCCACCATTCGGGCGGCGTCAACATGGGCTTCGCCGACGGCTCGGTCCGGTTCGTCAAGGATTCGGTGAACATGCAGACCTGGTGGGCGCTCGCCAGCCGCAACGGCGGCGAAGTCGTGAGCGCCGACGCGTATTGATTCGATCCGAAGCTTCCCGGACGCCGGCTCGCCGACCTCGCGCGGGGCGGCGTCGAGGAGAAATTTTTTCATGCGAACGACCAAGTTTCGATGCGGGATCGTGGGCCTGGCGCTCGTCATCGCGTCCGGCTGCGGCGGCAGCACGGCGGGCCTCGAGTCGTCGGAAGGCATCTCGGGGGCGCCTCCCAAAGCGCCGACCGACGACCTGATGAAGCCGGCGAAGTCGAAGAAGGCGGCCAAGAGCAAGGTTCCCACTGGGTTGGGTGGGCCGCCCCCCATCCCCAAGCATTGACGAAGGCGTCTCGGTCGATGCGACTGCGGCCGTCTCCTCCGCCGGGGGGAGACGGCTTGTGGGGCCGCTGGCGGCGGACTATGCTCTCCGAGTCGCCGGGGTCGTGGGCCGCGCCTTCGTGAAGCCCAACGCGATCGGGCTCATCAAGACGAGGGAGTAGGATGCTGGGCGTCGCAGCGATCGTGTTTTCGCTGGTCTTGCTGATGGCGATCGCCTACCGGGGCTTGCCGGTCATCGTCTTCGCGCCGATCTGCGCGGCGGCAGCCTTGGCCTTGTCGGGGGTTCCGATCCTGCCGGGGTATACTGATTCGTTCATGAACGGCGCGGCCGATTACGTTCGAGCGTTTTTCCCCGTCTTCTTGCTCGGGGCGATCTTCGGAAAGCTGATGGAAGCGGGGGGCGCGGCGGCCTCGATCGCTCGGGCGATCGTCCGCGCGTTCGGCTCGCGGCGCGCCATCCCGGCCGTGGTGCTCGCCTGCGCCGTGCTGACGTACGGCGGGGTCTCGCTCTTCGTGGTGGCGTTCGCCGTCTACCCGTTCGGCGCGGCCCTGTTCAAGGCGGCCGGGATTCCCAAGCGACTCCTCCCCGGCGCGATCGCCTTGGGGGCGTTCACGCTGACGATGGACGCGCTGCCGGGCTCGCCGCAGATCCAAAACCTGATCCCGACGCGGACCTTCGGCACCGACGCCTATGCCGCCCCGGTGCTCGGCTGCCTGGGCGGGGCCGTGATCCTGATCGGCGGCCTGATCTGGCTTGACCGCCGGCGCGCGTCGGCCGCGTCGGCCGGCGAAGGTTATGGCGCCGGCCACGCGAACGAGCCCGAACCGAAGCCCGACCTCGACCTGCCGAGTCTCCCCGTGGCGGTCTTGCCGTTGCTCTTGGTGCTGGCCGCCAACTTCGTCGCCAGCCGGACGTCGTGGTCGATCGCCGGCTGGTACTCCGAAGACGTCCTCCGAAGCACGTTTCCAACGATCAACGTGCGGACGGCCTCGCCGACCTGGGCCCTGATCACGGCCCTCGGCATCGGGATCACGGCCACGCTCGCGCTCAACGCGCGGCGGCTTCGGGGCTCGCTCACGGTCTCGCTGACGGCGGCGACCTCGGGCGCCTTGCTGGCGATCTTCAACACCGCGTCGGAAGTCGGCTACGGCTCGGTCATCAAGACCCTGCCAGGTTTTCAAGTCATCCGCAACGGCGTGCTCGGCCTGAGTCAGTCGGTGCTGATCTCGGAAGCGGTGGCGGTGAACATCCTCTCCGGGATCACCGGCTCCGCCTCGGGTGGCCTGTCGATCGCTCTCGAGGTGATGGGAGCGCATTACCTGGAAGCGGCCAAGGCGCAGGGGATCAGCCCCGAGTGGCTCCACCGGATCGCCTCGATGGCCTCCGGCGGCATGGACACCCTCCCGCACAACGGCGCGGTCATCACCCTGCTGGCGATCACCGGGCTGACCCACCGCCAATCCTACCCCGACATCTTCGCCATCACGCTCCTCAAGACGTCCACCGTCTTCGCGCTCGCCGCCGCGGCCACCGCCTGGGCCTGAATCCGGCGTCCGCGAACCCACCCGGCGCGAAGTCGCCCAGATTGCCTGGAGGACCTCCGAAGGCAGGGGATGCGCAGTTTCTCCGTGCTCTTTTCCTCCAAATCGCGAATCCCCGAATAAGAAACGCGAACTGCCGTCTACAGGGCTGCCGGCGGTTTGAGAAAATTCGTGGAAGGTTTTCCGGGGTTCGCGGCAGAGTAGGGCAAGGATCGGGAGGTTCAGGATCCAGGAGCATGGGAATGCCGATTCGGGGATTGGGAAAGATCGCGAGGGACGTCGAGACCCTGTTTCAACTCGGGGCCACGGGCGGGGTCGACGACGGTCAGCTCGTGGCGCGATTCTTGATCCCGGGCGAGGGGAGCGAGGCCGCGTTTCGAGCGCTCGTGATCCGTCACGGGCCGATGGTCCTGTCTGTCTGCCGACGGATTCTGGACGACCCGGCCGCGGCCGACGACGCCTTTCAGGCCACGTTCATGATCCTTGTGAAGAAAGCCCGGGGCCTTCGCAATCGCGAATTGCTGGGCGGATGGCTCCACGGCGTGGCGAATCGGGTCGCAAGAAAGGCCAAGAGCGCCGCGGCCCGTCGCCTCGTGGTGGAGCAGCGGTCGTACAACCGACCCTACCAGCAGGCGCACGACCATGAGCAGGCCGAACTTCGGGCGATCATCGACGAAGAAATCCACCGCCTGCCGGAGCACTACCGGCTTCCGTTGGTCCTCTGTCACCTTGAGGGGATGAGGCATCAGGAAGTGGCCCATCGCCTGGGCTGCCCGGTTGGAACCGTGGAGAGCCGTCTCTCTCGCGCCAAGGAACAACTCCGGACCCGGCTGGTCAGGCGGGGGGTCGCCCCGGGGGCGAGCGTTCTGGCGGCCGCCCTCTCCTCGCGAGAATCCGCGGCGGCCATGACCCCGCTCGTCGACCAGGTCTGCCGGTTGGCGACCGCTCCAAGCTCCGTCACGACGGCCCTGGCGGCCGTCACGGCGACGTCGATCCCGCGTCTCATGATCCTGAAATCGGCCGTCGCCGCCCGGATCAGCCTGGCTGCGTTCGCGATGATCGGCGCCGGGGCGGGAGTGCTGGCGACGGCGGCCTACAGCGACCTGGGCCCCCGGATCGCCACGTCCGTCCTCTCGGCCGTCGACGCCCCCAAGCCTCCTCAGGGCGATACGCCTCCCACGAGCCAAGACACGACCCCCAGCCGCTCTCCCTCCGCGATCGCCTTCCCGCTTCGCGGCATCACGATCGATGGCTCGCTCGACGATTGGCCGAGCAACATGCAAAAGTACAAAATCGAGCATCGGCTTCAGGGGTCCGGCGATTACGACCCGGGAGGCGGCGAATTCGACGAAGACCCCGACTCCTACTTCATGGTGGGGTACGACCGTGAGACGTCCCTGATCTACGTGGCCGTCCAAACTCACGACGCCGACGTCGTCGTCAGCGGCAAGAGTCAAGTCAGTTCGGACGCGACCGAAATCTACCTCCAAGGCATGCTCAGCGATCAGAACGACTCCTCCCCGGCGTCCGTGGTTCCTGGCGTTCTGGACGCCGCGATCATGCCCGTGATCCAGTACGTGGGTCTGCCCGGCGAAGCGCCCGCATACAACAATGCCGAGATGGCCAATCCCGCGCTCCTTTATGGTGATACGTCCAAGACCAAGACGAAGATGAAGACTCGCCGACACGAAAATGGAATTACGACCTACGAATGGGCCGTCCAGCCGTTCGATCACTACCCCGATCGACCGTCACGGCTGGAGCCCGGTAAACGGCTGGGGCTCGACGTGGTCCTCGTGGACCGCGACCGCGACCGCAAGCTCGCGTCGTGGTATTCCTGGGCCCCCTACCAGGGCGTATTCAAGGGTTTCGACGCCCGAACGATCGGCGAGCTGATCCTCGACGGCCCTCGCTGATCTCCTCCCCGGAAGCGATGGCGTTCTCATTCCGGTCGTCCTGATTCGTGGATCTCGGTTCGCGCCGCTCCGCCGCGCCCCGGCGCGCTTCGACCCAGGTTGTTGGCATGTCTCGATCCGTCGAGACCCGGGGCCTCCGCGCGCTGTGCGCGGCGTCCCCGGAGCCGTCGTTCGATGAGAACCGTTCCTCCAGAAGTAAGGGAGACAGCCGTGATCAAGTTGCTGATCCATGTGGCGAAGTGGACGGGGGCCGCCGCGCTCACGGTCTTGCTCGCCTGGCAGGCGTCGAGCGGAGCGGTTCGCGAGGAATCCGAGGTGATCGTCCACGTCGGCGTGCCGGATGTGGAGATCCGGATCGACGAATTCCGGTTCACCGTCGATCGCCCCTGGGAACACCCCGTGAGCTGCGAACTGCCGCCGGGCGATCATCTTCTGACCATGCATCAAGCCGGAGTCGAGCTCTATCGCGAGGTCTTCACGCTCGAGAACGGCCGAGGTCGAGTCCTCACCGCCTGGGATGAGTACGGCCGGCTCAGCGGGGCTCCCGAGCTTTCCTCTCCCGCGGCTCCCGAGCCGGTCAAGGAACTCGAAATCGTCGTCGGCCCAGACGTCGACTGCCGAACTTCCGCGGGAGAGGCGAGGAAGAAGATCGGGGCGTTCTAGAGCGGTTCACCTTTGAGTTGCGCACAGCCGGGGTGTCCGAAAGACCGCATTACTGTAGGGGCGTCCCTTGTGGGCGCCCGAATTGCGGGGGTCGCCGCAGTCGCCGACGCCGATCGACCGCCCACAAGGGACGCCCCCACGTGTGCAATCCAAACGCAAACCGCTCAAACGCCGGACGCGGGCCTGAAATTCCGGGGATTGGCAAGACGCACCCTGGGAGCGACCTGGGACGCTTCGAATCGACGCCTCCCTCGCATCCTGACGCCGAAGCTGGCAAACTGTGGACGCCGCCAATCACTGGGGATTGGTGGAGGTGTCGCCGGAATAGGCCAGGCGCGATCGACTCGGAGAGCTCGTGCGAATCGGTTCTCCGTCAGGCTCCACGAGCGAATAGAGCAGGAATGACTCATGAGCAAGCGGCGGAAGAGCGGGACGAGCCCGCGCCACGAATCGCCGCCGCCGGCAGATTCGGCCGGAGATTCGGCCGCCGTGGTGAAGGTGCTCCCGCGCCGGTCGTTCTTCGTGGAATTGCTCCAGCGTCTGTTCATCGCGGCGTTGTGCCTGGGGGCGGGGTACGGCCTCTGGAGGATGGGCCGGAACATCATCCGGACAGGCGAATACAACTATGTACTGGAGTCGGGCGGCCGCGACGCGCGCGGCGAACCGCGACGCAACTCGCCCTTCACTCGCGAGATCGTGCACGCCACCGGAGACTGGGCGCGCGAGCAGGCCTTTGGATTCATGGCGGCGGGCGCGACCCTGGCTTACTGGGGATCGCTCGTCCTCCTCAGCTCGGTCGGGCCGTTCACCAACCCGTTGGTCTGGAACCCGCGACACACCGCGATGCTGGCGGTCTCGCTCATCGGCTGCATCGTTGCGGTCGTCGCGTTCTTCCCTCCGTGGCGGATCGGGACGTCGATGAGCTGCAACGCCTTCTACCTCGTTCTGGCGGCCTCCATCTATCTGGCGACGATCCGCGACCGCTCGAAGCTCAAGGAGCATAGCCAGAAGGTCTTCCCGGCGCTCATCATGTCAGCCGCGTTGGTCGGGAGCTTCTCGTCGGGCTACGCGGTCGGAATCATCGCGGGCATTTTCCTCTGCCTGCTGCTCGCCTTCCATGTCGTGATGCTCATCCCCAAGGTTCGTGCGGAACTGATGAAGCAGGCGGCCGGGCAAACGTCGTCGGCCCGGTCGGTCGCTTACTCGTCGCAATAGAGTTTCGCGAACAATGAGGAGAGCGACGGCTCGTAGTTCTTCCAACGACCCACCGAGCTGTGATAGATCGGGAGGCGCACCTGGGCGACGCTCACGGTCTGCACGGAACGACGGGTCGTGTGGAAGTCCAGGCACGCGGGGTTCCATTCCAGGCCGCACCAATCGACCAGGGTCCGCGACGTCGCTTCCAGATCGGCGACGACCGCTT
Organism: Paludisphaera borealis; assembly: GCF_001956985.1. Taxonomy (NCBI): domain Bacteria; kingdom Pseudomonadati; phylum Planctomycetota; class Planctomycetia; order Isosphaerales; family Isosphaeraceae; genus Paludisphaera; species Paludisphaera borealis. The sequence continues at coordinate 5,088,666 of NZ_CP019082.1, forward strand.
CGTAGTCGACCTCGAAGATCGGGGTCGGCAGCGCGCGGCGCCAGTGGTCCATGACGCGCCGGTATTCGGCCGCCCGCGCCGCGATGTGCTCTAGGTCGCAGGCCCACCGAACCTGCCCGAAGTTGGTCATCCAGCACGACACGGCGGTGTCGCGCAGGTCGCGCCGGCAATGGATCAACTTCGCGTTCGGGAACAGCGCGGCGATCAGGCCCAGGTACAGGTAGTTCTCCGGCATCTTGTCCACGATCCGGTCGGCCGACCCGTTCAAGGCCGCCAGCTTGTCGAGATGTCGGCGGGCGAGCAGGTTCAACGCGTCGCGCCCGAGGCCGTCCAGGCATTCCTGGAGGTTTCCGGCGCGGCCCGTCGCCTCGGTCATCGCCTTGAATGTCTGTTTCGCCAGCCTCAGCTCGCCGGCCCCGAACACGCGCGGATGGCTCGCGAGGATCTGCTCGATCAGGGTCGTGCCAGACCGAGGGAGGCCCACGACGAAGACCGGCCGGTCCGACTCCAAACCCCACCCCCGGACCTTCGCGAAGAACGCGGGCGTGAAGGACGAGAGCAACGGATCGACGAACGCCTTGAAGGCTCCGGGATCATAGCCAAGCCCCCGCCTGTTGAGATCGGCCCGTTGCAATGCGTTGGCCTCGGCGGCGACCCCGGCGGCGCGCTCGAACTCGCCTTGGGCGTCGAGCACCTGGCCAAGCCCGAACTGAAGCGGCCAGCGTTGATCCGGCGGGAGGCCCGGGTCGGCCAGCAGCCCCTCGATCACGGCCCGGTCGGCGTCGGGGAGTTTGCCGCGCAATCGAGTCGCCAGCAGGGCGAGCGCCCCGGCGTGTCGAGGCGCATGCCGCAAGGTCGCGCGGAGCGACTCCATCGCTTGCTCGAAATCGCCGCGCTGTTCCAGAATCCCGGCGAGGTTGGCGTGGGCGGCGGCCAGATCGGGGCGGAGTCGGATCACCTCGCGGAAGCAGGCCTCGGCCTCGTCGAGCCGGCCGAGCATCAGGAGGACGTTGCCGAGGTGGATTCGGGCCGCGAGCAGGTCGGGACGGAGGCGGACCGCCTCCCGGCAATGGACGAGCGACTCCTTCAACTCTCCCCGGCCCATGAGGATCGCCCCGAGATTGAGGTGAGGCTCGCCCGACTCCGGATCGAGCCGCGCGGCGATCCGGAAATGATCGAGCGCGGCCGTCGCGTCCCCCTGGATCAGCAGGGCGTTGCCCAGATTGTTGTGGGCGGCGACGAATTCGGGACGGAGCCGAAGCGCCTCGCGGAAGCAGCCGACGGCGGCGTCGACCTCCCCTCGGTCGACCAGGATCGCCCCCAGGTTGCCGAGGTGCTCTGGGCTGTCGGGCCGGAGCCGCGCGGCTTCCCGGCAACAGGCGACGGCGTGGTCAAACTGGCCAAGAGCCCGGTGGACCTCGGCGAGCCCCGCGTGATAATCCGCCTCTTCGGGACGGAAGGCGACCGCCTTGCCCATCAGCGTGAAGGCCCGCGACGGGTCGCCGCGTTGAAGCGCCACCAGGCCCAGCAGATAGAGCGCATCGGGCCGATCGGGATCTTCGTCCAGCGCCGCCTGGTAGTCTTGGGCGGCTCGATCGAGATGGCCCAACCCGTGTTGCAGCAGGGCGTCGCTCAGGTCGACTGGCATGGCTCGCACCCATTGGCAAGAACCGTGGAAGCCTCGCGAACGCGCCGCCGGTCCGAATCGCGCCGTTGCGGCTTGTATTCCCCATTAAGCGACAACCCGCGATGACCGGGTGAGACTATCCTACAAAACGCGCGAGGAGAACGGGGCGTTTCGCGGGGAGGCGGAAGGGCTTCAATCGACTCCGTCGCGGCTTAGCACGACGACGACGGTGCGCGCGAGGATCGTCAGGTCCATTCCCAGCGACCACTCGCGGACGTATCGACGATCGAGTTCGAGGGTTCGGAGCGACGAGAGGTCGCGCCGGCCGGAGACCTGGGCCAGACCGGTGAGGCCGGGCAGGACCGCGAGCCGCGTCCGGAAGGGCTCGGGATCGAGGCTCGCCAGCTTCCGGCACTCGGGAAGAGAGAGCGGGCGGGGCCCGATCAGGCTCATTTCGCCTCGCAGGATGTTCCAGAGCTGGGGCAGTTCGTCCAGGCTGGAGCGGCGAAGGAATCGGCCCACCCGAGTGACCCGGGGGTCGTCCTTCATCTGGAACATGACGCCGTCGGGCGACTCATTACGACTTTCGAGTTGGCCCAGGAGTTCGTCGGCGTCGACCGTCATCGAGCGGAACTTCAGGCACCAGAAGAGACGCCCGCCCCGGCCCATCCGTTGCTGGCGGAAGACGGCCGGCCCGGGAGTGTCGAGCCGCACCAGGATCGCAACCAATAACAGGACGGGTGACAGGAGGATCAATCCCAGCGCCGCCCCGGCCATGTCCATCAACCGCTTCACCGGCCGGCTCAGGAGATCGTCGAACCTAGCGGCCGTGTGCGGGCCGACGAGCGGAAATTCTATTGATGACATTCGCATGTCCCTGAATGGTTATGTGGCTCGGATGCAAATTCTTCCAGGGCTGAGATTAACGCTGTTTAATGCATGTCGGCAGGGCTGCGCAGGAGGTCGTACCGCAGACTTGCGACCGCGTCAATGGCTTCCGCCACGAACTCCGGCGCGCGCCCGCTCTCTCGATCTCGCGTCCACCGTTTTCGATCCTTCCCGCCTTGACGTTCCGCTCGACGCTGTGCCATAGTGTGGGCCGACCTCAGGATGGATGCACCTTCGATCAAGGATGATTGCGTGCGCACCTTTGCCGCTCCATCACGTTCGGCGCGCGTTTCAGGCTTGGACCGCGTTGCATCGAGCGGCGACGGCGTCGTTTCCAGCGCGGGCCGACGGCTCGCGCGCTGGGAACCGGTGTTGCGACGTCGGCGGGACCCCGAGATCCCGAGCCGCAAGGTCGACCTCGACCTCGCGTCCGAGCGCGGCGTCTTCGTCGCGTTCTTCGCCTCATACGCCGCTTCGTCCCACGACTGGCCCCGCTGCCACGACGTCGTGAACGAGGCGATCCAACGCGCGATGGATTGCCACGTCGAAGAGAAATGCCTTGCGCCGTCGCGCCGCTCTCGCTTTGAGATGGATCTCGATACACCCGCTCCCAGGAGTCGTCATCTATGAACGCGAAGTCGCTCGTCAGGCGAATGCTCCCCCGCCGCGCCTCGGCCCACCGGATCTTCAGCGGCCCGCTTCGCGGCATGCGGATCGTGACCTCGTGGCACGACTACCCGGCGGCGATCCTCGGTTACACCGAGCGGAAGCTGACCAACTGGCTGCTGGACAACGCCCGGGCGGGCGAGACCTGGCTCGACGTCGGCGCCAACTGCGGCTACACCAGCCTCGCCATGTGCCGGGCCGTCGGGCCGAACGGCCGGGTCTTCGCGTTCGAGCCCGCGCTGGCCACCGCGGCCTGCCTTGAAGGGACCGGCCGCGCCAACCGGCTCGACCAGCTCGTCTGCCTGCCGTTCGCGCTGTCCGACGCCCCCCGGCCCACCGTCTCGCGGTTCGCGACCGAGCGCGGCATGATCGACTCGCAACTGCCGGCCGACGGCCACGTCGAGATGATCGTGATCACCGCCGTCGGCCTCGACGCGATCTGGGACGGCGTCGCCGGCGACGATCCGGTCGTCCACGGGATCAAGATCGACGTCCAGGGCATGGAGCTTGACGCCCTGCGCGGCATGCGCTCGCTGCTGGAAACCCACCGGCCCAAGGTCGTTCTGGAGATCCATCGCGACGTCCCCCGCGACGACGTGCTCGCCCTCCTCGAAGACTGCGGCTACCTCCTCGACCCCGAGCCGATCGACGACGACCTGGGCGCTTTCGCCGACCCTCAGAGCAACGCCAGCTTCGTCTTCCGGGCTCCGCCGTTCGCCGACGAACCCGCGCCTCGAATCCAGCGCGAAGAACGGGCGTCGCGGAAGAATGGAGCCGGGATCGCCTGAGCGTCGCCGCGCGGCCATTGGTGCCATTAGCGCGACTTCCGTTTGGGTTGCATACAGCTATTACAACATGCTGTCGCGGTCATGCGTTCTCCCTTGAGGGAGAACGCAGTCGGAACGACCGGATGAGGGGGGGAATCACGGGGATTTTCGAAGGCCGAGGTGATCGAAGTCCCCGAATCCTCTCCTTCGGGGCAATCGTGTTCGGCTCGACATTCGCTCGCAGAAGCTCGAAGTCGATCGCGCGCTTTGGGACCGCCTGCATGGTTGTAGTTGGGGCTGTGACCCCGGCACGCGCGCCTTGGGACCGGATCGGCCTCCCACCTCCTCTATTGGAGTGCGGGGGTTTTTCCGGATGGGCCGCGTGTTACGCGCGGCGGCAAGCCGTCACACTCCAGATCGGCATGGGACCGGCCTCACAGAGGCCGGCTAAAAATCGGTTCGCTTCCAACGCCATCTCAAATCTCGTGCCGAACACTTATTGCCCTTCGGGGGATCTTCTCCCCGCGCGGCGAGAAGGGAATAGAGCCATCGCCACGTGTGCAACCCAACAGTAAATCGCGCCAGACGCCCGGCCTTTGGTTATCCTGGACGTTGCGGCACGGCCGATTCACGATCCTTTTCGTGGGGAAACAGGCTGTAGCAAAGGAACATCCAGATGGCAAATGCGCAAGCGACTGTCGTTGGACGTGTCGGGTCGATGCGTCGCTATCCGATCAAGTCGATGATCGGTGAGGAACTGGACGTCGCGGAAGTGACTGAGCGCGGCCTGCGAGGGGATCGGGCTTACGCCCTGGTCGATCTCGAAACCGGCAAGGTGGCCAGCGCCAAGAATCCCAGGCGGTGGCCCAACCTTTTCGAGTTCCGCGCGGCGATCGTGGGGCCGTCCGGCGACGCCTCGTCGCCGCCTCCGGTTCGGATCACCCTGCCGGGCGGCGACGTGTTGACCACGGACCAGGCCGACGTGGATGCGCGGCTGTCCGACGCCGTCGGCCGCCCCGTGCGGCTGGCGCGGTCGGCCTTCGAGGGAGCGATCGCCGAAGGCTACTGGCCCGACCACGAATGGCTCCCCGCTCCGGACGAGGCGTTTGAATTCGAGTTTCCGCCGGGGTCGTTCTTCGACGGCGCGATGATCCACCTCATCACAACCGCCACGCTCAACCGTTTTCAGGCCCTCGCGCCCGACAGCCGTTTCGACGTCCGGCGGTTCCGCCCGAACCTCGTGATCGAGCCCGCCGAAGGGATCGACGGCTTCGCCGAGCACGCCTGGATCGGCCGGACCCTCCAGATCGGCGCCGTCCTCCTCCGCATCGACTCCCCATGCCCCCGATGCGTCATGACCACGCTCCCCCAGGCCGACCTCCCCAAAGACCCCGCCATCCTCCGCACCATCGTCCAGAAGAACGCCGGAAACGCCGGCGTCTACGCCTCCATCGTCCAAGCCGGAACGACCGCCGTGGGAGACGCCGTCAGTCTGCTCTAGCGTTCTGGAGTCGGAAGTCCGTCCGTCGCGGCCCACGCAGGCTTCGCGACCGTCGATGTCGTGGTTCCTGGCCGACTGTTCGTCCTTTGGCGACCACGATTGCGCCGGCGTCGATCCCGTCGCCTGGTTTCCCTAATAAGGCCGACAGGGTTTCGGAATGGCACCCGTTCGCCATGTGGGGCGAATTCGTCCTCGCGGACAATAAACGCACTATGGCGATAATGGTGGGGGAGCAAACCTGTTTGTGAATTAAATTTAATGCCGGCTAGGCGGTTTTGGATATGGAAGTGCCTTTTTGTTACTCAAAAGTAGCGTCGGAATGACAAAAATCGCTTGTGGGCGGAGCAAGGCGTTGTAATAATCGGAAACAGGTGAGATTGTATCAAGAGCGGTGGGATTCTGATCATCGCGGCCGAAGGGTCGCTCTTTATTACCTCTGTCTTTTGGAGGTCTTACGATGTTCTACCGGAAGCGACTCTCGTTTGGGGCTGGCCTGGCGCTCGTGGCGGCCGAGCTGAGCGGCTTCGCCCAGGTGACTTACCAGCAAACTCCCCAAGCCCAGGTGATGGCGGCTGCGGTGCCCGCCTCGCACGCCACCCTGCCGCCGGATCAATTTGCGCTTTCCTTTAACTCGAACCTGGCGGCGTGATCGTTTCGCTCGGCAATCTCCCGTTTTAGAGGCCGAACGATCTCCTAGCTCACTTCAGTCAAACAAAGATGGTGTTCATTAATGTCAGGACGGGTCAGCCTCAGTACGAACTCAGTACGAAAATGTTGTTCTGCCTCCGCGGCAAGACTAGACGGATGATTTGGGCGGCGTGCAGGAACCCTGACTACGAGCTTCATTTGAGTCTCGACGATTGATTCGTGGCTGCTCATGGTGTTTGCCTCGGGGGCCATCGTCGATTGGGCGATCTGGCGGTCAGGTGGACCACCAGTCGGATGAAGCATTCCTAATGTGGCAAGCCGTCGGCGTCATCGACGGCTTCAGCAACCGAGCGGAGTAAGTCAAGAGCGAGCCAGGCGCCCAACCGACGGCTGATGAGAGATCAGGGTTCTGGACGAAACTTCGGCAGTTCGGGGCTCAAGTCCGCCTCACTTGGAGGCTGGCATGGGATGACGACCGCGTGGCGCATCAGTCAGAAGAAAAGTGGCTTCTGCGCCAAATGGCATTTGTTCCCATCTTCATGCGTCAGATGCGGCTCTACATCCTGCTCGCGGCGATCGTCCTGCTCGGCCACGTTTGCTTTTACGACAACCTGGCGTCCGTCGTCAAAATCTATGCCGGCCCGATCGACTCGCAGACAGGGAAGCTCGGCGCGAAGCTGGAGGAGATTCTAGGCTCGGCGTTCCCAGAAAAAGGAGCTGCTTCGAGAGTCCCTACTTTGATGGCGTCGCTCTTCGAGAGGAAAGGGTATCAGGGCGAGAAGCTCTGGTACCAGCTTCCCAAGTGGTTCGTCAATGTCGCTCAGAAGGATGAAGCTTCTGGCATGCCAAACGACTCCAGGCGCCCGCGAGCCGACGTCCGCACGACCGAGGCCCGCCTTCATAGGCTCGACGAGGATCCCAGTGCTTTGATCATCGTCCAGGATGGAATTCGACCCTCGGGCGCATCCAAGCTCGAGCGGCTCAACGTCCGGGCCATCGCCGATTTGTACGATTCGTATCTCTACGTCATCGTTGGGTCGACTGAGAACGGCGAGCCGAAGTTCAAGCAGATCGAAGATCTTCCACCCACGGCGAAGTTCCATGCCGGCCGTGGCGTCCAAAACGAGATAGCGTGCGAGATCCTCCGCACTTACGGAGTATTAAGCGACTGCAAAAAAGACGACGCGCGGCTCATCGAAATAGATCCCTACCCGCTGCGTGATCAACTCGACGACCTGAAGAGCGGGCGTCTCGACGTGGTGTTCCTGCTCACGTCGTCCGAGGATCTCCGCGCAGTTATGGATGAGGCAACGCCCATCGAACCGCACGAACTTCATCTACTGAACGTCGACTTGGCGCCGGCGATCGCCCAGGCGCTGCCTTACGCCGAGGTTACGACGCTGCCGTGGGGGGGCTTCCTGGTCGGAGGTGTGGGACGGAGGGGAACCGCTGAAACCACGACTCCTAATCACTCGTTGGGGATCACTACGGTGAAGACGCAGACGATCCTCGCGTGCTCAAGCAACATGGCCGACGGCGTCGTCGCCGCCATCCTCCACGGTCTCTACGATGATTTGCGCATGGGAGACGTCGTGAAGCTGCCGCCTCGTCCCCCCGCCGACCAGAAATTCTTCTACCCGATGCATGACGCCTCCTTCGCCTTCCATAAAGGAGGACCTCCGCCGGCGTTAAGCTCCTCACCGCTCATCATAGGTTCAATGGGGTTGATCATCGGCCAGATCGTCTACATCACGTCGCTGATGCGCGAGAAGAAGAGCCTCACGAGAAGCCGTCGAGTCGTCTCCCAGGTGAGGGCGCTGGTCGGCGCCATCGTCCTTGAGGACATCCGTCAACCTGGGGCGGCGTCCTTCCCGGATGCGATCACTCAGATCAATTCGCTGCACGATCTTGTGATCAGCGACTTCGCTCATGGGCGAATCAATAAAGACGCATGCGAGAAAATCAAAGAGTACTGCTCGCTCGGCGTGCGAGTTCTGGATCTCCACGATCGAGCCGTGAGAGACCTGGCCGAAGGAAAAATCGCTGAGGACTCTTATGCCAAAATCAAGGAATACTGCCTTGATTGCTTCGGCCGCTGAAGTCTCCTGCCGATCCACCTCCTGCAGGCTCGGAATGACGGAAACGTCGCTCTCATCCAGAGTCTCAGAGACCTTGCCTGGATGTCACAGGTAACTCAGCCAGGTCGATTCGCGGTGGAGGCGCTTGTATCGGTCGAACCACGCGCAGGGGAAGTACAGGATGACCAGCGCGACGAGCCACCATCCGTAGACGGCGGGGAGGCCGAACGACGACGAGAGGGGGGGCTGGACGGGGAAGGAGTCGACGAACAGCCAGCCGATCGGTTCCCCTCGCGCGAACGCCACGGCGACGGCCAGGCCGTGGATGACGTACCACTGGAGCAGGTAGTAGAACAGCGGCACCCGTCCCAGCGTCGCGAGCGGCTTTCCGATGGCTCCGATTCCCCCGTCGAACGCCGACAGCGCCACCAGCGCGGGGCCGAGCGTCATGAGCAGGTAGAGCAACGACGGCGGGTACTTCGTGCAGTTCACGAACGAAAGCACGGTCGTCAGCCCGTCCGCCTCAGACGGCCACGGGCGCGGATCGCCGTATACGTTTGATGTTCGCAGGGCCGCGAAAAGCCCGATCGCCGCCAGGCCGAACGTCAGGAGCACCGCCCGGCGTCGGCGAGGCTCCAGGCCGTAGACGCCACCGAGCCAGTAGCCGACCGCGACGACCGCGAACCACGGGATCAGCGGGTAGCCGATGAAGACGGTCATGCCTCCCGGCAGCTCGGTCATCCCCGGCCTCAGGAGGAAGTTCACGAGTGGCCGCAACAGTCCGCCGACGTCGGGAGGGACGAGGTCAAACAGGTTGTGGCAGGCGATGACGACCAGACCCAGGGCGCCCACGAACCGCGCCGGGACGCGGGCCGCCACGAAGGCCGAGAGCAGCACGAACGACCCGCCGATCGACCAGAGGACGATGCCGAGCAAGAGGCTCGGGTTGAGCCGGAACAACAGCCCGAATTTCTCGACCGTCTGCTCCAGGAAGATCAGCCAGAGCCCCCGCGTCAGCAGGAATCGCGCGAGCGCCCCGGAATCTAGACCCCGCTCCCCGGCGAGCCGGGCGCCCACTCCCGCGAGCAGGGCGAACGTCGGGGCGCAAAAATGCGTGACCCAGCGCGTGAAGAAAAGCCCCGCGCCGGCCTTGCTCAGGTCGGTCGGGCTGATCGATCCGTCCCCGAAGTAGTCCCGCGTGTGGTCGAGGACCATGACGACCATGACCAGCCCGCGCAGCAAGTCCACGCCTTCGAGCCTGGACCCGGTACGGACGCGCGGGACGTCGGAGATCGCTTGAGCCATCGAATCACCCGCACCAGAGTCAAGGCCCTGGGGAGCAGCCCCGCAAAGCCAGATCAGCAACATACTCGATGGAAACCGCCAAAGCCAACACTCAACCTGTGCGCCAATCAACCGTAGGGGATTCATTTGCGCAATGAGCAACCGGTTTCCGTGAAAAAAAGCATGAATCCGAAGTTACTCGCTGGCGGCTCGCTCCTGGTACTGGCATGCTATGGATGGCGCCAATCATCGCCGATTGGTGAACACTTCGCCGGAGAAGGCCATGCGAGAAGCGTTGCAGCAGTACGTCAAGCGCGTCCAGGAGCTTGCGGAGCACGTTCGTGGAAACGAGCAGGCGACGAAGCAAAGCCTGGTCGGGCCCTTGCTCACCCTCCTGGGCTACGACCTGACCGACCCGCGCGAATGCGTCCCCGAGTACCGGGTCGATTTCGGCGCGAATCGCTCGGTGAAGCCGATCGACTGGGCGTTCTTCCAGGCGACCCGGCCGATCTTCTTCGTCGAGGCCAAGGAAGTCGGCAAGCGGCTCGGCAGCTACGACGAGCAGCTCGCCGACTACTTCGCCAAGGCGCCCGAGGCGAGGCTGGGAATCCTGACCAACGGTGTCCAATGGCGGTTCTTCACGGACGTGGTGAACCCGAACATCATGGACAAGGAGCCGTTCGTCAAATGGGACGTCCTCACCGACGAGCAGCCGCCGTTCGACTTCCTGACGCTCATCCAGAAGGCGCAGTACAACACGCAGCTCATCCGGACGTTCGCCGAACGGAAGCGGGCGCAGAACCTGCTCGTGTCCGAGCTGAACCGCCTGCTCGAGCCCGCCAGTGAATTCGTCAAGCTCGCCATCGCCAACATCGAAACCCGCCGCATCAGCGACAAGGTCGTGGACGACTGGAAGCCGGTCCTCTCCAACGCGATCAACGAGTGGGCGCGACAGCGCACCCTTACCGCCGTGCTCGAAAACCCCGCCCGATCCGACAACCAGGCCGCCGCCGAGGGCTCGGAATCCAGCCGGATCGAAACGACCCAGGAGGAGCTGGCCGCATTCGAGATCGTCCGGCGACACCTCGGCCCCAGCCGCCCCGTCGCCTACGAAGACACGGTGTCGTACTTCAAGATCCACCTCGCCGAACGCTACACCTGGGTGATGTGCCGCCTCTACCTCGGCCGCAAGCGCCCGACCGTCTGGGTCCCCCTGCCATTGGACCAGGTCCAGCCCATGGCCCCCGGATTCGTCACCAACTCGCCCCAAGCCGGCTGGACCTGTATCACCCTCGCCGCCGCCAGCGAGATCGAGCGCCTCGGAGACGTCCTCCGCGCCACCTGGGATTCACAAAGGGCAATCCATTCCAAAGGCGACGACGGTACCGATCCAGATGCACCAGAAAGCCAGACTCAACCAAATTTAAGCACAGCCGAGTCAGTGAGTCAGGGCGAATAAAACCAAAGTCCGAGCCTGAGAACCCAGCAAGTCTTCTTCTGTATTAATCGACGATTACAGAATAGTTGATTACTCAAGCCGATTCCGTGGCGGCCCTTGCTTTAGAACACTATCATTGACCTTGGCGATGATCGTATATGCTCAAGCAAGCATTTGGCCGTAGCCCGCGGGCTCGTCTTAGAGGCTATCCCGTAATGATGTCCTGGTTTTTATGGTACTTGAACGGGATCGCCGGCCTTGAGCGATCGGGCTTCAAGAACTTGAGCATGCGATGAATAGAGCTGATGCGGATCATCGACTCGCTGCTCTCGGCGTGGTGCTCGTAATTCCGACTGTGTCGCCGATGCCGCCCCAGCCAGGCGAACGTCCGCTCCACCACCCAGCGCCTCGGCAGCTTCACAAACCCTTGGCTTCCCGGCGGCCGCTCCACGACCTCGATCCTGTACCCGGCCGAGGCCTCCGCCAGCCAGCCGTCGAGGTGGTGGTTGCGATACTTGCCGTCGCCCCAGACCAACGCCAACCGGCTTCGATGCTCGGCCGTCAGCCGCCCCAGCACCTGGGGGGCGTGCGTCCCGTCGTCGGCGGACGCCGCCGAGACCGCCACGACCAGCAGCAACCCCAGCGTATCCACGATGATATGTCGTTTCACGCCGGTCAGCTTCTTGCCGCCGTCGTAGCCCCGTTCGCCCCCTGTCTCGGTCCCCTTGACCGTCTGGCTGTCGATGCTCCCGGCGCTTGGGGACGGCTCCCGCCCGGCCGTCGTGCGGACCTGGCGGCGCAGGGCGTCCAGGATGAGTTGCCATGTGCCGTCGTCCCGCCACTGGGCGAAGTGGTTGTAGACGGTGCTCTTGGCCGGCAGGTCGTGCGGCAGCATATCCCACTGGCACCCCGAGCGGTTGAGGTAGAGGATGGCATTGAGCACCTCCCGCATGTCGTTGGTCCGGGGCCGTCCGACCTGGGGAACGGGGATCAAGGGCTCGACGATCGCCCACTGTTCGTCGGTCAGGTCGGACGGGTAGGGCTTACGCATCGAACGGTGCTCCTGCGGCGATGAATCCTGCGAACCTCCTGGGAGGACAAGAGTTTACGATCTTCTAGAATTACGGGATAGCCTCTTAGTTATTGGAGGAATCATGCCGCTTCACGAAAATAGCAGTCTTAGAACCTGGTCGGAAATCGAAAAACTGCTTCCTCCCCACGTTGATTACAACAGGCGTGGCATCCTAATAGGCAACGGGGCTAGCACGGCCATCTGGCACAAATTCCGCTATTCGACGCTCTTCTCGATCGCGTGTGATCCATCTAGGGAGTCTCACCTTGAGGGGTATGACCAGCGGGTGTTCGATCAGCTCGGTACTGTCAACTTCGAAGCTGTGCTATCCGCGATTGTCATGGCTGGTAAGGTTTGGAAAGTCTTCAACAAACCGCAGGAGGACATCGGGGATCTACGGAAGAGTTACTCAAGAATTAAGCACTGCCTCATCTCCGCTGTAAAGTCTGTTCACGCTCCCTACGACCAATTCGATGACGAACGAAAAAAAACAGTGTCCGAGGCCTTAAAGGAATTCGGTTACGTGTATTCGACAAATTACGACCTAATGCTCTACTGGGCTATGATGGACAATCCTCGCGCCTTCAAAGATTTCTTCTGGGTGAGTGACGATAAGGACGAACGCAACTGGTTCGACCTCGGCGACACTGACGAGTGGGACGACAAGACAACCAAGGTGTTCTACCTGCACGGCGGGCTTCATCTTCGCAAGGAGCCGCGAGGAACATTCAAGATCATCGGTGGCGAGGCGGGGAATTTGCTCAACCAATTCGACGTGCAGGGTGAGGCGATTCCATTGTTTATAAGTGAAGGGACTCACAAAGACAAGCACTCAGCGATCGTCAGGAACGAGTATTTATCGTTCGCGTATGAGAAATTCTCAAAGCATAGAGGCTCACTGGTAGTCTTCGGCCATGCGCTCAGCGAGCAGTACGACCAACACTTGGTCGAAGCGATGAAGAAATGGAGGCGATACGACCAGAAACGTCATCGCGGCAACACGATTCGACGAGTTATTGCATTTTCCATGGTTCCCTGGGAAGACGAGACTCAGATCATTGCCCAGAAGGTGAGGCTCCGCCGGGAGTTGGCGGATCACTATGAGCTCTATTTCTTCGACTCGACGACCCATCCGTTGGGAGCCGACAGCCTACGTGTCGCCGAAAAGATTCAGACAGGAGTGTGCTGATTGCATCTCTTTCTCGACTCGAACATCTGGCTCTCCTTTTATCACTATTCGAGCGATGAACTCGAGGAACTGCGGAAGCTGGGTGTTCTGATTGAACGGAAGCAAGTGACGCTTCATGTGCCCGATCAGGTACGGTTCGAGTTCCGCCGCAATCGAGAGGTGAAGTTCGCCGACGCGATCAGTAAGTTCAAGAAAGAGGGTTTGGACAAGGGGTTTCCTCAAATCTTCCATGCCTATGAGGAGGATTACAGGGTCCTGCGAGATGCAATCGACGCTTATGAGCAGGCGAAGGGACGCATCCTTCAGAAATTGGAGAGAGATTATCGACGGTGGAAGCTGAAGGCCGACGGCATTATCAGCGATTTGTTTGCGAAGGCCGAGAATGTAGCCGTCAGTGAGGTGGCCCTAGCAGCTGCCCGCATGCGTGTTATACGGGGCAACCCGCCCGGCAAAGACAACTCGCATGGCGATGCGATTAATTGGGAATGCTTATTGGAAGTCGTCCCATCGAAGGAGGATCTCTATATGATCGCCGAAGACAAGGATTTTCGCGAGAAAGGTAGTGACACTGCCTTCTCGCCATTCCTCGCATATGAATGGAAGCACGCAAAGGAAAGCGAGGTCCGATACTACCGCAGGCTCTCGACTTTCTTCAAAGAGAGGTATCCGCACATCCAGCTGGCAACCGAGTTGGAGAAGGAACTGCTTATCGATGAATTGAGCAAGAGTGGAACGTTCAAGACGACGCGCAGAGTTCTCAACAGCCTATCCAAATACAGTGACTTCACGAGTTCTCAGATCAATGAAATCGCTGAAGTCGCGACCAGGAACGAGCAGGTCTATTGGATTGGCAAGGATGCGGACATTAAGCTTCTGATGGGCAAATTGATCGGAGGGGCGCTGGATTGCTTGGATGCGGAGACTAAGGGAAAGTACGACGAATACTTCAGCACATCTTTAAAGGCGGGCTGAACTGTAACCAAGCCGAGAGCGCGAGGGATGGAGACGAAGATCATGTTGAGTCACCGTTGTAATATCCTCCGACCCCATTGATTTGGTTAGCCTGGTATTAGGACTATTCCTAAATGCGTGTGGCGATTGAGTATTCCATGTGCTTGTACCCCGGTTTGCGGTAAATCGTCACGGGGTTCTCATCTGAGGGCATACCCTCACCCGTGGTCAACTGCGCTCGCAGTGCCTGGCCAAATCGCGAAGCACTTCCAGCCCGCGCTTCAGGGTGTCGTCACCAACCGCGTAGGAGATGCGGAAGTGGGTGTCGCGGCGGGAGAAGACGTTGCCGGGGATGATGAGGAGTTCGCGGCGGATGGCTTCGGCGACGAATTCGGACGCGGTTCCCCAGGGGGCGCGGGGGAAGGCGTAGAAGGCGCCTTCGGGGTAGGGGAGGTCGTAACCTTCGGACAGGGCGGCGACGACGAGGTCGCGCTTGCGGCGGTAGGCTTCGACGTGCGGGGTTAAATCCTGATCGAGCGCCTTGACGCCGGCGTGCTGGAACGGCGTGGGGGCGCAGACGAAGCTGAACTGCTGGAGCTTGGCCATCTCCTGGATCAGCCGGGTCGGGCCGTGGGCGAAGCCCAACCGCCAGCCGGTCATGCCGTACGACTTGCTGAAGGCGTCGACGACCAGCACGTCCTCGTTCCACTCGGCCGGCGTCGAGAACGGCCGGTCGAAGCAGAAGGCCCGGTACACCTCGTCGCTGATCAGCAGGACGTTCTTCTCCTTGCAGAGCAGGGCGAGCTTTTGCATTTCCTCGGCCGTGGCGACGACGCCCGTCGGGTTCACCGGGCTGTTGACGATCACCGCCTTGGTCTTCGGCGTGATCGCCTGGGCGACGTCCTCGGCCCGGATGCGGAAGTCGGGGTAGGTGTCGATCAACACCGTCTTGCCGCCGACCAGCGTCACCTGGTGGTTGTACATAACGAAGTACGGATCGAAGACGATCACCTCGTCGCCGGGGTCGACCACGGCGCTGACGGCCAGCAGCAGGCCGCCGGCGGTCCCCGAGGTCACCATCACCTGGCGGTCGGCGTGGTGGAACGTGGCGTCGACGGCCTCCTGGATCTTCGACCGCAGCTCGGGGACCCCCTGGGTGACCGAGTACTGGTTGCGGCCCGCGCGGATGGCCTCGTAGGCGGCTTCCTTGACGGGGTCGGCGACGTCGAAGTCGGGCAGCCCGATCGAGAAGTTGATCGGGTTCTTCATCGCCTTGGCCATCTCGAAGGCCTTGCGGATGCCCGAAGCGTCGATCCGCGACATCCGTTCGGCGATCCAGCGGTCGTCCACGATCCGATTCCTTTGCGTCGTCGGCCTGGTCGGCCGGTATGATTCGTATGAGTATCAGTATCAGTACGTGATGAGGCTGAAGACTTCGGAGGGTTCGAGCTTGGCGCGTCCGCCCAGGAACGACAGCTCGATGATGAAGGCGCAGGCGATCAGCTCGGCGCCGGTCGAGTTCACCAGATCGCAGCAGGCGCGCATGGTGCCGCCGGTGGCCAGCACGTCGTCGATCAGGAGGACGCGGCGGCCGGGCGCGAGGGCGTCGGAGTGGATTTCGAGCCGATCGTTGCCGTATTCGAGCGCGTATTCCTGGGCGATCGTGGCGTAGGGGAGCTTGCCCGGTTTGCGGATCGGCACGAAGCCGGCGTTCATCCGGACGGCCAGCGGCGCGCCGAAGATGAACCCGCGCGCCTCGGCCGCGGCGATGACGTCGACCCCCCGGTCGCGGAACTGCTCTTCAAGCTGGTCGATCGAGGTCCGGAAGGCGTCCGGATTGCTCAAAAGCGGCGTGATGTCCTTGAACAGGACGCCCGGCTTGGGGAAATCGGGGATGTCGCGGATCCAGTCGCGGACGTCGATAGACGCGGACGCTGACATGAGCAAGGAACTCCAGGGAACGAGCGGCGAACCACCCCGACGGGCTCGGAGCGTCCACTATGAATCATGATACGCCGCGTGTCCAGTCGATGAACGGTCGGCGTTACTCCTCCTCGTGGAACTCGCACGCCGCTTCGGTCGACGCCTTGACCAGATACATGAACTGGTCGCCCGCCTCCGGCCAGTCGCGGCTGTTCCCCAAGCTGTCGAGCCAGGCGTTGATTTCGTCCTCGCGCCGGCCGACGACCCTCGCGAACTCCCGGCGGCGGTCGTCGTCCAGCATGTGCGTCGCCGTTGTTTCGATGGTCGATCTTGCGCGTCGGCACCTCACTTCGGGGAGGTCGGCACGGCGAAGCTCAGGTGATGGGCCAGGTGGATGAGCTGCAACCTGTCCCATTCCGCCTTGGTCAGCGGGCCGAACAGGCGGTGGGGGATCACCGGGCCCGCCGAGGCCCGGTAATGGGCGATGGCCTGCCGGAGCCCCTCGGCCTCCTCGCGTGCGTCGAGCGTTTCCAAGGGCATGATTTCCGGCGGCCCGGGCAAGCCTTCGGGGATGGCACCCGATTCAAGCACCTGCCGTTTCTTATCCTCGCCGACCCATTGCGACGGATCGCTGGGGGTTGAGGCGGGCATGTCGACCACGCGGCGGGCGACGGTGGCCAGGTGGCGGCAAATCTGGGCCAGCGACCAGGCGCCGACCGTCGTGTGGCCTTCCAGCAGCCGCTCGACGTCGGGCATGACTTCGTCAAGGCTTCCGTAACGGATGGTTCTTCGTCCCGGGGTCATGGAGAGGTCCTCTCAGGCGGGCAGCCGTTCAACGGGGTGTAGGGACTGGCGCGACTTTGTCGGGCCGGTTGCACGGCGGCCGGCATCCGTCAGGAAGCGGACAGAGCGTCGGATTGGACTTCGGCGCACAGGCGGTCGAGGTTTTGCTCGTTCGCGGTTTCGACGATGTGGCGAATCGCATTGGCGACGGAATCGTCGTCAAACGCCTGTTCCCATGCCAAGAGCGTGCCGGCAGGATGTTCTTGCAAGGTGATCGTGAGTTGAAAATGCGGCTGGCAGACGTGCCGAATGACGATTTCGCTGTTCGGGACGATTGAGACGAACATGGATTCGTTGGGATAAGTCTTTCCATCGGGGCCGTGCATGGAAAAGACCCACTTGCCGCCCGGTTGGAACTCAAAGGTCTCGAATGTGTTGGTGAAACCATGGGGGCCCCACCATCTTGCGAGGCGATCGGGATTCTGAAAAGCGGCGAAGACGGAGGACGGGCTGGCAGGGATCGCTCGCTTCGTCGAGAAAGTCGTCATCCAGGGCTCCTTGAAGGCTGCTTTTGGACGAGCAACGCGCGATTATACCACCAAAGGCGTCGCCGACGCATCCGGTCGCTCGGCGCTTCATCCCACGCCTCGCGCCGACTCGGCGAGCGCCTTGTGCCCCTCTGGCAACGGGACTAACCTGTTCTGAAGGATCGCGAGGCGGGGAATCCACTGAATTCAAAAACGACGCCGGAGGCTCGCGGACATGCCGAGCCGTGTCGACGCGTTTTCCAATGTCGCCAGGGAGGACCTGGCCGCCGCGACGACCGCTCGGAACGATTTCATCCTCCCTTCTCTCGACAAGGATCCGGCCCATGCGAACGTTCATTCCGACCGCGGTGCTCTGCGTGTGCATGCTCGGCTACCAGGCCGCGCGGTCGCAGCAGGCCACCGCCCCGAAGGCCGACACCGCGGCCCAGGTCGCCGCCTCGACCTATGAGCACCTCGCCACGGCGATCATCGCGATCGAGGCGACGGAGGACGAGCTGGTCAAGAGCGTCTTGATCGGCTACCACAGCGCGGCCCAGGGACACCTGAAAGCCGCCGCCCGCGACGCCCAGGGGCGCGTCGGGCACCTGGAGGCGTCGGCCGCCGAGGTCACGAACATCGGCAACGAAGGCGACAAGCGAATTCAGGCGGTCCGCCAGCGCCTGGCCAAGGCCGGCCACACGCACAACACCGACGTCGAGACCAAGTCGGACTACCTGTTCGTCACCAATAAGGAGAAGAAGGGGCTTCTCGACCTGGCGTCCAAGATCGGCCGCGCGGGCGCGAACGCGACGGTCGGCGAGCTGGACGAGCTAGGCGCCGAACTCGCCCGCCGCTTCGAAGCCGCGATCGCCCCCGAGTAAGCCGACCGGCCCCGCCGCCGGGATGAGGAACCGCTCATGCTCCGTTTGCGATTGATCCTGGCGGCGGCCTTATCGTCCGCGCTTCTCTCATGCACCAAGCCCAACGCCCCGATCGAACCGGTCCCGCGATCGGTTCTGGATGCGCCGCCGCCCGCCCCGCCGGGACCGGTCATTCCTCAGTTCGTCGACGTCGCCGAGAGCGCCGGGCTCAAGAGAGTTCTTTATTGCGGCGGCCCCGACAAGGACCACATTCTTGAGTCGGTCGGTACGGGGGGCGCGTTCATCGACTACGACGGTGACGGCCGGCTGGACGTCTACCTCGTCAACGCCTGGGCCCTCGACGAGCAGCCGTCGCGGGTTCGGCTCAAGGGGCGCAACGCCCTTTATCGCAATAAGGGCGACGGCACGTTCGAGGACGTGACCGACAAGGCCGGGGTTTGCGACGAGAGCTGGGGCTGCGGCGTCTCGGCGGCCGATTACGACGGCGACGGCCGGGTCGACCTTTACGTGACCAACTTCGGCCCCAACCGCCTGTACCGCAATCGCGGCGACGGCACGTTCGAGCAGGTCGCGGAGAAGGCCGGCGTCGCCGATCCGGGCTGGGGCGCGGGGTCGGCCTTCTTCGATTCCGACGGCGACGGCGACCTCGATCTGTACGTCGCCAACTACATCGACGCGACCATGGACGACGTCCTCTCGGCCCGCCGCACCACCGTCTGGCGCGAGAAGGTGAAGGTGCTTTCCGGCCCGTTCGGCATGCGAGGCGGCCGCGACCGCTTCTACCGCAACAACGGCGACGGCACGTTCCGCGACGCGACCGATGAGGCCGGGATGACCGACACGGCCGAATCGTACGGCCTCGGCGTGCTCGCCTCCGACCTCGATTTCGACGGCGACGTCGACGTCTTCGTCGCCAACGATTCGAACCCCAATTTCCTCTATCGCAACAACGGCGACGGCACGTTCACCGAGATCGGCGCGTGGAGCGGCGCCGGCGTCAACGGCAACGGCGTGGCGCAGGCCGGCATGGGCGTCGACGCGGCCGATTTCGACGGCGACGGCCGCCCCGACGTCCTCGTTACCACGTTCGCCCAGGATTCGGCCTCGATCTACCACAACGACGGCGACCTCGCCTTCCGCGACGTTTCGGCCTCCATCGGCCTCAAGGCAATCACCTACCAGGCCCTGAAATGGGGATGCGCCTTCTTCGACGCCGACCACGACGCCGACGTCGACGTCGTCATCGCCAACGGCCACATCTACCCCCAGGTCGACCAGGCCCCGGAGTTGAACGAGTCGTATCGCCAGCTCCCCTTCCTGCTCCGCAACGACAAGGGCCGACTCACCGACGTCTCGCGCGACGCCGGCCCCGGGATGCAGATCGCGGTCTCCGGCCGCGGGCTCGCAGTCGGCGATTACGACGACGACGGCGATCTCGACCTCCTCGTCACCGCGATGGACGCGCCGCCGCTCCTCCTCCGCAACGACACCCCCCGATCGGGACACTGGCTGAAGCTGCGCCTGCTCAACCGCCACGGCAGCCCCGCCATCGGAACCCGAGCGATATTCACGGCCGGCGGCAAGGCCCAGCATCGGGAAATCCGCAGCGGCTCATCCCACCAATCGCAGAACGCCCTGGAACTCCACTGCGGCCTCGGCCCTTCCGCGACCGTCGACCACGTCGAAATCGTCTGGCCCGGCGGCCGCAAGACGGTCCTCGATCACGTCGAAGCGGACCGAACGGTCACGGTTCGTGAGCCTTGATCATCGCTGCTGGGATCAATTCATAGCCGCAGCCATCCGCCAGGACGGCGTGGTTTACACGCTCCCTATCCTCTGGGGATGAATCCGGGAACGCCGGTCTCCACTACGGAATTAAACCTGACCCGCGACTTGATTCCTTCGCTGATCTCCTGCACGGCTTCTTCAGGAAGGGTGGAGACTTCAAAGTTCTCCTTGATCCGACTGGGGGTCTTCGAGGTGGTCAGCAGGGCCGTCCCGCGCTGGATGGCCCAGGCGAGCAGCACCTGCGCCGGGGTCTTGTCGACTCGCTTGGCGATAGCGGTGATGACCGGATCTTCCAGCAAATTGGGCTTGCTGCTATGCCCCAGCGCCGCGAACGCTTGCAACACGACGCCGTTCTGCCTGCAATAGTCCAAGAGGTCCCATTGCGGGAGATATGGATGGGATTCGACGTGAACGACTGCAGGCTTGATCCTCCCCGCTTCAAAGATCTCTTTCGTCTGGGCCAGGCTGACGTCGGACAATCCGATGGCCTTGCATCTGCCCTCGTCCACCAGCCCCTCCAACGCCCTCCATGTGTCTAGCAATGTCACGCCTTTGTCATAAATCACATCGCCGTTCGCGTCCCTCGGGTCCTGCTCGTCTCCGGGTTGGAAAGCAAAGGGCGTGTGGATGAGATAGAGATCGACATAGTCGAGTTGGAGTCTTCTCAGACTGGCCTCGAAGGCGGGTTTGACGCGTTCAGGGCGGTGATTGTTGTTCCATAGCTTCGTGGCGATGAACACTTCCTCCCGCTTGATCTTCCCCGCCTTGAACACCTCCTGGATCGCTTCGCCGACCTCCTTTTCATTCCGGTAGCGTTCCGAAGCGTCGAGCTGGCGAAATCCCGCCTCCAGCGCCGCCTTGGTCGCGGTTTTGGTTGCCACGGGGTCGGGAATCAGCGTGCCGAAGCCGAGGGCGGGGATGGCGCCGGATCCATTGTTGAGGGCCATCCTCGTAAAGCGAAGGTCGTCGCTCTCTACCATTGGTTCACCCCTCCGAATATCATTCCGCCGCCGTCTCGTCAGTGACTGGGGTCGAGTGAGGCCGCCGACTTCAGTACGGAAAGAGTGGCAGGGACGATCGGTTCAGCGATTCACCACGCTCATGTCCTCGTACCGTTCCCCGCTGGCCGCGCCTTTCGGCGCCGCCTCGTCGATCCGTTCCAGGTCCTCGCGCGTCAGGGCGATCCCGAGCGCGGCCACGTTCTCCTCCAGGTTCTTGCGGCGCTTGGTGCCCGGGATGGGAACGACGCCCTCCTGGGCCAAAAGCCACGCGAGGGCCAACTGGGCCGGCGTCACCTGCTTCGTGGCGGCGATCTCCTTCACCCGATCCACGAGCTCCAGGTTCTTCTGGAAGTTTTCTCCCTGGAATCGCGGCCTGTGGCGCCGCCAGTCGTTTTCCGGCAGGTCCTCGAAGCGGCGCAACTGGCCGGTGAGGAAGCCGCGGCCGAGCGGGCTGTACGCGACGAAGCCGATGCCCAATTCCCGGACGGTAGGAAGCACCTCGTCCTCGGGGTCGCGGCTCCACAGCGAATACTCGGTCTGCAGGGCGGAGATCGGGTGTACGGCATGCGCGCGACGTATGGTCGCGGCTGCGGCCTCGCACAGGCCGATGTACCGCACCTTCCCCTGTCGCACCAACTCCGCCATCGCGCCGACGGTCTCCTCGATGGGGACGGCTGGATCGACGCGGTGCAAGTAGTAGAGGTCGATGTGATCGACCCCCAAGCGCTGGAGCGAGCCGTCGCAGGCCTCGCGCACGTGCTCCGGCCGGCCGTCGATGCTCCCTCCCCCCCTACCATCCGTGCCGCCCACGAAGCCGAACTTCGTGGCCACGCTCACCTGGTCGCGACGGTCGCGGATCGCCCTGCCGACCAGCTCCTCGTTTGTGTATGGACCGTAGGCGTCCGACGTGTCGAAGAGATTAATCCCCAGTTCCAGGGCCCGGTGGATGGTCGCGATGGATTCGGCTTCGTCGGCGGGCCCGTAGGCGTCGCTCATTCCCATGCAGCCGAGTCCCAGCGCGGAGACGATCAATCCCTGCTTGCCGAGTCGTCGCGACTCCATGTGCTTCCTCCTCGTGTCGAGTGGCCTCTTTCGCCGGAAATTCCTGGCTGAGCGTCGACCTCGTCGTCCGGGGCCACGCCCCGTCTTTCTGAACGAACATTAATCAACGTCCGCCTCGTGTGCAAATAGAAACCGGCGAGACCGGGGCGGTCGGGCGGTCGGCAAGACCGCTTCGCCCCGGATGGCCGAAGCGCCGCCTGCTTCAGGAAGAGGACCTCGGACTGGGTGTCGACGCTGCTTTGATCGTCGATCTCCCGCGGCTCGAAGCTGATGGCCTGGAGGCCGCAAACGACCCTCGTTCAAGTCGAAGCGGATCGAACGATCACGGTTCGTGAACCCTGACCGTCCCTGTTCGGATCAGCTCAGAGGGCTCGGTTCGTCACGGTCTCAAGTATCCGCTGCTCACGCTCCTGGAGCTGGTCGCCCAGCCAGTCCAGCGAGCTGCGGTAGAGGAGGAGGGCCGCCGCGCACTGGGCCAGAGACAGGAGCAGACATACGGGCACGCGTCCGGCCAGACCGAACACGTTCAACACCGATTCGGCGGCCAGGGGGATCAGCGTCAGCGACTGGCAGAGGGGGAAGACGAGGAGGAACATCGCGACCTGAAGCAGCACGGTGGTCACCTTCGGGTTGGCGGGCTTCAAGGTGCCCGGGGCGAGGTAGACCGGCACGTAGATCGAGAACAGGTTGGCCATGAAGCAGAACATCAGATACATCGAGATGAACTGCGGGATCATCGACAGGGCGTGATCGAGCCGCATCGGGCGGAGGATCTGCACGGCGGTCAGCATGATCGCCGTGAGTACGACGGCCACCGGGGCGATCGCCAGGTTCTTGCCCAGGAGGATGTCCCGCCGGGGCGCGGCGCACAGCACGAAAACGCGGAAGCCGTCCCGGTCGATGCCGAACTGATTGACCATGAGCTGCGCCATTCCGAAGAGCACGCAGGCGATCGCCGCGACGCCGAGCAGCGGACTGGACAGCTCCGGCATGCCCTGGCGTCCATTGAGCAGCATCGAGCCGAACACCCCGCCCATGATCAGCGGGGAGAGCAGCGACATCTTCGCCTCGGGCGACCGCAGCAACGACCGGAACCCGCCCAGCGCGATGGCCGAAGCCGGCTCCGAGAGGCCGGGGAGAGTCAGTTCGAGCAACCGGTTTCCGGGCTTTCCGACAGGCGACGCCGGCTTCACCGGCGCCCGGCTCTTGCGACTCGAAGCCTGCCCCTGATACTGGCGGACCGTCGAGCGATACGCCCGCCAGAGGCTCCCCGCGCCGATCAGCGACATGCCCGCCAGGCCGAGGAGGGAAGGCGCGATTCGGCCCTCCGCCGCGGATTTGACGCCCAGCGCCAGCCATCCCACGGGCAGCGCCGTGTTGGCGATGCCGACGATCCTCGCGATTTGCTGCGGTCCCTCGGCGGACAGCCGCTGAGTCTCGTTCTTGAAGGTGTCGAGAGCCTCTTCGCTTCGCCGCTTGAACTCCTCGATGCTGATCTCTCCCGCCTCGAGAGACTTCCCCAGCGAGGCCTGCTCCGCCTGCATCTGCGCTATCGACCGGGAGGACTCCCGCAGAGTCATGCGAGACATACGCGGGATGTAGAGGTTCAGCAGGTTCGGCAACTGGAAGATGAGCACGAAGACCATCGTCGCCGCCACCACCACGGTCCGGCGGCGGCGGGGATTGCTCACGAGCGATGCCAGCCATCCCTGGAACAGATACGTCGGCGCCGTGACCATCAGCAGGAAGGCCGCCAGCGCCGGGACGACCGGCAATTGCGACACGCCCTTGACGTAAACAAGGGCCAGCGCGTACCCGGCCATCGCGGGGACGAAAACGACGATGGTCAAGCGGAGCAGCGAGCTGAGGTAGTTGATCAAGAACGCCGCGTTGACCGAGACCGGCAGGTGGAGGAATTTCGAGAGCGGCAGGTCCTCGTTCCGCTGCAACTCGACGAGCACTCCGATCGCCCAGAAGCTCAGGAATCCGACGATCAGCCCGTCCCAAACGTACATGAGCTGGTCCGGCGTGGCCTTCGGGATCGCATACAAACCGAGCGCGAAGGAGCCGATGAACAGGGGGACGGCCATGACGAGGGTCAGGACGACGACGGCGGCCATCAGGACTGCGTTGAGCTTGCCCGCGCGTCGCCAATGGTTGGCGGTCAGCCGCCAGCGCAGCCAGACGAAGGCCTGGAAATGACGCCAGTTCACGACGACACCCCCTCAAGCCAGTCGAGCTTGCGGGTCGCGACTTGGTCCGCCCCCGCCGCCTTCAGGAAGCACTCTTCCAGAGTCGCCCCCTGACGGAGGTCGTTCAGCGACGATTGCTCGACCAGCCGCCCCTTCACGATGATGCCGACGTGGGTGCAGAGCCGCTCGACGATCTCCAGCACGTGCGACGTCAGGAAGACCGTCGACCCTCGCGCCACGAACCCGGCGAGCAGGTCGCGAATGACGCTGGAGGTCACCGCGTCGACCCCCTCGAACGGCTCGTCGAGGAACAGCAGGTCGGGGTTCGGCAGCAGCGCCGCGGCCATCGCCAGCTTCTTCTTCATGCCGTGCGAGTACTCCAGCGTGAGCTTCTTCTCCTCGCCTTGGAGGTCCAGGACGGAGAGGAGTTCGTCGCTGCGGTTCCGGATGGTCTCCTTCGGCATCAAGTGGATGCGTCCGACGAAGGTGAGGTATTCCCGGGCGGTCAGATTGTCGAACAACGCCAGGTCTTCCGGGATGACCCCCACGCGACGCTTCGCCTCCAACGCCTGGCGCGAGTCGAGCATGTCGCGGCCCAACACGCTCATCCGGCCGCCGGAAGGGGCGAGCAGCCCCGTGAGCATCTTGATCGTGGTCGACTTCCCCGCGCCGTTGGGCCCCAGGAACCCGTAAACGGTCCCACGTTCGACGGCCAGATCGATGCCGTCCACCGCGCGGAAGTCGTTGAAGTAACGCGTCAGCTCGTGCGTCTCGATCGCCAGGGTCATCGACGTCTCTCGCCGGAAGATGATGGGGTCATGGGCGACATGACCATATCAGACCCGAGCCGACCATGCCATCACATCGCGGCGGCGTGAGTGGGCGTCCCTGGCGAAGCGGAGGAGCCCATGGCGGGAAGGGACGTCCGCACGCACGCCCAGCCCCCAATTGGGGCGCGGCGCTCCCACGAGCCGGCGCGGACGATTCGTCATGAAACCACGTCGAAAATGAGGAGCGACCGCGTCCTTCCGCGCCAACAAGAACCAGGAACAAAGTCCGGCCCCCGATTTCCGTCGTGGCCTATGTAAATAGTGTGTGCCGAAGTTCGAGCCGAGCGACCGCGTTCCCCAATACCCGGCCTGGGGACATGATGCGCCATCTCCCGATGGGCGTTCGCGGATCAACGCGGCGTCGCTGGACAGCGACCGGCGAGGCGACCGGGTCCCGGAGCGAGACGTCCCGTCATGAGCCAGAATATTCTCCTGTTGACCGCTACGATCAACTCGCGGAAGGGGATTCCTGCCCTCTCGCGACTCGATCCCGACCAGCGCCGGGCGGATTATGCGAGGGCCTTCCGCTTCTACCTCGGCCTGCTCGGTCGGCCCCTGGACAAGATCGTCCTCGTCGAGAATTCCGCCTCGGACCTCACCGACCTCGAACGCCTGGCGCGCGAAGCGGGGGCCGCGGATCGGGTGGAATTGATCTCCTTCTTCGGCCAGGACTTCCCGCCCGAATACGGGCGCGCCTACAGCGAGTTCAGGACCATCGATCACGCCACCGAGCGCTCAGAGACCCTCCGCGGCGGCGACCGGATCATCTGGAAGATGACCGGGCGGTATCTGGTGAGGAACCTCCCTCGGATCATCGCCAAGCGGCCGGAGACCTTCGACCTCTACTGCAACATGCGGAACTACCCATCCCGCTGGGCGGATATGTACCTCCTGGCCTGGACCGGCGTGGGATACGAGGGCGTTCTCAAGGGCCTGGCCCCTCGGCTCCGCCAGGACGCCGGCGCCGGCTCGCCCGAGGAGGAATTCTGGCGCGTGATCGACGAGGCCGGGCGACACTACAAGATCGTCCCCCGGTTCCGCCAGATCCCCTACATCGACGGCATCCGCGGCTTCGACAACAAGAACTACATGGAGGAGTCGGGGCGGTGGAAGTTCATGGCGAGGCGGATCGCCCTTTACGTCGCCCCGTGGCTCTGGATCTGAGCTTCGGGGAGGAAGAGGAGTCGACGGATTGGCTCGTTCTCCTCAGTTTGTCACTCCTTCGCGCGGACCTGTTCGAAGAGGAACACGCCCTTCTTGTTCGAGGTGACGACGTCGAGCAGCTTGTCGCCGTTGAAGTCGAGGACCTCGAACTGGGTGCCGATGCCGCTCTGGTCGTCGATCTCGACTGGCTGGAAGCTGGTCTTGCCGTCGGTCCCCTTCGAGGCTTTGAACCAGTAGAGGCGGGCGGGCTTGTCGGAGCCCGCCTCACTCCGGCCGTGGGACCAGAACCGCTTCCCCGTGACGAAATCCTTCAGGCCGTCGCCGTCGATGTCGGCGGCGATCAGGGCGTGCGTCTCCGAGACGAGGTCGGGGAACAGGTCGTGGCGGGTGAAGGTCGGCGAGCCGTCCTTCGTCGCTCCCTGCTCGAACCACCAGATGCCGAACCGGTGCGCCGAGCTGGCGATGACGTCCGCCTTGCCGTCGCCGTTCACGTCGTAGGCGATCATGTCGGCCACCGCGTCGCCGAGCTGGGCGGGGTGGAAGGCCCAGGTTCCGGTCTTGTTCGACTCGGGCTGTTCCCACCAACCGCCGGTGCAGATCACGTCCTTGCGGCCGTCGCCGTTGAGGTCGCCGACGCCGAGCCCATGCGCGAACTGCTGGGTGCCGGGGCCTCCCTTGCCCTCGCTGATCGGGTGCATCTCCCAGGGTTGCTTGGGGTCGGAGCCGGGGGTGAACCAGGCCATCCGCCCCTCGTCCTGCTTGCCCTTCGGCTGCGAGCCCATGACCAGCACGCGACGCCCGTCGCCGAAGAGGTCGGTGTACAGCGGCGTCTCGTTGCAGGCGCTCGGCGCGATCTCGTGACGCGCCCAGTGGCCGTCCTTCCCCTTGGGGTTTTCGTACCAGGCCGCGGCGCCGCCCGGAAAGCCGATGACGATCTGGTCGGGCCAGCCGTCGCGGTCGACGTCGTCGGCCCAGCAGGTCATGCACTCGCTGTACGACCGCAGGCCGTCGCCGTAATCGCCGGGCTTGCGGATGTCGTGCTTGACCCACGACGGGGCTTCATACCACGAGTCGCCGATGAGGACGTCGAGCTTGCCGTCCTTGTTCACGTCGGCCGTCGCGACGCCCTCGGATCGGAACTTCCCCTCAATCGTCGTCTTCTTCCAGGAGATTCGCCCGCCCGCTCCCGGCTCCGAGGCGCGGGCCGAGGTCAAGAGGATCGCCGATGCGCCGAGGATGGCAGCCCAGTTTCGCACGCTCATGGTGATGTATCCCCGGCGGGTCCTGAAGGTGAACGGGCCTCCCTCGCTGGGAGGTGAATTCCTAAGAAGATACTCCGAGTTGCGCGGGATGCCAGTGGGCAGCGAGCGCTTCCCAAGATGCGCGGGGCGGAGAAACGGGGGCGAGGCGGAGGGAGGACGCGAGCGGCGGTTCCGTGAAACGAAGCGTCCCGGCCCGTGCCGCCGCCGCCAGCAGACGGGGCGTGGCTTGCGGTCGGGAGGGGCATGTAGGATCATTTAAGAAGGGCTTGCCGTGTCGTCGAGGCGGCGGCCGGCCCCGGCCCCTCCCGCGTGTCGGCCGGCCATGCGGGACGCCTGCGAAAAATCTCGTCTCGTCGAGGATGATAGATGAATACGATCGATTATATTTACAGGTTTGACCCGAAGAACCCCTCGGCCAAGCCTCTGCCCCACGACGCGGAAGTGGCCCGGCGCGTCCTGGAGGACGGGAACCGGATGTTCTCGAAGTGGATGGAGAGCTGCCGCACCGGCACCCCCTCTCAGGGCGAGCCGCGGTACATCGTGTCCTGCAACGGCCTTGAGGTGGGGATGCCTCGGACCCACGGCGAGATGCCCACGCAGTCGCCGTTCGCGGTGGTGGTCGGATGCTCCGACGCGCGGGTTCCGACCGAGATGCTGTTCGGGCAAGGGTTCAACGACCTCTTCGTGATCCGTGTGGCCGGCAACGTCATGGGCGACGTCTGCCAGGGGAGCGTCGACTTCGCGCTGACCGACCTGAGCCATAGCGTGCGCGTCGTCGTGGTGCTCGGCCACAGCGGCTGCGGAGCCGTCACGGGGGCGGTCGACGCCTATCTTCGTCCGCTGAAGTTCTGGTCGAAGTCCCTCTCCCCGATGCTCCGCTCGCTCACCCAGCGCATCTTCGTGGCGGTCCGGGAGGCGGCGAACGGGTTGAAGGAGGTCTGGGGGCCCGGGGCCCGCGAAGTGCCCGGATACCGGGAAGCCTTGATCGAGTCGGCCGTCTGCATCAACGCCGCCCAGGCGGCGTTCGGCCTCCGGCAGGAAGTGGAGCGCAACGGCCAGTGGGAGGTCGAGGTGCTGTACGGGGTCCACAACATCCGCAACCACCAGGTCTGCATGCCGGTGGACCCGACCGCGCCTCGCTCCGACGAGAACGTCCAGCTCGTCCTGGCGCCCTCCAACCCCAAGGAATTTCAAGCCCTCGCCGTCCAGATGGCGGAGATCCTCAGGCCGAGCAGTGTTCCTCGCCACGGCCATAAGCACTCGATTGCAGACGGGCAAGCCGAAGACGCGCTCCATGCCACGGAGTTGGACGACGCCACGTCCTGATCGACAGGTCGTGGGACAACCTGCGGGACGATCGGGGAACGAAATACAAACCATCATGACGCCGTGGGGACCCCGGGCCTCATGATGGTTTGTATTCGGCCTCCCTTTGGTAGGGCTATGGCCCGCGAGCAATCCGATGGTGGAACGTCGGCGAGGGACATCCGCTCGACGCGATCGCTTGATTCCGAGCCCGCCCAGTTCACGTCTCGCCCACCATGTTCTATATCTTGACAGGCGGAATTCGTTCACGGCGCTCGCCGACTCCAATCGGAGCATTCGCCGTCAGCCCGTCCCCGTTGAGGCACGCCCAACGAGTGGTTTGGTGCGTCGGAGTCATGAGTATTAGGCCCTTATTTAGTGGCTTTCATTGATGGACCTGCACGCCGTAGAACAAGTTCGCCGCCCCGCTCGCGCGGAGGAGATCGCCTCCTGGGAAGCCGGATTCGCATGGCTTGCCGGAGGGACCTGGCTGTTTTCGGAGCCACAGCCCGACGTCCACACGCTGATCGATCTGGAGTCGATGAACTGGCCCTCGCTCCGATCTTCGGAGAAGGGTTTGGAGATCGCCTCCACGTGCCGGGTCGTGGAACTCGATCAGTTCGTCGCCGAAGCGCCGGCCGACTGGACGGCGGCCCCGCTGTTCCGCCAGTGTTGCAGGTCCTTTCTTTCCTCGTTCAAGATCTGGAACGAGGCGACGGTGGGTGGAAACATCTGCATGTCGCTGCCGGCCGGTCCGATGATTTCGCTCACGGCCGCGCTCGAGGGCGTTTGCACGCTCTGGCCGCGCGGCGGCGAACCGCGTCGGGCGGCCGTCGTCGATTTCGTGACGGGCGACCACCAGAATATCCTCGCCCCCGGCGAATTATTGCGATCGATCTTCCTTCCCGCTCACGCGCTCCGCAAAAAGTTCGCCTTCCGACGGTTCGCGCTCACGCACCTCGGCCGATCCGAGGCGCTGCTCATCGGCACGCGGTGCCCCGCGCACGGCGAATTCCTGCTCACCATCACCGCCGCCACGCTCCGACCGGTTCAACTCCGCTTTGAAGGCATGCCGGACGCGGAGGAGTTGAAACGCGCGATCGACGCCGCCGCGCCGTTCCGTCTCTACCTCGACGACGTGCACGGATCACCGGCTCACCGCAAGCACCTGACGCACTACTTCGGGGAACAGATCCGCGCGGA
This sequence comes from Paludisphaera borealis, assembly GCF_001956985.1. Taxonomy (NCBI): domain Bacteria; kingdom Pseudomonadati; phylum Planctomycetota; class Planctomycetia; order Isosphaerales; family Isosphaeraceae; genus Paludisphaera; species Paludisphaera borealis. The sequence continues at coordinate 5,118,696 of NZ_CP019082.1, forward strand.
ACTCTCCCTCTAAAGTCATCGAACCGGGAAACCGCCATGAGCTATCGAATCAACGGCAAAGCATTCGCGGCGGAACCTCGTCCCGGTCAGTGCTTGCGGACGTTTGTGCGGGACCTTGGCTGGTTTGGAGTCAAGAAAGGGTGTGACGCCGGCGATTGCGGCGCATGCACGGTCTGGCTCGACGGCAAGCCGGTCCACAGTTGCCTCGTCCCCGCCTTCCGGGCCGAGGGCCGCGAAGTGACCACGCTTCAGGGGCTTGCCATCGACGGCGGACTCCATCCGATGCAGCAGGCGTTTCTCGACGCCCAGGCGTTCCAGTGCGGCTTTTGCGCCGCGGGGATGATTATGACGTCGGCGAGCCTCTCCGACGAGCAGAAGACGGACCTCCCGTTCCATCTCAAGGGGAACCTCTGCCGCTGCACCGGCTATCACTCGATCGAGGACGCCGTTCGGGGCGTCGCTTCCGTCGCTGAGGACAAGGCCGGTCAGGCCTGCGGAGCCAGCCTCGCCAATCCGAAGGGCGAGGCGATCGTCACCGGCGAGGCGCGCTACACGATGGACGTCGCGATGGACGGGATGCTTCACCTCAAGGTCGTCCGCTCGCCGCATGCCCACGCACGGATCACGGCCGTCCGCAAGGACAAGGCGCTCGCCGTTCCGGGGGTTCACGCGGTTTTCACCTGGGAGGACGTCCCGAGGCGTGCGTTCACGACCGCCACGCACGACGACTTCAGCGTCGATCCCAACGACACCTACATGCTCGACGACGTCGCCCGCCACGTCGGTCAGCGGGTCGCCGCCGTGGTCGCCGAAACCGAAGCCGCCGCGGAACTCGGCTGCCGGCTGGTGGAGATCGACTACGAGCCGCTCCCGGCCGTCTTCGACGCCGATGAAGCGATGCTCCCCGACGCACCGCATCTCCACGGCGACAAGAACGTCGAATCGCGGATCGAGGACGCCGCGCATAACGTGTTCCGGAAAATCGAGGCCGAGGTCGGTGACGTGGCCCGGGGATTCGCCGAGGCGGACGCCGTGTATGAAGGCACGTTCTCGATGCCCAAGATCCAGCACGCGCACATGGAGACCCACGGTTCGATCGCCTGGCGCGCCGAGGACGGCCGCGTCCACGTCCGCACCAGCACCCAGGCGCCTCACCTCGTCAAGCTTAAACTCGCTTATCTGTTCCAGATGTTTCCCCACCAGATCCGCGTCTTTTCCGAGCACGTCGGCGGCGGGTTCGGCGGCAAGCAGGAGCTGCTGAGCGAGGACTTGTGCGTCCTGGCCGCGCTGAAGACCGGCCGCCCGGTGAAGTGGGAATTCACGCGGTCCGAGGAGTTCACCTCGTCGGTCTCGCGTCATCCGATGAAGATCACGATCAAGCTGGGGGCGAAGCGGGACGGCGTCCTCACGGCGATGCAGATCCATACCGTGTCCAACACGGGAGCCTACGGCAATCACGGCGGCGAGGTCCTTGGCGCGTCGATGAGTTCGTCGATGGCCACCTACCGATGCCCCAACAAGAAAGGGACCGGCTATGCGGTCTACACGAACACGCCCCCCTCGGGCGCCTTTCGGGGATACGGGGCGACGCAATCGGCCTTCGCCATCGAGTCGGCCATCGACGAACTGGGCCGCAAGCTGGGCGTCGACCCATTCACGATGCGGCGCAGGAACATGATACAGGCGCGCGATCCCGTCCATAGCATCTGGCCGACTCCGCACGACAGCGTGATCGGCAGCTACGGGCTGGATCAGTGCCTTGATCTCGTCGAGCAGGCGCTCGCGAGCGGTCGGGGCGAGCAGAAACCCTACGGCGACGAATGGCTGGAAGGGCGCGGCGTCGCCATCCACGCGCAGGACACCTCCGCCCCTTCGGAGCACCGCACGGAAGCCCATATGTCGCTGAAATCCCAGGGGACTTACCACCTCGCGGTGGGTTCCGCGGAATTCGGCAACGGCATCCGCAATGCGCAGCGGCAGGTCGCGGCCGCCGTCTTGAACACGCGAGCGGCGGCCGTCGCCATGGATTTCTCCGACACGGATCTGACCCCCTACGACACGGGCACCTTCGCCAGCGCCGGCATCAGCGTGGCGACATTGGCGGTCGAGAGGGCCGCCGAGGCGCTGCGGGAGAGCCTCCTTGAAGCGGCCAGCACGATCTCGAACGAGCCCGTCGAGCGATGTCGCCTCGACGACGAGCACGTGCGATGCGGCGATCGGTCGCTCACGCTGCGACAACTCTTCGAGGCGGCGCCGCTGCGAGACAAACTCCACGTCGCGCGCAAGGCGTACGGCTCTCCCCGTTCCACGGTCTTTCAGGCGCATGGTTTTCGGATCGCCGTGCATCGCGTCACGGGCGAAATCCGGATCTTGCAAAGCGTGCAAGCCGTCGACGCCGGCAAGATCATCAACCCCATGCAGGCGAGGGGACAGGTTGAGGGGGGGATCGCCCAGGGGATCGGGACGACCCTTTTCGAGCGGATGGTGATCGACGCATCGGGCGTCGTCGTGAATTCCACCTTCCGGAATTACCGCATCCCCGCCTTCGCCGACATCCCCCGATCCGAGGTCGTCTTCGTCGAGACCCACGATCGCTTCGGTCCCCTCGGCGCAAAGCCGATCGGCGAGACGCCCATCATTCCCGTCAGCGCCGCCATGGGTAACGCGCTCGCCGACGCGTCGGGCGTTCGCTTTCACAGCCTCCCCCTGAGCGCCGACCGGATTTTCTCAGGTCTGGCGGAATCGCCAAGAGACTCGGACGCACCATGAGTTCACCGGCCGTCATGATCGCCACTGCAAGAATCCGTCCCGGCGCCGAGGACGCCTTCGCCGCATGGAAAGGCCGGTATGACGCGGTGGTCGCCGCATTTCCGGGCTTCAACAGCAGCGACGTCTTGCCGCCGGGAGAGCACGACGACACGTGGACGATCCTGCTGAACTTCGATTCCAAGGAACACGTCACCGCGTGGCAGCAATCCGGCGAACGCGCGGCGATTCTGGCGGAACTCACGCCCTTGACGATCGGCGGCGGCCTCGGCGAGGTGATGCAGACGGAATCTCTCGACGCGGAGCGGCCCGGGACGACGGTCACGCAGGTCATCTTCTCGCAAATCAAGCCCGGCATGGAGGACGGCTACCGCGAGTGGGCCGCCCGGATGCAGCAAGCCCAGGCGCGTTATCCGGGTTATCAAGGAACGTATCTTCAGCCGCCGGCGCCCGGCGGTTTCCACTGGATCACGATGTTGCGGTTCCAGACGGCCGAGCAGCTGAACGCGTGGATGGCGGCTCCGGAACGGTCCGCCATGCTCAAGGAGGCCGAGGCGTTCGTCGAAGGCGAGGAGTTGCTGCGGCTCGCGACGTCCTTCCCCGGCTGGGTGCGAATCAACCCCGAAACAGGGAAGGGACCGCCGGACTGGATGACGGCCCTGCTCGTGCTCCTCGGCCTGTATCCGGTCGTCGCGCTCGAACTCCTTTACCTGAACCCCTTGCTCGCCGGCCTGGTTCCAGCACTGGGCGTCTTTATCGGCAACGTGTTGAGCGTGGCGGCGACGAGCTTTCTGACGATGCCGTTCCTTGTTCGGAACTTCGATTGGTGGCTGTTCACGGACTTGAAACGGAGCGATCGCGCAACCGCGATCGGCCTGGCGATCCTCGCCGCGCTCTTCGCCGTCGAAATCCTATTCTTCGTATGGCTTTTCAAGTGGCACTCCGGCTAGGCGCGAGGAGCCGGTTGCTTTCGACATGGCCTCGCCGTCGGCGTGGTCGACGGCCGAGCCGAGGCTCAGGGGGCGAACGACTGGGCGTCGCTGGCGGCGGCGGAGGGGGCGAGGGGGGAGGCGGCGACGTCGGCGGCGTCGCGGGGCTTGTCGGTCGCGAGCGCGGGGGAGGCCCCGCCGACGAGGGGGAGCTGCATGCCGATGAACTCGGGGCTGCGGTAGATCGAGCCGCTCTGGATCGGTCCGACGCCGCCGACGTACACGTCCTTGGCGTTGGACTTCGCCTGCGACGTGCCCGAAGTCCAGACGAGCTGGCCGGAGGTTCGGTCGTAAGCGAAAAGAGCCAGCTTGGCGACGGCCTTCTGGTCGCTTTTCTTGACCAGCGAGATCTCGGGGATGGTGCCGGTGGGAACGCCCGTGAAGCTTGGCGGGATGGTGGTCTGGGGGATGCCCAGCAGAAAGCTGGAGGCGTCGGTCCCGTACGCGCCGATGCGGGCCTCGACGATCCACTGGGCCTGCTCGGGCTTGGCGCGGAGCAAGACCCCTTGCTTGAGCATCGCTTCCTTGAGGCTGGAGACGACCCAGCCCTGGTCGACGGCCGTCGCGTTGGTGGTGTCGAGGTAGACCGGGACGCCGGTCAGCGGGCGGAAGTCGATCTTCGTCAGGGCGGTGTCCCAGGCGTTGGTGAGCAAGAGCTGCTCGGTCCCGGTGCGCACGGTGCCAGACGTCTTGGTGGTGCCGCAGCCGGTCGCGGCGGCCGCCATCGCGATGCAAAGGCCCACAAGGGACGACGACCGAAATCGGGGGGCGGACGTGTTCATACGCTTCGACTACCGCCTTGAGAGGAACACGGACGACCAGGGACGAACGACAAGCCAGCCCGCCAGCCGAGGGCGCCTCCCGCGCGGCGAGCGCGGGGGTTCGCCCGCGCTCGCCAGGGGAGGCGTCTGGTCTGGATCGAGTCGGGGCGGCTCGCTCAGTTGGGCGAGCCCGGCGTCGGGGTCACGGCGGCGGGGTTCGCGGCCGGAGCGGCCGGGGCCTTGGCCGGGGTCAGGTGGCCCTTGTCGAACTGGGCGCCGGCGTCGGATGAGAGGGCGGCGGGCCGAGGGAGCTTCGCCTTGGCGGGGGCCGTGCCGGCCGCAGCGGCCGCCTGAGCCTTGCCGTCGGAGGCCGGGACGCCGTCGGCCGCGTTGCTCATCAGCTTGACGTCTTTGTCGACCCGGAAGTCGGGATCGTTCTCCTCGTTGGCCATCTGGATCGAGCCGACGAGCTTGTTCTCGATCGCGGCCTGCTTGATCAACTGCTCGAAGACGACGCCCATCTGCTCCTTGAGCTTCACCTCGTAGATGATCTCATACGTCTTTTTGCGGATGTTCTCATCCTTCAGCGAGACGTTGGCGATGGCCGGGATGAGGTCTTCGCGGCGCAGCAGGACCCAGGTCGACTCGCTGGCCTGGATCGGGCCGGTGACCTCGCCGTTCTTGGGCTTGTGCTTGGGGTCCTTGTCGTTGGGGTCGCCGTCGACGAGCTGCTGGAACGCGGCGTCGGCGACGTTCTCGGGGTGCGCGTGGCGGGTGATCGGCTCGGACAGGAGGCCGCCGAGCGAGCGGGTGCCCAGGTCCATCGACTGCTCCTGCGCGATCTTTTCGAACCCGCCGGGGTTCTTGCGGAGCGCTTCCCAGATGTCCTGGGCCTTGGTGATCTTGTCGACCATGATGATCCGGCAGCGGAGCTTGTCGCCGTACTGCGCCTCGAAGGCCTTCTTGAGGTCGTCGGGCGTGACCTGGACGAGGCCGGTGCTCAGTTTGCGCAGGGCCAGGGCCGGGTAGATGATGTCGCGGGCGTACTGAAGCGGGCTGATCCCGCGCTCCTTGTCGAGCGTCCGCAGCCAGGCTTCGCGGCCGATGCCGAAGCGACTGGCCACGTTGTCGATCTCGGCGTCGATCTCGGCGGCGGTGATGTCGAGCTTCCGCGCCTTGAGGGCCTGATCGATGATCTGGCGGTTGATCAGGGTCTCGAGGATCTCCTTGCCCTTGCGGGCGACGCACTCGTCGGCGAGCTGCTGTCGCGAGATGATCTGGCCGTTCACGATGGCGATCGCGTCGGTGGGGTTGACCGGGACCGCGGTCTCCTTGAGACCGGGGACGTCCGTTATCTGATCGAGCCGGACTTTCGTCTCGGCCGCCTGGCCGCCGGCAGGGGCCGCCTTGGCCGCGCCGGCCCGCGTCTTACCCGTCGTTTGCTGCGCCTGGGCGGTCGCCGCACCTCCCAGAAGCGTCAGCCCCAACACCAGGGCCTTGGCCCTCCGACCGCGATCCTTTGCGATCATCTCGTTGCGTCTCCCAATCCGTGGTTCGTGTCGAGATTGTCTCAAGTATCCAGACGAAACGGCCGGGACTCTAGGTTTTATTCCCTCATCGGTCAACCTCAAGATCGCCCTCCGTTTGGACGGTGCAGGACGGGCCGGCTCCACGCCTGAACCGACCAACCCTTCCCCTCCGATCTTCACCGGCCGCCGTTTTTCGCCCACAATGGAGTTGTGGGATAGGCTTGACGCCGTTTCAACCGCGAGGGAAGGAGGGCCGCTCATGGCCGCCACGACGACGACTCAGGAAGCGAAGAAGATCGACGCCGGCGCCGAGATCGACGAGCTGACGCGCGACGGATTGTACTTCGAGTACAGCCGGGCCGCCGATCCGCTCAGTTCGGGGGCGATTCCGCGGATTCCCTACGCCGAGTTCCCGGCCTCGCTGCACGAGCAGGGGCCGACGCGGGCGTTGCCCCTGGACCTCAGCCGCGAGCTGGGCTGCGCCGGGCCCGCGAGCACTCCGAGCCTGTGCGCCAATTTCGTCCATATCCGGCCGGGCGAGTCGATCGGGCTCCGGCCCAACGCCTCGTCGCAGCTTTACTACGTGATCCGGGGCAAGGGGCGGTCGCGGTTCGACGGCCTCAGCTTCCCTTGGGGCGCCGGCGACTTCTTGACCCTGCCGGCCGGCGGCGAGGCGGTCCACGAGGCCGACGAGGACGCCGCGTTCTACTGGGTCCACGACGAGCCCATGCTTCGTTATTTGGGCGCCCGGGCCGAGTCGCCGACGTTCCGCCCGACCCTCTACCGCGCCGAAGTCGCCAAGGCCGAGCTGGCCAAGGCCGCCGCCGACCCCCACGCGGCCAACCGCAGCCGCATCAGCGTCTTGCTGGCCAACCGCGCCTGCGACAAGACCCTGACCGTCACCCCCACCCTCTGGGCGATGTTCGGCATCCTCCCCGTCGCCGCCGTCCAGTTGCCGCATCGGCACCAGTCCGTCGCCCTCGACCTGATCCTCGACTGCAAGCCCGGCTGCTACACCCTCGTCGGCCAGGAACTCGACGACCAGGGCCAGATCGTCGAGCCCGACCGCATGGACTGGAAGCCGGCCTCGGCCTTCGTCACCCCCCCCGGCTACTGGCACGCCCACTACAACGAATCCGGCCAGCCCGCGTACCTCCTGCCGATCCAGGACGCCGGCCTGCAAACCTACCTCCGCACCCTGGACATCCAGTTCACCAGCCCCAGCCGGTGACGCCCACGGGCGGCCTCCTGATACGAGCCCGAAGCGTCAGCGAGTGGATCGATTTCGAACGGCCGTCCGGAAATTCACTCTTCGGCGCTTCGCGCTCGTATCAGGACCTGGTCGCCGCGATGTTCCATTTTCATGAGGCCGGGTATCGCTGCGGCGTCATCATGGTTTGGATTCGGGGCCGTCTTCCTGACGCGGTTACTCGTTGGAATAATCGGAATGATCCGCAGTTTTTTCTGAGAACGGGGATCCGGCGCATCTTAATCCTTAGAGGCCTCATCGACGACGCCCCCTCTGAGGAGACGCCCGCTCCATGGCTACCGACGCCCAGATTCAGGCCAACCGTTCCAACGCCAAAAAAAGCTGTGGGCCGAAATCCGACGAGGGCAAGGCCCGAGCGAGGCTCAACGCCCTGAAACACGGAATGCGCGCCAAGACCGTCAACCCGATCCTGCCCCATGAAGATCCGGCCGAACTGGAGGCCAAGATCCAGGAGTGGGTCGACGATTACCAGCCGACCAACGCCATCGAACGCGAGCTGGTCAGCCGGGCCGCCCGGATCTCCTGGAGCCTCGACCGGGCCGAGCGTTATGAAACCGCCTTGCTCGCCCGTCGAGTCAGAAAGGCGATGCTCAAATCCAAGGCCAGACGCACCGAGAAGGTCTGCGACCTCGGCCGTAAGCTGTTTTACATGGCGGGAAAACGGCTGTTGCCGACCTCGGGGCCGGCGTGGTCCGACGACCCCTCGGCCTTCGTCGCCCGGCTCGAAGAATCGCCCGAAGGGGCTCGATGGCTGCTCGACCGCTGGGTCGAAATGCGTTGTCTCATCATCTCGAACGAGGACTGGACCTTCCTCGATCAGTTCAAATTCGTCCGATTGCTGGGCAAGCAGCCGCTCGCCGCGATCGACGACCCCGAGCTGAACGAAGTCTTTCTGGCCTGGGAGACGATCGAGGAGAAATGGGGCACCCGGTTCTGGCTCCAGATGCAAGAAATGACCCCCTATGAAGATCCGGCGTTCAGCGCCTGGCGGGTCTGGCGCGAGATCGTCCCCCGGCCCGAGAGTCCCGAGGCGGGCGTGGCGTTCCTCCGGGGCATCGCCGAGCGCGAAATCGAACGGCTTCAGGATCTGCTCGTCGCCCTCGAAGAGATCGAGGGGGACGAGGCGCTCGAACTCGCCGAGCAAGCGTCCTTCAGCGCCAGCGACGCCGCCGAGCGGCTCCGACGGTTCCAGACCGCCCGGACCCGCGAGCTGCTCCGGACCATCGACCTTCTGGCGAAGCTCCGCGCCGCGTCGAAAAAAGCGACGAAGGAAGCCAATCCTCCCGTCACCCGGAAGCCGGCCGCTCGGCCGTCGTCGTACCGGTCCGACCCGATCGAGAACCTCGTCGCCGAGGGGATGACCGATTACCTCGCCAAGCTGCTTGAGGCGGGGGAACAACCTTGCCGAACGCCCAAAAACGGCGCGAAGGAAGCCAATCCGCCGAGCCCGACGGCCGATGGCCGCCCCGCATCGCCCCGCGACGTTCCGGATACGGCCCCGAACCGCCAGCGCGTGAATCCCCTCGCAGGCCGCGTCGCGCCCGGGGCCGCACCCTGCCGAGGCGATGCCCCATTTTCGTGAGGCCCAGTGTCCCGAAGGCGTGATGATGGTTCGTATTTCGAATCCATCGGAGACCGAAAAAATTCGTGAAGCGGCCGTTTTCTCGGGGACGGCCCTTGGATTGCGGTAACGGGTCGGCTACCTGTATGTGTTGAAGAATCGTGGAGCAACGCGTCGGCGGGTTCAGTCGTTCGAGATCGGCCGCGTCGGCGGTCGGTCCCCGTTCCGAACGTTTCTCTTTTGGTGGTCGCACCTTCGGAGTTTGGATGATGCAGCGATTCCTCCCCGTTCTGGCCCTGGCCTGCCTTTCCTTCTCGCCGTTCAACACGTCGGCCCGGGCTGATGAGACGGGAACGGCCATGGCCGAGGCCGCCCAGCGGTTCCTCGGGGCGCTCGACGATACGCATCGGGCCCAGGCGAGCTTCGCCTTCGACTGTCCCGAGCGGTTCAACTGGCACTGGATTCCCCGGCCGCGGAACGGGCTGCCGATCAAGGAGTTGACCGCCGACCAGCGCGCCCTCGCCTTCGGCCTGCTCAACACCGGGCTGTCGACCAAGGGAGTGCTCAAGGCCACCACGATCATGAGCTACGAGGAGATCCTCCGCGTTCAGGAGCACGGCACCGGCCCGGTCCGCGACCCGGAACTCTATTACGTCAGCGTCTTCGGAACCCCGGGCGACCAGGGCGAATGGGGATGGCGGATCGAGGGGCACCACCTGTCGCTCAACTTCACGCTCAAGGACGGCAAGGTCGTCTCAGCCACCCCGTTCATGTTCGGTTCGAATCCCGCGAAGGTGAAGGACGGCGGACGCAAGGGGCTGCGCAACCTCGTCGAGATCGAGGAACCGGCCAACGCCCTGATCACGTCGCTCGACGACGCCCAGCGCAAGGAGGCGATCGTCTCCGAGGACGTCCCCGACGTGACCACCACGCCCAACTCGGCCCGGCCCGAACTGCCGGCGCCGGTGGGGATCTCGACCGACAAGCTCAACGCCAGCCAGCGCGCTCTCTTGACCAAGTTCGTCTCGGCCTACCAGGTCAACTTCCCCGAGCCGATCCGCAACGACCTCGCCGACAAGCTCGCCAGGGCCCCCCAGACGTACCACTTCGCCTGGTACGGACCGGCCGACCCCGCCAAGCCTCACGCCTTCCGCCTCCAGGGCCCGGCGCTCTACATCGACTTCAACATCAAGCAGGACGAGGCCAACCACATTCACACCTTCTACCGCAACACCGCCGGCGACTTCGGTCTCCCCTCGGCGAACTGACCACGCGCGGGCCAAGGGTTGTCAGACCCAACGAAACCCTTGGCCCCTCCCGGACCCCGAAGCGAACGCCGACCACCGGCGACGTCAGAACAAGTAAAGAATTTTTAATGCACCATGAGGTTTTTTCGCAACGTTGGAACGCCGAAAAAGGCTTTATTAAGCGTTAATTGCGGACAAAGTGGGATCGGCCCTCAGAACATGGTATGATGCGGCCACCGTCGGCCCGTTTCGCCACGCCGAGGGCACTACCTGGGTGGACGACTGATGATGGAGCTTCGCATTCCCGTGGTTCTGACGACGGTCGCGATCGCCTGGCTGGGCGTGTTCGAGCCCGTCGCGGTCGGCGCGGGCCAGGGGGGGGCGTTCTCGAAGCACGTCGCCGTGGCGCAGGAAGGGAACGCGGCCGGCGCGGGTCGGGAGGCCCTCCGCCAGGGGGGCAACGCGATCGACGCGGCGGTGGCGACGGCCTTCGCTCTGGCGGCGACCCTGCCGGAAGCAGGGAATCTGGGGGGCGGCGGATTCCTCGTCGCCTACCTGCCCGGATCGCGCGAGGTGGTGACCGTCGATTTCCGGGAGACCGCGCCGGCCTCGGCGACGCCCCGGATGTATCTCGACGGCAAGGGCGAGCTGCGGCCTCGCCACCGCGCCGGGGCGTGGTCGGCGGGCGTCCCGGGGACGGTTCGCGGCCTGGGCCTGGCCCATGCGAAGTGGGGCAAGCTCCCTTGGCGCGACCTGGTGACCCCCGCCGCGCGGCTGGCCCGCGAGGGGTTCGCGATCTCGGCCGAACTGGCCGACGCCCTCAACGACCAGTTGCGGCCCCGGACCGTCGAGCCGACCGGCCCGGCGAGGCGCGACTACCACGGCCGGCTGGTCGACTTCCCCGAGTCGGTCGCCGCGTATCAGCGGCCCGACCGACAGCCCTGGAAGGCCGGCGATCGGCTGGTTCAGCCCGATCTCGCCGCGACCCTCGAACGGATCGCCGTCGGCGGCCCCGACGAGTTCTACAAGGGGAAGACCGCCGAGCTGATCGCGGCCTACATGGCTGAGCAGGACGGCTTCGTCACCCGCGACGACCTCGCCGGCTACGAGGCCAAGCAGCGTCCGCCGGTGAAGACGACCTTCCGCGGGCATGACATCTACGGCATGGGGCCGCCGTCGTCGGGGGGCGTCGTCCTCTGCCAGATGCTCAACATCCTGGAGCGGTACGACCTCAAGGCCGATGGTCCTCGATCCCCCCGGACGCTCCACCGGGTGACCGAGGCGATGCGTCGGGCGTACTTCACGCGCGCCGACCGGCTGGCCGACCCCGACTTCGTCGACGTGCCGACGGCCGAGCTGACCTCGAAGGCCGCCGCCGACGCCCTGGCCGGCGGCATCGGCGAGCAGGCGACCCCGAGCGCGGCGCTCGCCCCGTTCCCGATCGTGTCGGCCGCCGAGTCGAACCACACGACCCACCTCTCGACCATGGACGCCGCCGGCGGCGCGGTCGCCCTTACGTATACCCTGGAGGATTCGTACGGGTCGAAGGCCGTAGTCACGGGGGCGGGGTTCTTGCTGAACAACGAGATGGGCGACTTCAACCTGAGGCCCGGCCGCACCGACGACGCCGGCGCGATCGGCACGGCCCCCAACCTGATCGCCCCCCGCAAGCGGATGCTCAGCTCGCAGTGTCCGACCCTGGCGCTCAAGGACGGCGCGGTCCGCCTGGTCGCCGGCTCGCCGGGGGGCGGACGATCCCCAACACCACGCTCTGGATCGTCCTGAACGTGCTCGAATTCAGCCTCGACCCCCAGGCGGCCGTCGCCGCCCCTCGAACGCACCACCCGTGGTTCCCGGACGTCCTGTACCTGGAAGGGCGCGACTGGCCCGAGCCGACCCTGAAGGGCCTGACCGCCCGGGGCCACGCCTGGCGGACGGTCGGCCGCCAGGGCGTCGCCAACACCATCGTCGTTGACGCCGCCGGCCTCCGCCACGGCGTCCCCGACCCCCGCCGCGCGACCGCGAAGGCCTCGGGCGATTGATCCCGGTTCCCGACCGCGGCGGCGGAGTTCTCGGGAACTTGATGCCGTCCTCACGGCGTTTACACATGAGCGTGCGATGATGGTATCGCGGCGATTCCAGCCTGAGAAGAACGAGGACCTGCGCCCAGGCCCGCGGCTCTTGATCCGCCGGCGAAACCCCGTGATTTCCCGCGTCGCGGCCCGCCCGGGGGCGTTCTTCGGAAACCCGAAAATCCGCGCGGCACAAGCCGCGACATCCTCCGTAGGTCTGACGTCCGTGCTCCTCTGAAGGCCATGGCCCCAGGGGAAGATCGCTTGATCGCTTGCTTGCATGCGTAGCCGTGTTGATCTTGAAATGGGACAACCTGCTGGATGGATCCGCGTCTCATTTGGGTGAGGGATGGTCATAAGGATTGCGAACATGGTGAACGAAGCTCGCTCCACCAGTCCGACGGTGATGTTAAGGATCAGCGACGGCTCTCGCGAGATGCGTCGGGCGTTCACGGACTTCGGCCAGGCGGTGCAGAGCGCCGAGGCGTACGCCGGAGCCGGGTTCATGGTCGACGTGATCTCGGCGACGGGCCTGTTTCTGATGGGTTTCGAGCCGCGCTGGCAAGGGGTCGCGGTTTGATCCGGAACGGCCGTCGGGGTCGAAATCCCGTGAAAAACGAGGTCTGGAGCGTTCCGAAGCCCCGAAATCCCGGAAAATTCAGGAATTTCGCGAGTTGCGCCTGATTTTCTGTGGAGGTTTCCGGCATAATCGTCGAAAACGATCGGCAGGAACCTCGCCGGCCGCTCTCATTGGAGAGAGGGGAACCGACTGGTTCGCCATGAGTTAAGGCTTCGACCTCTCACAGGAGGATATTTCCCCGATGGCCAAGAAAGCCGCCGCCAAAGCCGCCCCCAAGGCCGCCGAGACCAAACCGGCCGCAGTCGAAAAGCCGGCCGCCAAGCCCGCGACCAAGACCGAGATCTTCAGCGCCCTGGCCGACAAGACGCAGTTGAGCAAGAAGGACGTCGCCTCGGTCTTCGACGGCCTGGTCGAGCTGCTCGGCAAGGAGCTGGGCAAGAAGGGCCCGGGCCTGTTCGTGATCCCCGGCGTGCTCAAGATCAAGGTCGTGCACAAGCCGGCCACCAAGGCGCGCCCGGGCTTCAACCCGGCCACCAAGGAGCAGATCACGATCAAGGCCAAGCCGGCCCGCAAGGCCATCAAGATCCTGCCGCTGAAGGCCCTCAAGGACATGATCTGAACGAGCCGCCGCGTCCGATCCCGCGACGCGGCCGACTCTTCTTTCCCGGCGGGGCGGTTCGTCACGAATCCCGCCTCGCCTCGCCTCGCCCGCCCTCCTCGCCTCTCGTTTCAGTGATCGGCCCCTCGGAACCACGATACGAAACGGTCCAGGCCCTCGCGGAACGGCGTTTTGGGCTGATAGCCCAGTTCCTGGGCGGCCCTGGAGACGTCGGCGAAGGTCTGGCGGACGTCGCCCGGCTGTTCCGGAAGCCGCTCGATCCTCGGCGTCTTGCCGAGCGCCTCGCCGAGCATCTCGATCATGGTCCGCAGCTCGATCGGGTGGGAGTTCCCTAGGTTGTACAGATGATGATCCGTGCAACGGTCGATCGCCCGGACGACGCCGTCGACGACGTCCTCGACGAACGTGTAGTCGCGGCGGGTGCGGCCGTCGCCGAACATCGGCACCGGGTCGCCGCGGTCGATCCGCCGGGCGAACGAGGCGACGGCCAGGTCGGGCCGGTTCCTCGGCCCGTAGGCCGTGAAGAACCGCAGCCCGGTCACCGGCAGGCCGTGGAGGTGGTGGAACGCGTGGGCCATCAGCTCGCAGGCCTTCTTGGACGCCGCGTAGGGGCTCACCGGCGCGTCGACCGGATCGGTCTCGCGGAACGGGGCGGTGGAGCGGTCGCCGTAGACGCTCGAACTGGACGCGTACACGAACCGCGGCCGGGGCTCGATCCGCGACGCCGCCTCGAGCCAGCGGACCGTCCCCACCACGTTGACGTCGGCGTACAGCGCGGGCTCGGCGATGCTCGGCCGGACCCCGGCCTTGGCCGCCAGGTGGACGATCGCGTCGGGCCGAAAGGCCTGGAGCAGGGCCTCGACCCCGTGCGCGTCGCGGACGTCCAGCTCGACCAGCCGGCATCGCGGGTTGGCGAGGGCGGCGGCCAGATTCGCCTCCTTGAGCGCCCGGGCGTAGAACGGATCGAAGTCGTCGACCACGACCACCTCGCGGCCGTCGCGCAGCAGGCGGTCGACCAGGTGCGATCCGATGAAGCCGGCGCCTCCCGTCACGACGACCCTCATTCGACGATCAGCTCCCAGTGGAACGCGGCGGCGCGGCCGTCGACGACCAGGGCGACGCCCTCGTCGCCGGCGAGCGATTCGAGCTTGGCGGGGCCGACCCGCTTGCCCGTGTTGTCCAGGACGTAGGCCTTGACCGGCCCCTTGCGCAGCCATTCGACGCGGGCCTCGACCGGTTGCTGGAGGAACGGCGGTCGGCCCGGGTCGGCCGTGTCGCGTTTCCAGGGGTCGACCCAGCGGAAGCCCGTGGGCTCGACCCGGGCGACGACCGTGACCAGCAGCCGCTTGGCCGAGGCGATCGGCTCGGGGCCGACCGACGACGCGACGACTACCGAGAACGTCGTGGCGGACGAGACCTTCAAGGCGGGGAACGAGGCGGTCTGGCCGCCGATCCAGCCCGCGAGCCCCTGGGTGTAGGGGGTGTTGATCGTCAGCGCGGCGCGGGTGGGGTCCCAGCCCGGCGTCTGGTGTTTCCGCCGATCGGCGTCGCGGGCGTTCCCCTTCTCGGTCTTGTCGGCCTGGCCCCTGAGCAGGATCGACGCGGCGTGCGGCCAGACGGCGTAGACCTGCGGCGAGCCGTTGGCGACCTCGGGGATCTGGAAGATGTCCTCCCCCCCACGGTCCCGACCGGTCCATCGCCCCACACCTGCGGGTAGACGAAGACCCCCGGCGCACCAGGGCGTCCCAGTCTTCGTGAGAGGCGGTCGCGGCGGCGAGGAGCTGGTCGGCCGCCTCGTGGGGGAAGGCCCACGCTCCGTTGGTCTGCGGGCACCACTGGCCGACCACGTAGGGTTTTCCGGAGGTCGTCTTGCGACTGGCGCCCGACGTCAGGCCGCCGTCCAGGCTCCAGAGTTGCGACCGCATCTCGGGGGCGATCCAGGTGGACGGCGACCAGTAGAGGCGGTCGTCGATCAGGTCGAGGCCGGGGGCTCCGAGGGCGCTGACGAATTCGGGCTCGCGCCGCCAGTGCGAGACGCTGGCGATCGGCGCGCGCACCCCGCTCTTGCGGAGCTTGTCGGCCCGTTCCTTCCAGTGGGCGGATTCGACGCCCTGCCAGAACCGCCGTCCGGCGCCTCCCACGGTCTTCTCGGCGCGCGTCCGCAGCTCGGCCGCGTAGGGGGCGGGCAGGGCGTCGGGATGGTCGATCAGGTCGAACAGGGAGATCTCGCCGGCCATTGTCACCCAGGCGAGGGCGGGGTCGTCGCGGAGCGCCAGCTTGGTCTCGCCGTTGACGTGGCCCAGCAAGGCCAGCGACGTATCGAGCGTCAGCTTGTCGAGGACGGGGTCGACGATCGAGGCCGGGCCGCCGCCGGCGGGAAGCAGGCCGGCCGACTTCACGCCGTCGTCGTCCCGGAACCGGCGGTTGCTCTGAAGCTCCAAGGCCACGTAGACGCCTCGGGCCTTGAGGGCGGCGATCAGGTGGTCGAGCCGCTCCAGGGCGTTGGGGTCGAACTCCTTGGTGTCGTCGCGGGTGTCGTCGATCAGGCTGCGGTTGGGTCCGAGCGGGGTGTCGAGGTCGCCGATCCGCACGAGGTTGACGCCCGATCGGGCCAGGCGGTCGGCCAGCGCGTCGGCCCGTTCGGCTTCAAGGAACGCGGCGGGCGCGATCAGGCTGACGCCGAAGAACTGGGCCCGCCCCCCCGGCTGAACTGGAGTCGGCCGTCCTTCGCCGTGACGAAGCCCTTGGATCCGGCGTGGCCGTCGTGGAGGAACGAGAAGTCGAGGGCCGACCGGGGGGCGATCGTCGTCGAGGGGGGGAGTTTGAGCCAGTCGTCGACGTCGTCCTCGACGTGGAACGGGGTCCAGCTCGTCAGTTCGGGGTTGGGCGAGCTGACGACTTCGACGTCGTCGATGCGGATCGAGCCGAGGCCGTCGGTCTTCTCGAACTGGACGACCGCCCGATGCGCCCCTTGGGGCACGCGGACGACCGCTTGTTGGTCTCGCCAATCGAACGAGCCGGCCCACTGGAACGCCGGGACGCCCCCACCTCCCGCGAGCGGCTCGCCGGCGGGATCGAGGAAGTAGAACGAGGCGACGGCACCGCCGCCGCCGCGCAGGCCCTGGGCCTTGGCGGAAAGCGAGATCTGCAACGAAGTCACGCCGTCGACCGGCAAGGCCAGGCCGGTCAAGACCCGGGCGCCCGACTTCGACAGCTCGACCGCCGACGCGGAATCGTGGCCGGGAAACGTCCGGTGGGCCTCGCCGTTGACGACCCAGTAGGTCGGCGCGGGGTCGCCCAGCTCGAAGTCGCCGTTGACCACCAGGTTGGTCGCCTCGGTCGGCCGTCGCGGAATCAGGTCGAAGGTCAGGCCGTCGACGTCGAGCGTGCCGGAGGCGCCGAGCAGGCCGACCGACATGATGGCGTCGTGCGTTCCGGGGGGGACGGCGATCCGCTTCGCCACCCGGGTCCAGCGGTCGCCGACGGCGTGGGTCCAGGGGCCCATCAGCCCGCGCGACAGCGTGCGCAGCTCGTCGCCCAGGAAGTCGATCATGAGGCTGGGCTCCTCGCCCATCCGCTCGCCGTGCTGAACATTCTTCGAGCGGATCCAGAGGCCGATCACGATCGCCTCGGTCTCGCGACCGTCGATGCCGAACGCCCGGCTGAGCCGCGCGGGGCGGCCGCGATGGAGGCATTCGAACCGGATGAAGCGGGGGCCCGACGCCCCCCCGGTCGTCTGGATGACGGCGTCGCGGGCGTTGTACCAGCCGTCGGGGACGCCGTCCGCGTTCGCGTCCGTCTCCAGATCGTCGCGCGCGGGAGGAGGCGTCCGGACGATCTCCGGCGCGGACTGGGCCCGGCACGACGGGGCGGTCGCCGGGACGAGGACGCTGGCAAGGCCCAAAACGGTCAGGACGAGCGACGTATACCTGGTCACGAGGCCCCTCCGTCGTTCGCGGGAGCTTTCGGCTTCTGAGAATCGCGCCCGGCCTTCGGCGTCGACGTCGGGGCCGGCGACCGCTTGGGCTCGGCCGGCTCGCTGAGCGCCTTGCCGGTCATCGGCACGAACAGCGTCGGCTTCAGCTCCTTGTCGATCAACTTGCCGTCCTTCTTGATGATCAGGTGGACGATCTGGTTGAACCGGTCGCCCAGGGGGATCACCATCCGGCCTCCCTCCTTGAGCTGGTCGATCAGGGGCTTGGGGATGCGATGAGGGGCGCAGGTGACGATGATCGCGTCGAACGGGGCCGCGTCGGGCCAGCCTTCGTAGCCGTCGCCGATCCTTGTGTGGATGTTGGTGTACCCCAGTTCCTTGTGGACCTTCGCGGCGCGCTCGCCGAGCGGCCGGTGGATCTCGACGGAGTACACGTCCTTGACCAGTCGCGAGAGGATCGACGACTGGTAGCCGGAGCCGGTGCCGACCTCATAGACCTTGTCGGTCGGCTTGGGGTCGAGGACCTCGGTCATGAACGCGACGTCGTACGGCGGGGTGATCGTCTGGCCCTCGCCGATCGGGATCGACTCGTCATCGTAGGCCTGCCGGCTGGTCTTGGGGGGGAGGAACTTGTGCCGGGGGACCGTCCGGAAGGCGTCGAGGACGCGGGGGTTCTTGATCCCCCGCTCGACCAGATGGCGCTGGACCATCCGCCGGCGGGCCGGGGCGGTCGGGTCGTCGTCGGTCGCCGGCTTCGCCGTCGGCGCTGGCTCCTTCGGCTTCGCCGCCGGCTCCTGGGCGCCGGCCGCCGCCAGGCCGAGGCTCCAGAACAGGATCAGGGCGGTACCCGCTCTCGCGCGTCGTTCCATCAGAGGCTCCCTTCCTCGACCGGCTTCGCCGCTCTCGCCGCATGTCGCGGCCTGCTCTCGACCTGTATCATACTACCATTGTCACGATGCGCGAGGCTTCCCCCGAAAAAACCGTCCCCCTCCCATGCGTCGGCTTCCGGATATTCCGAACGAGACCCCGTCTACGAGCGTACCAGGAGACGCCTGGCGGCGCGGCTGCGCAGGCGATCCAAAGCCCCGCGACTTCGCATCTTACGGCCCGGGTGTGGCGGCTGGGCGACGGCTCGGGAATGGCGTTGGTGAAAACGGACGGAATCGCTAT